>JALOOL010000527.1 GCA_025454425.1 Hydrococcus sp. Prado102 | reverse complement strand
ATTCGAGACATTCTACACCAAAAATATTCTACTCAACGAGGGTCTGCGAGCTTGGATGGCTCCGCAGGATCAACCTCACGAGAATTTCACTTTCCCAGAAGAAGTTCTACCTCGCGGTAACGCTCTCTAATTTTTTTAAGTAAGAAAGGATGAATTTTTTCATCCTTCTAAAGTTAGATAAGTCCTCAACTCACGAGGGCTTATTTTTTTGAAGGGTGGGGTTAATTATTAAAAAGCATTAAATACTAAAATAGAAGTTAATAGATACTAAGGATATATCGTGTTTCTTAACATTGACGATCTCGGAGAAAAAACTCTCAATAAAATCGCTGAATTCGCTTTGTCTGCGCAGTTAGAAAGAGCCGAAAAGCTAAATGTTCGAGTTAAAACCGATCCGAGTAAGCTAGCAAAAGGAGAATTAGAATCGCTAGTTATAGATGGCAAAGGTTTGGTCATGAATAAATACCTGAGAATGCAGGAACTAAACATGACCTTTAATGCAATTGCTGTCAGTCCTCTCAAAGCTTTGATAGGAAATATCGAATTGACTCAACCCAGTCAGGGATTTGCTTGGGTTGTTCTAAACGAGGCAGATTTAGAGAGTGCTTTTGGTGTTGAATCGTTTAAAAAACAACTGCAAAAAGCAGCGATCGCGACTGAGATCGAGCGCGTCAATTGTCAGATTGGTTCTGATAGCACAATTACTATTACCGTCAAAGTTTATTTACCAGAAACTCGCGAAAAGAAAGACATTTTTGTAACGGTAAAACCTTATATTAACCTCACAGGAAAAGGAGTTGCTTTGGAAAATATTCGCTCCTCCGAAAATGAGGAAATAGCAGTGAGTCTTATTTCTGTTGTCTTGGCACAAGCAGAAAAAATTTTTAATCTAAATGATTTTTTGATGGATGGAATCGATTTACAAATCGAAAAAGTGGCGATCGCGCCAGGACAATTAACTCTACAAGCAGCCGCCGAAATTACTCGTTTTCCTTCAAGTTAGTGCCGAGCTTAAAGTATTAAAATATATTGCGATCGAGCCGAGCAATTTGTATAAGTTAGACTGACACGATCTAATAAAAACATAGTGCTATGAGTTAGATGTATTAGTCGTGTTGAAAAAGATTATCGGGCAACTGTTGCTATTTTTGTTAGCAATTGGTTTGTCTTTTACAATAAATAGTTTTGTCAGTCATTCGCCAACTATTGCGATTGCGCCAAGCGCAGCGGCAAAGCCGATCGCCTACAATGAGCAAAAAGCTATAGACATAAACTCCGAAAATTTGAGCAATCTAATTTATGGAGTTGAAGGTAAATGGGAGGATCAATACGAAGAGTATTTTCAAGAAGATTTCGCTAGTTTGTCGCTGAAACCCCGACAAATATCCCAAAAGCTATTAGAAATTAGCGAAGAAACTGGCAAAAAAACTGCTGTGCTTTGGTTATTGCCTCAGCCAGAAGCGCTGAATCTCTTCTTGATTACTCCTGGGAAAGAACCCATCGGCAAACAAATTCGAGAAGCCAACGAGCGATCGCTTACCATCGTAACTCAAGAGTTCGTTGAAAAAGTTAGCAACTTAGCTAATAATTATCTTCCATCCGCTCGGCTATTGTATAAATGGCTGATTGCACCAATCGAATCCGATCTACAAGCAGAAAAGATAGATACGCTGATAACGTGCTTGGGTGTTGGATTGCGGACGCTTCCTTTAGCTGCGCTGCACGATGGAGAACATTTTTTAGTTGAAAAATATAGTTTGACTCGAATCCCTGGATTTAATTTATCGCCGATAAGCTACACCAAATTAAACAATGCAAAAGTTTTAGCAATGGGGGCGACTGATTTTAAAAATCAAGCCTCTTTGCCAGCGGTGGAAGTAGAATTATCTGCAATTAGTCCTAATCCGTGGCAAGGGGTAACAATTCTCAACCAAGAATTTACTGTCGCTAATCTACAAGCGCAACGACAACGAGAATCTTTTGAGATCGTTCATTTAGCAACTCACGCCGATTTTGTTCCTGGTATTCCGCGCAACTCTTACATTCAATTTTTCGATCGCAAAGTAACCCTCGACCGACTCAATCGACTTAAATTAAACGAGCCGCCAGTAGAATTATTAGTACTGAGTGCTTGTCAGACGGCAGTGGGCGATCGCGATGCCGAGATGGGTTTTGCTGGCTTAGCCTTACAGTCGGGTGTAAAATCGGTTTTGGCGAGTCTGTGGTATGTCAGCGATGCAGGAACCCTAGCTTTGATGAGCGAGTTTTATCAACAGCTAAAAACCATTCCTTTCAAAGCTGATGCGCTTAGACAAACGCAACTTGCTTTACTCCAAGGTAGAGTTTATTTGCAACAAGGAGAATTAATTAATTCTAGAGGCGAGATTGCTTTGCCATCAGTTCTCGCTAATAGTAAAGAAAATAATCTCTCTCATCCTTTTTATTGGGCGAGTTTTACTCTTATTGGCAGTCCTTGGTAAAGGTCTATCTCAATGGAAGCAGAAGACTTTCATGACCCCACTCATGTTAAAGCCGTGGAAGTCAAAAATTTACCTGGTTCCCTGGGACTTAACCAGGGAACGATAAGCTTATTTTACAGCATCGCTGTGGAAGAGATAACGTTGCTCTGGAGCCGGATAGCCAGC
>JALOOL010000230.1 GCA_025454425.1 Hydrococcus sp. Prado102 | reverse complement strand
CGAACAACACAAAGAACTCTTTTGTCGCAGCTTTATCGACAGCCATCTCAAATACGAACCCGAACAACTCCCCTGGCCCGAACTCGATGGGTTAGCATTAGAACGGTTGCAAGCGATTCCTTTTTGGAAACAAGCGTTGTATACAGAACGCAAAGCCGGAGAGATGGTAAGTGCTTTTGCCAAGGAAGTAAGCGATCCTTTGATACAAGATGCGATCGCGCTGCAAGGTAGAGAAGAAAGCCGTCATGCCAGGCTAATTCAGTTTCTCATCGATCGCTACAATATTCAAATTTCCGATTTGCCACCTATAAATATTCCTCAAAATATTGATACGGCTTTTAAAAATTTTGGTTTTGAGGAATGTTTGGACTCTTTCTTTGCTTTTGGCTTATTTGATATTGCGCGTCAGTCTAACTATTTTCCTGAAGCTTTGTTTGCGATTTTCGATCCCATTCTCGATGAAGAAGCGCGTCACATCGTTTTTTTCGTCAATTGGTTTACTTACGAACAAATCCATCGTGGACGGGGTTTTAATGGCTTGCGATCGCTTTCTACATTGAGGCATTATAAGAATGCTTTGTGGGGATTAGTTAAAACATTTGGAGGTTCCCAAGAAGATAAGCAAAAAGGATTTACCGCGACGAGTGCGAGTACGTTTATGGACGATTTAACGGCTAAGTTATTCTTTTCTACTTGTCTTGAAGCAAATACTCGACGCATGAAAGTTTTTGAACCCCAATTACTACGTCCCCAGTTAATCCCAATGCTATCAAAGGTTGCTTTCAATTGTCTTAAGTTTTTGCCTGGACGATAATGAAGATTAAGGTTTTATATGCACGTTCTCACCGAAGCACAATATAAACTAGAGGCTGAACCCATTCTTAGAAAAATCTTTATTAATGACTATCCTTTCGGTCAGCCTTTTTCACCAAATATTATTGCTAGAAGGGTTATTTATCCTTGCTACAATCTTGAGCAACCATTTTTAGAAGCTTTAACGGAAGCAGCTACTAAACAAGGAGATATAGGCTGCTATCTTTCAGTTTTTTGGCAATTTGAAAGTCAATTTAGCGATTGTTATATTCTTTTATCAGAATTGTTTGAAGGTTTTATTTCACCAATCCCTGAAAAACGAATTGAAATTAAATTAGATATGCTTATTATTCCAGAATACATTCTGTATTCGGCGCAAGGAAAATGGGGACTTATGATATCAGACGAACATCATGGATTACTCGGTGGTTCTTCAGAGTTTATTGAAGTATTTTATAAATTTTTACCAGATTTTGATAATCAAGCGTACAATTTTCTCGAACGGATGCAAGACTTAAAACCTGATGGATCTTTCAAAAAATTAGATTGGTTATCGGGAATGTTAGCTCATGTTTACGGACAAGAAGCTGCTAAAAAGATGTTACAAGAGATGGAGAGCATAAACCGCACGGAAATTAACTTTCGTCCTAATCACTAAAATCTTTTTGAGTCCATTAAAACTCACATCTTGCACTTCTTTGCAATAACCGCCAGGGAATAAATTCCCTGTCTTACATATAAAGTCCATTAAAATGGACTCAAACACATATCTAGTCGTCTTCAGACGACTAGATATGTGAGGCAGCGATTTAAATCGAGGGGCGGACTATTAAAAATGGTGCAAAATCTGAGTTTAAATGAACTTTTACTGTTAGCCAAGAAATAGATTTCTTGGCTAACTATAGCAAATATATTACGATCGCACAGAATTCTTGTATTAACCAGTTAGCAAGGAGGCGTGGTTTAATATTCTAGACTTGTTTAACGAAAAAATAGCGATTAGGTAATTTCTAACCGCTTGTTAATTTGATGTTACCGCTCCAAATTAATTAGTATTTAGAAGGAATTGTAATTGATTATTTACAGAATTGATATAGCCTCGATTGTTTAGGCTTTCTGGTGCTAATCTACCTTGCGCGATCGCACTTTCGATGAGAGTTTTGGCATTAATTCTTCCCGATTTAACTCCAGAAATAAAGGCTCCATTACTAGGAATATTTTTGAAATAACCTTGATAGCCAAGATGAACGAGATTAAACGGTTGGATAGTAGTAATATTGTGGCGATCGCTATTCTGATTGTAAGCAGTGGGATTAGCTACAGCACTAGAAATATTTACCGCAGACATCAGTATAACAGCTAAGCTACTAAGAATTATACGTTTCATATTTATTTCCTCCATGTTTGATTCGTTCGAGTGAAGATTAGTTGAAGAGTAAAAATAATCTCCACCCGATATTGTTGTTAGTTAAGAAATCCTTGCAATTGAGTTTCAAGAACGTTAATATAGGCGCGATCGCGTAGCGTTTCTGGAGAGAGTCTACCTTCTGCTATAGCACTTTGGATGAGGGTTTTGGCATTAACTTTTCCAGATTGAATTCCACTTACAAAAGCAGCACCGCTAGGAATGTTTTTATAATGACCTTGATAGCCATGATAAGCAAGGTTGAAGGGTTGAACTTTTGTAATAGTGTTGCGATTGGTATTCTGATTATAAGCAGTCATTTGTGCTAAAGCGTTAGGAGTATTCATTGCAGACATCAATACAACTGCTAAGCTACTCATAATTAAACGTTGCATAATTTTTTTCCTCTCAAGTCAATTGATTTGCGTTCTTTGTTCGATAATTATTAGGATGATTGACTTAGTTGAGAAGAGACTGATGGAAAACTGAGAATTTGATAAAAATCTCCTAAGAAAGCTGAGATAGGAAAAAATCTATCGTTTCACTTCTCTAAAATAGATACAGGACAAGGGCAATAATATTTAGCGGATTTAGATGAGTATTTCTTTTGGACGAGAAATCTGTAGCGATTTGGATGCTATACAGAGGCGAGAATGGTTAGTAACGAATGGAATTGGAGGTTATGCTTCGGGAACAATCGCAAATTCTTTAACTAGAGGATATCATGGCATTCTCGTAGCTGCTTTGAATCCGCCCCTAGAACGCACGGTATTGGTAACAAAATTGGACGATACGGCTGAATATAATGGTTTAGTTTATCCGCTATTTACGAATAATTGGGCGAATGGAATTGTCGATCCGCAGTGCGAGCGCACTCTTGAGTGTTTTAATTTAGAAGGAACGATCGCGCGATGGTGCTATCAGTTAGGAGAGGCATCATTAGAAAAACGCATTTGGATGAAGTATGGCGAGAATACTACCTATATTCATTACGAAACCACAAAACCCCTGACGCTATCCCTCAAAGCTTTAGTAAATTATCGCGACCATCACGGAAGAACAAAAGCTGGAAACTGGCGCATGGATGTAAGATCGATAGAACGTGGAGTAAAAGTAACTGCAATTCCCGATGCCGTTCCTTTTTACTTGTTTTCGGACGATGCTACTATCTCCTTAGTTAATGAATGGTACTACGGATTTGAATTAGCGACAGAACGCGATCGCGGTTTAGAATATTTCGACGATAATCTTCATGCAGCTACCTTTAACGCTACTATCGAACCAGGAAAACCGTTAACCCTTGTCGCTACAACAGAAAGCAATCCAGATTTAAATGGAATTGCACAGTTAGAAGTTCGTCGCCTTTACGAAAGAGACTTACTCAACCGTGCAACCCCAATTAAAGATGCACCTGAATGGGTGAAACATTTAGTCCTAGCTTCCGACCAATTTATCGTCAATCGTCCCGTTCCTAACCGTCCCGATGGAAAAACAATTATTGCAGGGTATCACTGGTTTAGCGACTGGGGACGAGATACGATGATTAGTCTACCAGGTTTAACCCTCTCTACAGGTCGTCCTGAAATTGCTCGTTCTATCCTTTGCACCTTTGCTGAATATATCAGTCAGGGAATGTTACCCAATCGATTTCCCGACGATGGCGCACCGCTAACCGATAGGGATTACAATACCGTTGACGCGACGCTTTGGTATTTTGAAGCGATTCGCGCTTATTATGAGACGACAGGAGACGAGACACTCTTAGAAGAACTCTTTCCTAAACTTACAGATATTATCGATTGGCATTGTCGGGGAACGAGATCTAACATTCATTGCGACGATGACGGATTGATCTATGCTGGAATCCCAGGCGGACAACTCACTTGGATGGATGCGAAAGTCGATAACTGGGTAGTAACTCCGCGTATCGGCAAACCTGTAGAAATCAACGCACTTTGGTATAATGCTTTGCGATCGCTCTCTACATTCGCTCAAAAATTAGGAAAACCCCATCAAGAATACGATACGATGGCTTCTAAGACCTTACAAGGCTTCCAACGCTTCTGGAACGACCACTTAGGTTATTGCTTCGATGTTCTCGATACTCCCGAAGGCAATGACACTTCCCTACGCCCCAATCAAATCTTTGCTATATCGCTGCCCCAAAGCCCTCTAACCCCCTTCCAACAGCAAAAAGTAGTTAATTTTTGTAAAAAGCTTTTATTAACTCCTTACGGCTTGCGCAGCCTTGCCCCTACTGACGGACAGTATGAAGGATATTATAGGGGCGATCGCGTTCGACGAGATGGCGCATATCATCAAGGAACGGTTTGGGGATGGTTGCTAGGGCATTTTATCTTAGCTCATTTGCGCGTCTACAAAGATCCTGTCAGTGCAAAGAAATTTCTCGAACCGATGGCAAATCATCTATTAGAGGCAGGTATCGGCAGCATCAGCGAAATTTTTGACGGTAACGCTCCCTTCACTCCCAAAGGTTGTATCGCTCAAGCATGGTCTGTTGCTGAGGTGTTAAGAATTTGGTCGAATCAATATTGGTGATTGGCTTCGCCTGGGGAAAGGGGAAAGGGGAAAGGGGAAGGGGAGACAAGGGAGACAAGGAGGACAAGGAGGACAAGGAGGACAAGGAAGACAAGGAGGACAAGGAAGACAAGGAAGACAAGGAAGACAAGGAGGACAAGGAAGACAAGGAGGACAAGGAAGACAAGGAAGACAAGGAGGACAAGGAGGACAAGGAAGACAAGGGAGAATCTTGTACAGACGCGATATATCGCGTCTCTACGCCTTCTGCCCTCTGCCTTCATCAAGCAGGTTTGCGAGCCACCCAATACTTACTCACAAAATGGTTTTCGGTTTTAATATCCTGAAAACCAGCTTGTTCGAGACGTTCTACCAGATTGTCGGTAACGTAGTGTTTGTAGTAAGGTTCGTGGAAGATGGCGGGAAAGTTATCCATCATCACTTGAAATTCTTCTGGAGAATCCGATCTTTGAATAGAATCGCAGATAACAAAAACGCCTCCAGGTTGAATGACGCGGAAACATTCATCGATAACTCGCTGACGCGCCTCAGCAGGTAACTCGTGGAAGAGAAAAACGCTGCTAACGCCGTGGAAATAGTTATCTAAATAAGGGAGTTCTTCTGCATTTGCCTGAACCAGTTGCGGTAATTCGCCTGGATTTTCCGATAGTAACTGATTAGCTTTACGCAAATAAGCAGGCGATAAATCTACGCCAAATAAAGAAGCTTTCGGTAGCGTCGCGCGAATCATCTTCAGGGTGCGTCCAGTACCGCAAGCAACGTCTAGGACGCGCATTGGTTGCGGTGCGAAGTTACTTAATCCCTCTTTCAGCGGTTTGAGAATGCGCCGACGCATGAGATCGGCGGTTCCATTAAAGAGAATTTCTACTTGAAGATCGTAGAGATTAGCAGACCAATCGCTTAAATAGCCATCTGTCTGATAGTGGAAATTTTGCAGATAGTAACGAGGATAACCTTCGCGATCGAGTTCGGGATCGAACTGTTGATATTCTTTATTGCGTACTCTCTCCCAAATTTTGGGCATATCAAGCCAAACAGCAGGATAATAACGAAAGAAATCTTCCCAAGGATTCTCGAATAGCACGCTGACTGGATAAACTTTATTTTCAGCATCTTGCCAATCGGTTTCGAGGAGTTGACTTCGCAGTTTTTGAAGCAGTGTAAGGGTTTGTAAAGAAAGGGGTTTGGTTTGCTTTTCCCGTCCTGGGAGAAACATATCGGTTAGGCGATCGCTAATCGTTTTGTGCGCAACGCCAAAGTAACTTTTTCCGTCTTGAAAGGCTTGGTAAGCAGCTTTTGTGACTGTTTGGGGAATAGGAATGAATTGGTCTAAAGTTGGTATAGATTGCATAAATGACAGATTTCGACGCACTCAATAAAGTTTTGTATCTTTTTGTTAATATACTCAATGTTAGTCGGATCGAGTACCGTCAAAAGAGCGATTGCAAAATTTTAGAAAAGCTTAAGATTGCCACTCAGAAAATCGAGCTAAGTTAAGACACATTTAAACTTCAATTTCTAACTTTAGCTTAATCTGCTGCCTATTCCCTTGTCTTAATCAGTAAAAGCCTTACAGCTTATGTCTTTAACTACTCCGTCTCCCCAACTGAAACGAGAATTAGGCGTGTTTGGCGCAACCTTAATGGGATTGGGTTCGATAGTCGGTACGGGGGTATTTGTCAGTATTGGCATTGCGGCTGGAATTGCTGGAACTGCGGTCATTTTAGCCATTGCGATCGGTGCGATCGTAGCAACTTGTAACGGACTCAATAGCGCCCAGCTAGCCGCAAATCACGCTGTCAGCGGCGGTACGTATGAATATGGCTATCGCTATCTTACGCCTGCTTTTGGCTTTACGGCAGGTTGGATGTTTTTAGTCGCCAAGACAGCTTCTGCTGCAACCGCTGCTTTAGGGTTTGCAGGATATTTATTAAGTCTTTTTGGGTTAGAAACAACCTGGGTGATTCCTATTGCTCTGGCTGCTGTAGTTATACTAACTTTAATCGTCCTCAGTGGCATTCGACGCTCTAACGTTGCGAATACGATTATCGTGTCGCTAACGCTGCTATCGTTAGGATTTTTTATAATTGCTTGTCTTCCCCGCGCTATTGAAGCAGGAACGAATAATTTTACGCCTTTTTTTGCGAATTCTCCTACTAGCGTACTTCAAGCAAGTGCTTTAATGTTTGTTGCTTATACGGGTTACGGTCGCATTGCTACGATGGGAGAGGAAGCGCGATCGCCCAGAACAACTATCCCCAAAGCGATGATTATTTGTTTGCTACTGACGATGCTGCTTTATCTAGCAGTAGCAACAGTGGGAATTGGGGCTGTCGGAGCAGATATATTAGGAAGTACTACTCAACAGGCAAAAGCTGCGCCCTTAGAAGTAGCAATTCGCAGCGTAGCGGGTTCTGGAGGCGCTTTTGTTCTGGCAATTGGTGCGATAACGGCAATGTTGGGCGTACTGCTAAACTTGATTTTAGGGCTGTCTCGCGTTTTGTTGGCAATGGGTCGCCGCAATGATGCGCCAAGATTTTTGGCGCGTCTCGATCGCGAACAAACTACGCCTTATTGGTCGGTTATCGTTGTTGGCGTTGCGATCGCGTTTCTGGTTCTTTTGGGCAATGTTAAGACTACTTGGTCGTTTAGTGCTTTTAGCGTTCTGATTTACTACGCAATTACTAATTTAGCTGCCCTAAAACTACCTCCAGAAGAACGACTTTTTCCAAAATGGGTGGGAATAGTAGGTCTTTTATCCTGTTTATTTCTCGCTTTTTGGGTTGAATCGACTATTTGGCAAGTTGGTTTGGGATTAATCGCGGCTGGTTTAATTTGGCATAAAGTTAGACAAGCGATAAGCTAACTTCATCAAAACTTTCGACTTTCGACTTCCGACTTTCGACTTTTAATATGGTTGCTGCTGTTTCTTTAGAAGAAGTATACAAAGTTTATAACAAGGTTCCTGTCGTCAACGATCTTTCCTTTGAGATCCAAGCAGGCGAAATGTTTGGATTGCTAGGGCCCAATGGGGCGGGAAAATCTACTACAATTCGGATGTTAATTACTTTAACTCGACCGACCCAAGGTAGGATTACCGTAGCAGGTTACGATGTCAATGGCGATCGCGATCGCGTCAAGCAAAATATTGGTGTAGTTTTGCAGCAAATCAGCGTCGATAACGATTTAACGGTATGGGAAAATATGGAGTTTCACGCGCGAATGCACCATATTCCCAACCCAAAACGTCAAAAACTCATCGAGCGCTGGTTAGAATATGTAGAATTAGCCGACCGCAAGAACTCTCTAGTCAAAACCCTCTCAGGAGGGATGAAACGACGCTTACAAATTGCTAGGGCGTTAATTCATCAACCACAAGTGTTATTTTTGGACGAACCTACAGTCGGATTAGATCCGCAAACTCGTCGCCGTCTGTGGGAAATCATTCGCGATTTAAATCGTCAAGGAATGACAATTTTGTTGACGACTCATTATATGGAAGAAGCAGAATTTTTATGCGATCGCATTGGGATCGTAGATGCTGGTAGACTAATCGAATTAGGAACGATGGACTACTTTCGCTCTAAATATGGCAAAGGATTAGTCGTCAAAGAGTCGGGCGATCGCATTGAATATGAATTCTTTCCTACCTTAGAAGAGGCTAAGGCTCATTTGAATTCTTTAAGCGATCGAACAGGGGTCATGGTTCGTCCTTCTAATTTAGAAGATATCTTTGTCGAAATGACAGGACACAAACTCGATTGAATGATGAATATAGTTCAAAGTTCAAAGTAGAGACGCTTTCATTTCGCGTCTGAAACAAAGTTCAAAATCCTTTCATCCCCTTCGGGTTCGGCAGTTTCGACTCGACGGGAACCGCCAAGACTCGAACTGCCTCACAAAATCTAAAATCCAAAATCGGATGACAAGATTAGCCACAAAAATTGAAGCCATTCTTTACCTGAAGGGTCAACCGCTTTCCCTGACAGAAATTGCCGAGTATGCAGTTTGCGATCGCGAGCGCATTCAAGAAGCTATAATTGAGTTGATGTCGGACTACGCTCATCGCGATAGTGCCCTAGAAGTTATCGAAACCCCAAAAGGCTACAGCCTTCAGTTGCGTTCGACCTTTGAAAATCTACTACAGGCACTGGTTCCAGCCGAATTAGGAACGGGTGCTTTGAGAACTTTAGCCGCGATCGCCCTCAAAAATCCGATTTTGCAAACCGATTTGATCGAACTGCGCGGTAGCAGTGCTTACCAACAAATTCAAGAATTGGTAGAATTAGGATTCGTCAGAAAACGCCGTCAAACTAACGGGCGTTCTTATTGGTTAGAAGTAACAGATAAGTTTCATCAATATTTTGAAATTGACGAAGTAAATGCAGCGATCGCTACGACTATCCGCCAAAAAGCCGATGAAATCTCTTACGGCATTGAATCTGGCACAGAGTAGTTTCTCTACCTTAATTAGGAGGAAAGCGATCGGCGATCGCTGATATATTAGGGGGCAAAGTTTTCCACTCTTATCGACAAGCAGTTATAGTGAGAATAGAGAGCTATAGCTTAGAACTATTAGTTCAATTATTTTGGAGTTCTAATGATCTTTAATTTTGATTTCTCTTCTTCCGAGCAAGAGCAACAAGAAATTAATTCTTTAATGCAATACCTTCAGCGACAAAATCCTGAAATGTTAGAGCGGGTTGCTCAGTCGGCTAGCCCAGAAATCAAACAAATTATTACTCAAAACGTACAAGGGTTAGTTGGCATGTTGCCTTCGGAAGATTTTGAGGTTCAGATTACCACCGATCGCGAGAATCTGGCAAATCTTCTCGCTTCGGCGATGATGACGGGATACTTCCTTAGCAAAATCGAACAGCGCCGCAATCTCGAAATGACTCTCTCGAATTCAGATTCTTTCAATTCTAAGCCACCCAAACAGTAGACTCGATATTAATCTATTTGTCCGCGCGGTAAACTAACGCCCTCTCCGTGGGTCTTCTGTTTACATTAAGATAAAGCAGTATCGATTGGGACACTCGAAAATCGCATGAATCAAAACAGTTCTAGAAGAAAAGTATCTCGTGCTGCGACACTTGCTTTATCTACACGCCCCTTTAAGCTATGGCAAGATCCTACTGCTAATGGCAATGGCGAGGTACGCATCGAAATCGTACCGATGATCGACGTAATTTTTTGCATTTTGGTTTTCTTTATCTTGGCGGCTGTCAGTTTTTCCCGCCAGCAAGCCATTAACATCGATTTACCCAAAGCTGAAAGCGGACTCGCCCAAA
>JALOOL010000019.1 GCA_025454425.1 Hydrococcus sp. Prado102 | reverse complement strand
GCTTATTGAGAACATAAATCAATTTCAACCATTTTATTCTTCTGGGTAAACTAGCTTATTTATTATGAATTAATTTCGGAGAGTGACAGAAGAGGGTTATAGGACTAAAAATGTCTGTCCCAGTCGGTTTTAACTGACATCTTGCAGCATTCGCAATAACCGCCTCTCAATCAATTCAGCGGCTCATATATCAAATCCATGTTTGATGGACTGAAATGCTTATTCAGTCGTCTGAAGACGACTTTACATATGAGGCAGCGATTTTAATCGTTGACGGACTATTGAGAAAGGTGCAAGATGTCAGTTTTAACCGACTTTTGTTATGAGCCTCCCTTATTAATTCCTTGGCGGATGAAGTGAGATTGACACTCCAACGGCTGAAAGCACGTAGGTTTCCACACTTCCCGTACAAGTTATGAAACAGCCCTGGTAGGGAGTGTGGGAAGACAAGGGAGACAAGGGAGAATTTTGTACAGACGCGATATATCGCGTCTCTACGACTTTCGACTTACCTCCAAGGGACGGGCTACGCCAACGACTTTCGACTTTTTATTGCTACTTTGCGGGAAACGCTACGAGGCTTGCTTGTTTTTTGATGTTCGTGCTTGAATTGCATGGCGTACAAGCGAGCATAGTAGCCATTTAAGCTTAATAGTTCTTCGTGGGTTCCGATTTCTACGATTTTTCCGCGATCCATGACCGCGATTTGATGCGCTTTTTGAATAGTAGAGAGTCGGTGCGCGATCGCGAGAGTCGTTCTTTCTTGGCAGAGTTCTTCGATCGCCTGTTGAATCAATTGCTCGGATACTGTATCTAAGGCGCTAGTTGCTTCATCTAAGATGAGAAGATCGGGGTTGCGCACTAGAGCGCGGGCGATCGCAATTCGCTGTCGCTGTCCTCCTGAGAGTAACACGCCGCGATCGCCGATGGTCGTATCGAAGCCTTGCGGTAACTGTATGATGAAGTCATAAGCATTTGCTCGTTTGGCAGCTTCGATGACTGCTTCGTCTGGGACATTTTCTAGACCATAACTAATGTTATAGCGCACCGAATTGTTGAACAGATAAGTATCCTGGCTAACAATCCCCATCGCTTGTCTGTAGCTTTTGAGATCGTAGTCTCTCAAATCTTCGCCATCGACTGTAATGCGTCCTGCACTGGGGTCATAGAATCGCGAGAGTAAGTCTGCGATCGTCGATTTTCCAGCACCTGAAGCGCCAACAAGCGCTATCATTTTACCTTTAGGAATCCAAAGATTGACTTCATCCAATACGATTTTCTCGCTCTCTGGATAAGCAAAACTGACATTTTCAAAGTGAATGCCTGCTTTTAATCGAGAATAGATTTGCGAACCACTTCGAGTCATAAACGGTTTATTTCTGCGATCTAAGAAATGGGCGGCAATTTGAATGCTATAAGATTGTTTTGCTAATTGGTTTCTAGCTCGATTAAGTTGGCTAATTGTAGGGATTAATTTATATAAAACGACAATCATCGCCTGCAAATAAATAACGTCCTGCCATAACAATAGCAACAATAATCAACACTCCAAAAATTTCATTGGTAGGTTGAAGAAATTGTTCGTTTACTTGCAGTTTAAATTGGGCTTTTTCTAAATCTAAAATCAATTCTTTAATTTTTTGATATTCTTTATCTTCGTTTTTTACTGTTCTAATCAAACGATTTGCACTAACAATTTCTAAAATTTTATTAGAATAATCTTTAGAAGATTTAGAAAGATTTTTTCCTAATTTTTTAGAGCGCCCAATTAAATTTTGAACGACTCCAAAAATTACGAGTAATGATAGAGTTGCAGGAAGAGTGAGTTGCCAAGAAATTAAAATTAATATAGAGGTAAAAGTGAGAATTGTAATACAAATTTGAGCGATCGCAATGACTGTTCCAATAGATCTAGCCGTATTAACAATATCGTGAGCGATATAGCTCATAATATCTCCAGCCTTATGTTTTGCATAATAATCTAGATCGACATCTAACAAAAGCCTCAATCCATCTAATTTCATGGAATTGGTCATACAGCGAGACAAATGACCGCCAACTAAAGAGCTAAGATATTGAGTCGCATTTTTGAGAATAATCGTACTCAAAATAATGCCAAAAATTAACAGAGATTTTGTCTCGTCAGGAACCCCTTCAAACAAAGACATCATTTTATTAATAATCGGTGGGGCTTGCTCTAGATTAGCGGGCATTCCCGATAAACCAGAGAATAATAGCGGAACAAGTAAAGCCGTACCGATCCCATTAAAAATTGCACAAACGAAGCTTAAAACAAAAGCAGAGGCAATCAGTAAAGGGAATCGGCGGGCATATTGAAAAAGAAATTTCCAAGAAGTCATACAATAATTAAATGTGGGATAGTTTAGCTTTTAAGAAAATCAAGAAGTTCGTCAACTCGTGTTTTGAATGGTGTTTGGGTTTGCAAATATAAATAGCGATCGCTCTGCCATTTAAACAGAACTAAATCGGAACCGAGCCAAATGCGATCGCCCTGCCAAGTCAACTCCAAGCTAATTCTTTCAAGCGCATAAATAAGCGTTCCAGCAACGACAGATAATGTCGTCTCATTAGAAAATCCTTGGTTGAGAATTAGTTGTCCTTGTTCGTTGAGAAGCGAAACGGCATTCAAAACATAAAGATACCTTTTGAGAATTTTTTGATAGCGTTTTTGGCTCAACATAGGTGCATCGCTTGTCATCGCTAGACTAGAGGCAAGAGTATCCAAATGAACTTCCTCTAAATGAGCATCGTTATAAGAAATGGGTTCGGGGAATTGAACGGGTAAAGCTTGCATAGGACAAAAAAATTAAGTGGTTAAGAGTGGACAAAAGATAAATGATTGAGCTTCAAACTGAAAAGTTAAGGAGATTTGTAGGTTGGGTTTCCTTCATCAACCCAACATTTTCGTAGGTTTGTTGGTTCACTTCAATCAAACACCACTTGCAAAAAACGGAGTAAACTTTGCCTCGAACAATAGGACTCAAACTGCGAAAATTTCACAAGTCAAACCCAACTCAGCTACCAACTGACGAATTTCCTCTTCATAAATTGGGTTCATCACAATGACAACATCTGGTCGATATGCCTGTAAGAATTCCGGCGGGACAATTTGCTGACCCGTTCCGGCGACGTATTTCCAATGCTTGCGAAAATTCATATCTACGATATATTCGATCGCACCTCGAACCTTAAGGAGATTTAAGAAAGTAACTCCTTTTGCACCTGCTCCCCAAACAACTGCTCGTTGCTTAGTTTGGGCGATTTGAGCGAGTTTCTGTTCCCAAGTTGCAATCTTTGTTTGGAAGTTGTTAGTAAAATCCTCAATATCGCGGTGCAATAATTCGACTTCCTCGGCGTTATTTACTTCGCTTTGATCGAGCAAATACGTTGCCGAATCAGTCCAGTCTTGATAATTTACCTTAGACGTAACTAGCGTTGAAGTCTCTAAGACAGTGCTTTGAGTAGTCGCACCGACTTGAAGCAACTGTCGTTCTTTTGTAGCACCTAATAGGGATTCTTCTAGAAGAATGCGATCGCCAAGTATCACTTTTTCTGTAACGGGTAAAGCTTCCAAGCAAAGGAATTGCCCAGCAAACGCTTCGGTTAAGTTAGTAATTTTAAACCCGCAATCAGAAAAGACTTGTTTTAAAGAAGAAGGGACAAAATAGGTGCAGTGTTCGTAAAGAATATCCCAGATAGCTAAACGATGAAAAGTATCGATCGCGTTGGGAACTTCAAAAAATACTACCGTATTGAGGCGATCGCCAATCGCTTTTCGCAGCGGGATGAGTAAATCGGCAGGATTAGCAACGTGTTCGAGCGTATGGCGACAACAAATCAAATCCGCTTGATAGTCTCGGTAATCTTCCGAATAGAAATCTTGAATAAACTTAACTCGCTCTCCTAGATGGCGATGCTCGGCGCGAGGAATATAGCTGGGATCGAAGCCAACCCCTTTATTATTGCCTAATTCGCATAAAGAAACCAGAAAATCGCCTTTTCCGCAGCCAATCTCGATGATGTTTTTGCCATAAAGATCGTAGCGTTCGATTAATTGTTTGGCGAGAGCGTCGATATACTCGCGAAAGCGGGGAGAATAGTGTAAAGAGTTTTCATAATCTTGGGAATAGTGCAGCTTATCGGGATCGAATGCCACATTGCTTATGAAACCGCAGCTAGGACAAAAAGCAAGTACGATATCTCCTTTAGGACAGTCGCGAGCTTCTTGTTGCTCCGAGTGCAAGACATTACAGAAAATAGGAACGTCCGACATCGTGAAAAAAGGTTCTAAATGAGGCGAACCACAAACAGAACAGATATGTTCGGGTAATACAGTCATAATCAGTAATCAGTAATCAGTAATCAGTAATCAGTAATTAGAATTCAGGAGTTCAGGAGTTCAGGAGTAAATATTCTCCAAAAGTCCCCCTTGTCCTCAAACTTTCGACTTTCGACTTACGTCCAAGGGACGGGCTTCGCCAACGACTTTCGACTTTCGACTTTTCTTGTCCTCCTTTCTTACCGAATTAATTTGGTTTAGAATCACCGCACTTATAGGGCGGTGAGAAGTCAACTAAAGGGGTATAACCTCGGTAGTAACGCCCATCTCGTCGAGCATTTTTTGAATTTCGCCGCAATAGATCGGATTCATGACTATGACTCGATCTGGTTGAAATTCTTTTAAAAACTCAGGTGGCATAATCTCTTTACCGACACCAGGAATGAATTTACCGTGACGATGAGGATTGATATCGACGACGTGTTGAACCTTGTCTGCGGCATTAAGAGTAGTCAAGAAAGCCACGCATTTAGAACCCGATCCCCAAATTGCAACCCGTTCCCCTTGGCGATTCCATTGTTCTAATTGCTGTTTCCAACGGTCTAGCTTTTTAGCAATCTCAGTCGCGAAGTATTTAACATCTTGCGCCATGCGATCGCGACTTTCTTCTAATGGATGCACTTCCTTAGAAGGCGTAGCGACTGGTTTGGCTTCAATTAATAGATACTGGTTGCCATAAGCTTGATAGAGATCTGTTACTTCAAAACCGCTGAAGCGGAACAAACGTGCTAAAGAACCGGGCGTAAAATAAGAACAATGTTCATAATAGATATCCTCAAAAGAGAGATCGCGCAAAACGCGGGTCGTATCGGGAATTTCAAAGAAAACAGCCGTTTCGAGGCGATCGCCAATAGAACGGCGCACGATTTGCACAAATTCAGCCGTTGGTTGAATATGTTCGAGCGTATGACGACAACAAATAAAATCGCCAACATATTCGGCGTGATGTTCTGAGTAGTATTCTCGTATAAAAGCCACGCGGTTAGCGGCTTCGCTATTTACTCTTCCTGGTACGACACTTGGATCGATACCAATGCCGCGATTATTTCCTAACGTGCAGAGTAGAATGAGAAAATCCCCTTTGCTGCAACCAATTTCGACAACATCTTTGTTATGTAAATCGTATTTTTCGATCAGGCGATCTGCGAGATCGATCGCGAATTGATTAAAAGTAGGTGAAAAACTCTGTTGGTCTTCATAATTGGGCGCATAAGCCGACCACTTGCTATCGAATGCCACATTGGTAATAAATCCGCAGCGATCGCAGTGACCTAAAATAATATCATCGCAAGGAAAGTCTAATGCTTCTTGTTGCGTTGGCAGCATTAAACAACTGTGGACGGGAACGTTACGAACTTCATAAAAGATTGATAATCCTTGGTGATGGCAGTTAGGACAAATATGTTCGGTTAAATCTGTTACTCCGGCTCGGTCTGTAGTAGATCTGGTTAATAACTGTGGCGCTTTCATTCTATATTTCCGTGTTTTTTGGTTAGGTTAGGAAATGTGGATCGGTTACTGGTGACTGGTGACTGGTGACTGGTGACTGGGGATTGGGGAAAATCTTTACTTTCGACTTCCGACTTTCGACTTTCGACTTAAACAATTGCGGGTTGTGGGATGGGGATAATAAATTTACCGCCCTTATCTCCGTAAGCTTTTTGCTGTTGTAGGATCTCTTCGGCAAAATTCCACGCCAGCACCAAAACGTAATCTGGCATATCTTCTAGAAGTTTCGAGGGAGGGAAAATCGGCAGGTGGTTGCCACCCATATAGCGACCGTGTTTGAAGGGATTTAAGTCAACTACATAATCGACCAAAGCGCGATCGATCCCCACATAACTGAGCATGGTTGTCGCTTTAGCTGCGGCTCCGTAAGCAGCTACTCGCTTGCCTTCTTTTTTGGCATCCTGGAGGATATTTAAGAGAGAATCTTTAATTGCGAGGACGCGATCGCCAAATTCGCGATAATAGCTAACGCTATCGACTCCTCGCTCTACTTCTTCTTTAAGTAATGAGGTAACTGATTCGTTAACGGCTTCGACAGGTTCGACAAATAGGCGTAACGAACCGCCATGAATCGCTACTTGCTCGATATTATTTAGATAGAGATTGTGTTTTCTAAATAAGCGGTCTAAAGCAGTGACGGAGAAATAACACAAATGCTGGTGATAGATGGTGTCAAATTCGCAGCGATCGACCAAATCGACGACATAAGGCACTTCAATGACAGCTACGCCCGTTTTTTTCAGAAGAATGCCGATTCCTTCCACAAAACCATTTAAGTCTGGTACGTGTGCCAAAACATTATTAGCGAGGAAAACATCGGCTGCGTGTCCATTAGCACGGAGTTGCTCGGCAAGTTCCTTGGTAAAGAAAGTGCAAAGAGTAGGAACGCCAGCTTTTTGAGCGGCTTCAGCCGGGCCGTCAGCCGGATCGATCCCCAAAACGGGAATGCCTTTTTCAATAAAGTTTTTAAGCATATATCCGTCATTGCTGGCGGCTTCTATAACTAAACTATTTCGATTCAGATGCCTGGACTCGATAAGCGCTAGGGCACTACTCCTAAAATGTTGCAATAAAGCTTTTGATACAGAAGAAAAATAGGGATAATCTTGACAAAATAAAATTTCTGGCGAAACCGTTTCGGTAATCTGAACCAGCCCACAGTGAGGACAGAAAGCGAGATCGAGAGGAGCCGTTAATTCTGGTAGCTGTAACTTATCTTCGGTGAGCAACGCATCGGCTAAGGGAGTGTCACCAAAGGACAAAATCGTTTCTAGTTGGGAATGACCGCAAGAACGGCAAGTTTGATTTATAACTGGCATTTTTAGACTCGCTACAAATTTAATAAAATAAAGAATGTCAAAAGAGGAGAAAAGGGCGCAAGGCTATTACGCCCCGGAGGATGTTCCTTCATGAGAGGAATGTTTAAAAACTTTATTACCGAGCCAACATCGGGACTGCGAGTTTCCAGCGCAGCGACTCATCTAACTTTTTGCTTCTCAATAACTCTTGGAGGTGAGCGATTCGCTGATATCTCGGCCCCTCGAAGTCTTCGAGAGTCAAACCAACTTTTTGATAAGCCGCGTAGAGTTCTGCTGCTCCTCGGCGAGCGTTCCATTGAGGCGCAAATTCAGGTAAAGTTTGAAGAATCTTGCTGCAATCAACTCTGTAGCAGCGTTTGTCGGGGCCTGCATCGGGTGCATACTCGATCCGGCAACCAGGAACGGTTTCTCGGACGATTTCGGCTAATTCTCGAATGCGATAGTTGTCTTCGTTGCGTCCTACATTAAAGGCTCGATTGTGAACTACCGCGCGAGGCGCGTGCAGTGCAGCGATGAATGCACGGGAAATATCTTCGATGTGAACGATAGGTCGCCAGGGAGTGCCATCGCTCTTGATATAAATCCTACCCGTCGTAAATGCCCAAGCAACTAAGTTGTTGAGAACCAAATCAAAGCGCAATCGAGGCGATACTCCGTAAGCGGTAGCGTTGCGCAGGAAGGTTGGGCTAAAGTAGTCATCGGCTAAGCGACTCACCGCTTGCTCTACTCTAACTTTAGAGATGCCATAAGGCGTGACGGGGTTAAAATCCGATTCTTCATTTAACAAGTCTTCGCCGCCAGCCCCGTAGTTGCTGCAAGAAGAAGAAAAGATATAGCGTTCTACGCCAACAGATTTGGCTAATCTTGCCAGTCTCACCGAGGCAAGATGATTAATCTCGTCGGTTAGTTGAGGATTTAAGTTGCCGAGCGGATCGTTAGAAAGACCTGCCAGATGAAGGATTGCATCTACTCCTTCGAGATCGGATGCTTCAATGTCGCGAATGTCTTTTTTTAGTTCTGGAATCTCTTGAATTCCCTCTCCAAAAGTACTTTGCTCGAATAAATCGCTGTCAATTCCGAAAACTTCATGTCCTTCGGCGAGTAGCATCGGCACTAATACCGTACCGATATACCCCTTATGTCCCGTTACTAAAACCCGCATTTTTTTTGCTCGTCCAGTTAAATTATGTTTCTTTTAAAGATCTAGTTTGTGGCTGGAATTTCTCATAGAAACGCCCCCAGGTAAACTGTGCTGCAATAATTACGTCTTGCTTGAGTCGGTGGCGCTTGTGGCGGAACCAATTCATCAGGTGTAAGTAACAAATCGTTCGTTCGTACTTACCGATAGGAGCCTGCCAGATAGCGCGAAGATATTCGCGCAAGATTCGCCAGCGAGGTAAGGAAACCTTTCCTTCTTTTTTAGGATCGAACCAGCCCGTATACAAATGGTAGTTGGTGCGAGCAATTTCCATTGATTGCTTGGCATGGATGCGAGGAAAGAAAAGGTACTCTGGGATCTCGTGGAACCGACCGAGGAAAGCAAGGTAGACTAGCAAAACGCCGTCTGCGTGAGCATACTTTCCGATGCAGGGCGTTTTCCTCAGACTTTCGCTACGAATTAATCCGAAAACCTCATAGCAGCGATGCTCCCCAAGTTTGGGGTCGCCATAGATTAGCCCATGAAAGCGTTCGTGTGCCTCTGGCGACTCGGTATTGAGATTGACATCGTACTTTCCTCGGAATCGACCATCGCATTCATCGATCACATTCGCCTTGGCACTACACAAGACAACGGTCGGATCGCGATCGAGTACTTCGACGCATTTTTCGAGAAACTCTGGGGCAAATAAATCGTCGTGGGCTGCCCACTTGAAGTATTTGCCAGCGGATAACTCGAAGACAAGATTGTAATTCCAGGCAGGGCCACAGTTGCGATCTTGGCGATAGTACCGAATACGCTTATCTTTGGCTGCATATGTCCGACAGATCTCTTGGGTTCTATCCGTTGAGGCATTATCGGAAATAATTAACTCGAAATCTTGATATGTTTGAGCTAGGATTGCATCTAAAGCTTGCTGTATATAATTTTCGCCGTTATAAACTGGCATCCCAATGCTGACGCGAGGTGGAGTGTCGTGCATCTGCTTTTACCTTTATAGTTACTCAAAATTCTTTAGGCTACTCGCATGGGCACTTGAACTTTCGGACGGCGTAACTCTTCGACGCGATCTCCTTTGCCGCTGCGCTCTGTGCGATCGCTCGTATCAATAGCAAAACATTCCTCTTGTTCGTTCCAAGTTTTCCAGGGCGCCTTATCGTTCTGCCACAAGCCTTCTAACAAGCGTTTGTCGCGCATTGTATCCATGCACTGCCAGAAAGAGTTGTGCTTGTAAGCCATGAGTTGACCCTCTTGAGCGAGTCGCTCTAGTGGGGCTTTTTCCCACTGCGTATCGTCTCCATCGATATAATCGAAGATTTCTGGTTCGAGGACGAAGAAAGCACCGTTAATCCAGCCTTCGCGGGTTTGGGGTTTTTCAGAAAATTCGACGATTTGCGACCCATCTAGTTCTAAATGACCGAAACGAGCGGGCGGTCTTACTGCTGTTAAAGTTGCGAGTTTGCCATGAGAGCGATGGAACTCTAGTAACTCGTTCAAGTTAATATCGGAAACGCCATCGCCCCAGGTAAGCATAAAGGTTTGATTGCCTACGTAAGGTGCTAATCTTTTAATGCGTCCCCCGGTGTTGGTGTAAAGTCCGGTATCGACTAGCTCGACCATCCAGTCTGGTTGGTATCCCCCATGCCTCCTAATTTCGCCAGTTCTCATGCTGACGGTTAAGTCGCTGCTGAGCGAGCAATAATCCACCATGTATTTTTTAATCGCTTCAGCTTTGTAGCCAAGGGCGATCGCGAAGTCTCGAAAGCCATAGTGATAATAGTGCATCATGATGTGCCAAAGAATCGGCTTTCCGCCAATCTCTACCATCGGCTTCGGTTTGGTTTCAGTCTCTTCTGCAAGACGAGTACCAAGCCCTCCAGCAAGAATCGCTACTTTCATGGTTCACACTTTCCTTATTAGAGTCAAAGAAAACAGACAAGTTCGATCGCAAGACATCTGTATCGTGTTTTGTGCGATAATGTGTCTAATGGCTTGTTAAGGTTTTGACTGTCTTTTCTCGCGCACTTAAGCGATCCGAACACTGGCTATCTTAAATGCTTCAGAAATTTATTGAAAGTCACTTTTTCTTAGTAATGGATCTTGAGTAGCTTATTTGAAGTACTCTATTTATGTGACTAAACTAATTTAACTAAAGGGGATATAGTATGACTGACTTTTATCTCCGATAGCTATTTTCTCCATTCATCAAAAAGCAGGTTGTGTAATTTGCAGGGCTTGCTTAAACTGTAGAGACTAATAAAATTCCTTTTGTGTTGCAAGCATTTGACTTAGATTGAGTCATTAATGTTCGAGACAATGTTTCGAGGTTTTGGCGCAGTTACTTTTTGGGGCAGCGGCAGAATCGATCGCCATATCATTTAACAGCGGGCAGCGACCGATAACTAAACCGGGTAACTGCTTTGAGTAGATTACAAACAGGTATTAACAACTTATGATTGAAGCTACTTTTTCCAACTCTTACTACGAGCGTCAATTAGCCCAACTAATCAAATATAGCAATTACAGCAAACTTAAGCTCAGTAAATCACAATTTGAGGCGATTTTATCGAAAAAAAACCTTAAACTTCGTCCAAAATCCGA
Source organism: Hydrococcus sp. Prado102 (assembly GCA_025454425.1). Classification (GTDB taxonomy): domain Bacteria; phylum Cyanobacteriota; class Cyanobacteriia; order Cyanobacteriales; family Microcystaceae; genus Hydrococcus. The sequence continues at coordinate 23,891 of JALOOL010000019.1, read as the reverse complement.
GCTATTTGCTGATGAGACTGCTTATGGTTCGGCGATCGGACACTTACAAATTAACGGACAATCTTACGCGATCGTGAAGGCTAAGGACGCGCCAAAGCCCATACAATCTCATCTTACTAAAATTTTGAACGAACGCGAGCTTCAGGTTGCTACTCTAGTTGTACTGGGTCATTCTAACCAACAAATCGCCGATCGCCTAAAAGTAAGTGAGTGGAATATTACTACCCATTTGCGCCGAATTTTCGTCAAGTTGGGCGTAACCAACCGCGCTGCGATGATTTCTCGTTGTACTTCTCTAATGACAGAGGCGACAGTTGCTCCCTTATCAACAACGTGCCACTAATATAAATTACTATTTATATTCGCTACAGATAGTTGAGTGGGGATTATCAGTTATCAGTGACCAGTGACCAGTTAAAAAAGTCGAAAGTCGAAAGTCGAAAGTCGAAAGTCGTAGAGACGCGATATATCGCGTCTGTACATGATTTTCCCTTGTCTCCTTGTCTCCTTGTCTCCTTGTCTCCCTTTCCCCATTTCCCTTGTCCCTAAGAAATCTTTTTATTTTTTCCCCAAAATCAATATTTGTAGCAAGATAAGAGCGAATTTGTATAACTGCTAAAGCGGTGTGACAATTGTAAGTGTGATATTAATAACAAAGCGGCATATCTTCTCAGTCCTTCTGGAGATGGAAAAAAAACTCAAGTAGAGCAAACTTAACGAGAAAGCCGAAAATTAAAGGATTTAGGCGTTAAACGGTAAACATAGCAGTTTTCAATTGTATGAAACAAATAATCCTCAATTAAGTCAAAATAAGCATCAAGAATTTGTCTACTCACATGAAAGCCGCTATAAAAAAGCTTGTTCGAGCTACTTTTTTATTTTTCTGCTCTTCAAAGAAATTTTTAACTGAGCTTTTGGGAAATCTGTTAACAATGGAATTCTCTAAATGCTGCCACGAATGAGGTAACAATGTTAGAATGCCGAATCTATGTCCATCTTCCACTGGATGACCACTCAGATGTTGAAATTGCTAGATACAAGTTCGATCCTAACTTGCAGATTGGGGATCGAGTCAGTGTTGTCGATTTGGTCTGGGGAGAAATTCCCGATGACATAAGTAAAATTTATGAAGAGAGCTTTTTCTCATTTGATGCTATAGTCACACATCGCAAGTATCAGATAGAGCCTCAAAGTGATAAAGAAGATATTTTTCGCGTGTTAATCGAACTGAAGTTAACCGATGAAGAGCAGTTGTCTCAGTTAGTTGAAATTATCAAAAACAACTCGTGTTTAGAGTAAAGCAGAATGGGTTGCTAAAACAAGAGACAAGATTTTGTGTCAATCTTGTTATTTTTATTAGTTAGCGATTGTCTGCTTTTTGTTGTTTTTATATAATTAGCGATTGTCAAAGTTTTGTTGCGTCTATCGTTTGGAGATCGCTAACAAAACTTTGACTTCTCATTTAAGTTTTTGAGCGCGATCGCGGACAATTAAAGCTAACGTAGCTAATTTGCATAAAATAAAAAATATATTTCGATCGAACAAACTTTTAATGAATCGAGCAAAAATTCTCTCTAACGCTCTGAGAGCGATAGATAAAGCTAAAAATATTTGTATAATTTAGATAGACAGGAACTTGTTTTCATTTTAAAAGTTTAGATTTCAACATATTTATTGCTAAACTTTTTCTTCGCTTAAATCAAGAAAGCGATTAGAATAGATTGAAAATAAAATAGACTACAACAGAAAAAACCCTAATTCCTGAAAGAGCAGTGCTTATTTGTGAATGGAAAATGCCAATGAACCCTTACGGATTAGTGTCTTAAACAGAGCCACTCCAATTCAACAGGGTAAATTTTATAATTAAGCTGTGCATTGCCTGTCGAGCCTCTCTACTTTTTTACTTGTTGTCCCTAGCTTGTTTCTTTTCACCACTCATGATTGAGCTAAACAATGAAAGATCGAGCTTTACTTATGACTAAAACTCACAACTGTTAAATATTTTCAGCTTGAAATTTCTGGCTCGACGGGCGAGCGATCGCTTTGTTGCCACTTCAAGCATTCTAATTGAGTTCGCTTTTTGCTAGCAAGCGGAACACCTGTATAGCGGCTCACTACTGTCATTTAATAAACGCTCTTACACAAAAAGCTTAGACACAAGCAATCGCCCAATTGCTAACTAGTAACGACTATGAACGAAATAACTTTCACCAATTCATCCCCTGCTCAACAAACAGATCGATTATCAAAAAATAGCATTTGTGGCGAATTTAACCTAAAAACATCCAAATTTTTAGTTGTTTTATCAGAAAATGACCCCAAAACTAGTCCTAAATCCGAGGTAAATGCTTATGGTTTAGTGGTCGGGCATTTCCAAGTTAACAAACAATTTTATTCGATCGTGCAGGTTCAAGACAAACCTCGCGATCCCAAGCCCAATATTGCCGAAATTTTGACTCAACGAGAACTTCAGATTGCTACTTTGGTTGCGATCGGTTGCTCGAACAAACAAATAGCGAATCGACTTAAAATCAGTGAATGGACGATTTCCACTCACTTGCGCCGTATTTTCATCAAGCTGGGCGTAACTAGCCGTGCTGCGATGATTTATCGTTGTGCTTCGCTGATTCAAGAGGTGTTATTGGAGGACAAAAACAATTCTACAAGCGAGAAACAGGACTAGAGAGCGACCAGCTTTTTCAGTTATCAGTGACCAGTTACCAGTGACCAGCTTAATGAAAGTCGGAAGTCGTTCGTAAAAAGACTTGGAAGACTTGGGGGAATATCTACTACTTTCCTCCTAAACTCCTGTAAAGACGAGGCATGGGGGCTGTAAAGACGCGATATATCGCGTCTCTACTTCCGCCCATTGAATGCAGTCGCGATATATCGCGTCTCTACTCCTGAACTCTTGTACGGGCGTTGGCGTAGCCCGTCTGAAAGACGTATAGCCATTCGCCCCTACTAAACTTCTGACTTCCATTACTGGTAACTGGTAACTGATAAAAGCCTCCTGCTTTTTTTATTGGTTTTTAACGACTGTAGCGGCAAAGAGTTCGTCTAGACGGCTATCCCATTTCCTCTGATTTTTAGTTCCATCTTGAACGTAAGGCGATGCGGCAATTAGCTTCAGCAACAGATTGTTAATCAGCGATAAAGGAAAGCGCATTGGTCTGACAATATCTAAAAATAAAACGACGCGAACATCATCAGTTTCGTTCCAAGCCTCATGAGGAAAAGAATCATCAAATAACATACATTTGCCCTCTTCCCAGTGTCTAGTTTCATCCCAAACGCGAATCCGGCATTTTTCTCTAGGTTCGGGAATTTTTAGTCCGAGGAGACAGCGAATAACACCTTTGTAAGGGCCGCAATGTTCGGGAATGTGTTTTCCAGGTAATAGAATGGAAAAGAAAGCCGTTTTCATACCAGGAATTTGTTCGATAATGCGAGTAGTTTTTGGGGTGCGATCGCAATTTTTTTCGGCTTTAATTCCATAACCATAGAGAAAATAAGTTTTCCAAAGGTTATCTTTGCTGGTTTGGTAAGCTTGATCTGGCGAGATATCTTGGAAGTTTGGCAGATCGTCTCGATACTTTAAAATCTCATCTAATTCTTGGCGAATTGTTTTCCAATTCGCTTCTAACTGGGGTACCCATTCAAATTGTTCTCTCTCGAAAAAAGGCGTATTGCCGATTAAAGAATAACGACCGATAAGCTTTTCAAGCTGTCGAATTATCGGTTCGCCAACACCGTAAATCAAAAAATCGCGTAGCGCCTGCTTAAAACTATCCAAAGAAAACTTGTTGTTTGCTTGAGTTGGATTTGAGTTTAAATTACTGCTCATACCACTAAAAATCCTTACTTAAATATGCGATCGTTAAATGGGATTCAAGTTTGCCAAAATCTATCTTATATGGTCGAGTCTCAATTTAGGTTAAAAGAATCAACTTAGCTTTGTAAAATCTTAAAATAGAAATAATAAGATTCAGAAAAGAAGACTCAACTGATATCGCGATCGCCAGAAACTAAATCAATGGAGAACACGTCAAAAATGAGAATACGAATAAAATCCTCTAACTGGGAATACTAAGCATAGTAGAGAAAATTTTATTTTCCTACCAACCCCTACTATGTGAATTATCCAAATGGATTTTAAATGAAACACCAGCTTCCTCTTGTTATCGTTACTTTCCTAGTCATTGGAATTGGATTAATTTTTATCGCTAAAACATTAAATTTAGAAGAAGGAGCAATTGTTGAAGCACTTACGAAATTTCACCCGATTTATTGGATGGGATCGTTGGTTGCCGTAGTTTTTCAAATGATTTTTCAGACGCATCGCTTATGGGTTCTTTTTCCAGGCGACGCGAAATTAAGATGGACGCACGCCGCCCGTGCTTTTTCTTACGGACAGTTTATCAATACCTTTGGCCCAACTGGTGCGGGAGATTTGCTTAAGGTTGTTCTTACTAGAAAACATCAAGATAGGCACGGTCGCCAAATTGAAGCCTCAGAAGCATCAGCTATTGTTTTAGTGGCTGATAAAGTGGCTGATGTGGGTTCGGTTCTTTTATTGATTGGTCTAGCTTTAGTGCAAACCTCTTTTCAAGTTCCTGACGTTCCCTGGACTAGTTATTTTTCTAAGTTAAAAACAATTTTATTGAGTGTAATTATTATATTTTTTAGTTTTTATATTCTCTTGCGCTTGCTTCATCGTCGTTTTAAAACGATCGCCCATTGGCTAAGAGGCTTCAAGGTTGGTTTGCGATCGCTTCAAGAACCCAAACGTTTCTCTGGAGGGCTGATCGTGGGACTAGCCAATTGGATTAGCGAACTGATTGCGCTATCGATTTTGTGCTTCGCCCAAGGATATTCTTTATCTTATTCAGAACTTCTCCTAGCGCTGGTTATTTTAAATCTTGGCACATTAGTTCCTATCGCGCCGGCTAATATCGGCGTTTATGAAGCCTCCCTTACATTTGCCTTGACAAAATTTGGAATACCTGCCGCTGAAAGCCTCGCGATCGCAACGGTACATCACCTTTGCCAAATGCTCGGAACTGCACTCTGGGCGTTAACGTTTTGGCTATACGAAAGATGGCAAGATTATCGGAACGATTCAGCGTTTTAGTAAGGCAGAAGGATTGTATCTAAGTTGTTTCAAAAAATTATTTTCACCTGCAATTCTTAAACATAACAACTTAAACATTTTGTCAATAGCTATACTTATAACTTAACTTTAACTCTTTTATAGAAGTCTTCCATCACCTCAAGAAAAGAAAGATCTTTTTTCAAAACGGCGGGAAATCCCCTGCTTTTTTGATGGCGATCGCCGGAATACTAGTAGGTGAAGCTGCTTCAACCGTTTGAGGCAATCGCTTCTGGGGTAGCCAAAAATCTTGTGGTGAAATGGGTTCTAATCTCTGCACTTTTTTGGGTTTTGTATAGTAAGCGCCGACGGGTTCTGGTGAAATTTCTTGAGTATCGATCGCCTTCGATAAAACTTTCCCCAGCGGGGATTTAGCTAGTTCTTCTTGCAGTTTTAAACGCGAAATTCCCCGTAACTCAAACAGCAAAAATGGATCTCTGTCTAATTCAGATGCGACTAAGTAATAAACCCCGGCAATATGTTTGCAAGGATTTTCCCAGTCGGGACAAGAACAATTGGTCTTAAAATCTTGGCGGTTGTGGGGGAGTAAATGTAGGTTTAATTGAGAAAATGCTTCTTCTATATTGTCAGGAACTTCATTCATCAAAAGCTTTGAAACCAAACTCGCTTTTGAACCAAGAAATGCGATCGCTTTTGACCAATCGGCGGCAGAAATCGCTTTAATTTCGATATTTGTATTGTATAAAGGTTCTTTGTAAACGCCAAAATAAGGATTTACAGACCCCCTAACAAAAGCGGTAATTTGGTTGTTAGTAATCTGATATTCCTTAATCTTACCGTTACGGGCATAGGAGCGTCCCCGACTCAACCTAGCCGCGTCGCTAAATTCTTCTAACGCTTCGATAAATCGCTTACCCCACCAAGTCTTGCTAAATTGTGCCATGTTGTTATTTCAGAGTTATAAGTTTCAGGTCTAGGATTTAGCGAGTGCCTATAGCGAACAAGAGCAAAGCAGCGATCGAAGGATAGTCCTTGTAATACATGAGAATTGCCTCCGGTTTTCTGCTGCAATAGGATCGATGGATATTAAATTATTTAGTTACGAGGTATATCTATATGCCGACGGCTGAACAAAGTATTAGATGTGTAATACTTTGTCAATCTTTGACTAATACATTCACTCCTATTTTCGTTGTCCGCCTCGACGAACGCACAGGTAATTTGTTTATCCTAGCAGGAGATAACATAGAAATAGAAATCTATCGCAATGGTCTTTGGAGGTTCTTGTGATGAAGCCTGATTTCAGTAGCATAACGAAAACTGAGCTAAGAGCTTACGTCATAGCTCATCCTGACGATAAGGCAGCGTTTCATGCCTTTGTCGATCGCTTTACTTCTGAAGCATCTCCAGAGACTTTTGACATTCCAAAATCGAGTAATGAGATTGAGCAGGTTGAAAGCTTAATTAGGCAAAAGTTAGAACAACTAAAGAGCCGTTAGTGCTAGTCGATTGCAAACACTTCGATTGTAGGGTAGATACGGTCGTATAGTCATTGAGATAGCGATCGCTATCTCAATGATACGGAAACATTGGGTTTGGCAGATTGCCAACCAGGAGGATAAGAAAATCTTGGGAACTGCTGCATTTTAAAGTTCTCGATGAGAATACGTCGATCGCGTTTCTCAAAACACCTTTACAAAACCATCTGCTTATTCAAAACAATTAACTGTTTAAAGCTTTCATTATCTAACTCAGTCAACCAAGTTTCATCGCTTCCGACGATCGCACTCGCCACTTTCTTCTTATCTTCAATCATTTGGTCGATGCGTTCTTCTAGAGTTCCTAAAGTCACAAATTTATGGACGAAAACATTTTTGGTTTGACCGATTCTAAAAGCGCGGTCAGTGGCTTGATCTTCTACGGCAGGATTCCACCAACGGTCGAAATGAAAGACGTGATTTGCCTTAGTTAAAGTAATCCCAACGCCACCCGCTTTGAGAGAAAGAATAAAGGCTGATGGTTCCGTTTCTGGGTCTTGAAATTCGGCAATTATTTTCTCTCGTTTATTACGATTTGTACCGCCATGAAGGTAATAAGTATTGTAATGTAAGGTTTGTTTGAAATATCTCTGTAAAGCATCGCCGATGTCTGTAAATTGGGTAAAGATTAACAGGCTTTCTCCTTCGGCAATGACCTCTTCTATCATCTCGCCGATACGTTCTAATTTATGCGATCGCTCTGGCGTAAATTGACTGTTATCCTGTAAAAATTGCCTGGGATGATTGCAAATTTGTTTGAGTTTCATCAGAGTTGATAACATCAATCCTTTACGCTGAATTCCTTCGGCTTCTTCGAGTTGAGACATAACATCTTTAACCACTGCTTCGTAGAGTGAAGCTTGTTCTTTGGTCAGGTTGCAATATTGTTTGTGTTGGACTTTATCGGGTAAGTCTTTGATAATTGCTTTGTCGGTTTTGACGCGACGAAGGATAAAAGGTTGGACGAGTTTTTTTAAGACGGTCGATTGGATTTTACTATTTTCTTTTTGAATGGGAATTTCAAAGGATTTGCGAAATTGAGCTTCTTTGCCTAAATAACCTGGATTGAGAAAGTTAAAAATCGACCATAAATCTAGTAATCGGTTTTCTACTGGCGTTCCCGTTAAAGCGAGTCGGTGCTTTGCTTGGAGGGTTAAAATTGCCTTGGTTTGTGCGGCTTTGGGATTTTTGATATTTTGCGCTTCATCGAGGACAATTCGCTGCCAATTGACGCTTTTTAGAAGCTTGGCATCTTTTCTCGCTAGAGTAAAGGAAGTAATAACGAGATCGTGGGCTAAACTAATCGTTTTAAACTCCTCTATGTCTTGAGTGCGATCGCTACCATGATGTATCGTTGCTTTAAGATGCGGAGCAAATTTTTCAATTTCTTTATACCAGTTTCCGACTACAGAAGTCGGCGCAATTAATAGCGTCGGTAATACTTCAGAAGTAGTTTCCCTTTCTGTCACCAATCTCGCAATTACTTGCAAAGACTTGCCAAGTCCCATATCGTCGGCGAGACAGCCATTTAAACCGAGTTGTTCGAGATATTGAATCCAAGAAACTCCGCGTTTTTGATATTCTCTTAAAGTGCCTTGCAGTTGAGTAGGATTGTCAATCGGTTCGAGTCGGCTAGGATCGTTAAGAGAAGACATCATTGCAGCTAAACTCTCGTCGGGTTCGACTTCGAGATCTTCGGTCGCTTCTGTGGCTTTTTGCAGCAATTCTAGTAAGGTTAATTCGGGAGTTTCTTGCTGGTGCGTCTTCCAAAATTCCAGCATTTGCTCCATTTTCTGCTGGTCTAACTCCATCCACTGACCCCGAAATTTAACGAGGGGAGTTTTAGCATTAACTAACTGCTGCCATTCTTTTGCAGTGATGGGTTGGTTGCCAATGGCGAGTTCGTATTTATATTGGATAATCGTTTCTAGCTGAAAATAGCCTTGTGAGGTTGAGGTAGGCGAAGATTTCTTAGGAGAAGCTTTGAGGCGAATTTTAGCTTTTTGACGACCTTCTGGAGTCCACCAGGCGGGAATAATAACTTTATATCCTGCATCTTCTAATACCCACGCACTCTCAGAAAGAAAGGCAAAAGCTTCGGTTAGGGTTAAATCAAAACCGATGGGTTTGTCGGTTTCTAGTCCTTTCCAGATTTGGGGATAGATACGAGCAGCATAACCTAAATTTAAGAGTAAATCTTTTTCAAACTCTTGTCCGAATTGTTGTTGGATTGTTTTCTTCGTTTTTTGGTTGAGAAACCAATAATCGTCTAATTCCAGTTTTAAGGAAGGGTCTTGTTTTAAGGAAACTAAGAATTTAATGTGCCAGTCATCGGGATAATGTTCGTTAGCTTCCTGTAATTGGAAACATAGGTGAAATGAGGCATCTTGTTGTGCGCCAACGAGTTTTTGTTTCCACCCTTGCCATTGCTTGTATTCTTCTAGTGCTAAATGATTCGTCCAAGGTTGTTTTGTCGTATTAGGATGGATGCAGCCATAAAGCAATGAGGAGTCGGTAATTTTTTTATCGAAGGCGGCGGGAAAGGAAGTTTGAGTAACTATTTCATTGAGAAGGCATTCGGAAAAATGGCGCAGTAGGGTTTCTGGGTCGTAAAATTCAATAGGTGCGTTGGGAGTGTCTATTCCTGACGTGCAAGCGACGGGCATATACTCAATATATTGCTCGATCTTCGATTCATACTGTTCTGAAATAATTTCCCACGCCGTATAAATTTCAAAAGATTGGGTTGTTTTTTTACTTTTTCCTTGCTTTGTCGATAACTCGCGATATTTGAAAGCAGGAATATATTGGTCTTTAAGGATAATTTGTTTGAAAGATTGGGTGTAGTGATACCAGAAGAGTAAATCGACTCCCAGTTGAATTTCAGAAGTGTTATGTAGGCACAGAAAATGAAGGTCGTTGAGAAGTTTGATAACTGATGTAAGTTGATAGCAATCAATCGCCCAAAGTTTCCAGGTACTCGCTTCTGGCGGTTCTTCTTCGAGATAGCGACTTAATTCTAGAGAAGGTAAAGGATGCGTTTCGGTGCTGGGTAAGATAAAGTATTTGGTGGCAAGGTGCTGGCTTATGGAACTATATTTTGTTGCTTCAATGCCTAGCTCACGATCGAGAAAAATAGATAACTCATCTTTGTTCAACTGTCCTGGATGGCGATTTTCTGTTTGTTCTCTCTTTCTTTTTCTGGGAGAATCGGTTTCTACCCATAGATAAAATGCGCCTGTTTGGATAAAATCTTTGTCTGCTTGAGGAATCCAAGTGCCGTGTAAAATTTTCATAAGCAGATGAAACGAAATTTTCGGGCAGAGAAACAACTATCTTTTGTCTTTAATTTAAACATTAATGTAACTCTCCAGCACTATCTTGTCACCAAATTGACGATGTTTTTGCTCGAATGAAAGTAAGGCAGCTTACAAGGCGAAAACTTATCGTTATTTTAATAAAAAATTTAGTTGCGATCGCGCTTCAAAAAGCTTTTACTATTAGTACTTCCGCCTATTCACATCTCTATAAATTATGAATTTTTTTGAAAAAATCAATAGCGCGATCGCCCGCAATCAAAGTTTACTAGTCGTCGCCCTCGATCCCAATCCCGATTTGGTTCCCCACTCATCTAATTGGTGGGATTGGTTGCAATTCATCATCGCAGAAACTTCCGATCTTGTCTGCGCTTACAAACCTACTTTGGGATTTTATGAAGCGTTAGGAATCGAAGGCTTTCAATTACTTTTTCAAGTACTTGCTGCTATTCCAAAAGATATTCCGATTATTTTAGATGCCAAACACGGCGATCTCAATACGAGTACGGTTTTTGCGCGTACAATTTTCGAGCAATGGCAAGTCGATGCGGTTATCCTCAGTCCTTATGCAGGACAAGATCACGTCGCGCCTTTTTTAGTTTATCCAGACAAAGGCGTATTTATTCTCGCTCATACTTCTAATCCCGGCGCGATCGCCCTACAAGGCTATCCTACTTCCGATTCGCCTTTTTATTTGCAAGTCGTCAGGGAAGCCAAAAACTGGGGTTCGGTGGAACAATTGTTTTTAGAAGTAGGAACTTCAGATCCAGACGTTTTGCGCAAAATTCGCGCGATCGCACCTGAGAGAATGATTTTAATGCGAAGTATTTGGGGAGAAGGCGATCGCATCGAGCAATTTCTAACGGCTGGATTGAATAAAAATGGTGAAGGATTGTTAATTCCCGTTCCTCAAGATTTATTATTGCAAGACAATTTAGCAGAAAATATTAGAGCAATTAAAGAAGAAGTTAATCGAGCCAGAAGTCAAGCCGTTCAAACGAATTATAGCTGCGATCTTTGGGTATCTGATGTCTGTTTGTTAAATAAACATCCCCATCAAGATTTAATCTTACAACTTTACGATATTGAATGTCTTCTCTTTGGCGATTACGTTCAAGCATCTGGAGCAACTTTTTCTTACTATATCGACTTGCGTCGAATTATTTCTAATCCGCAAATTTTTCATCAAGTTCTCAATTCCTATGCAGAAATCCTCAAAAATTTGACCTTCGATCGCATTGCTGGCATTCCCTATGGTTCACTACCTACCGCTACCGGACTATCTTTAATGCTTCATAGTCCGATGATTTATCCGCGCAAAGAAGTCAAAGCACACGGAACTCGTCGCGTTATTGAAGGCAATTTTAGTCCAGGAGAAAAAGTAGTCGTTGTAGATGATATTCTCATCTCTGGTAAAAGTGCGATGGAGGGAGCCAACAAAATCAAATCAGTCGGATTAAATGTAGAGGATATTGTAGTGTTTATCGACCACGAAGAAGGCGTTAAAGATAAACTTCAAAACAACGGCTATCGCTCTTATTCTGTATTAACAATTTCTGAAATTACCGAAACGCTCTACGAAGCAGGACGCATCAACGAAGAACAGTTTCATTGCTTGATGAAAAAAGAATAACGGAGAGGGAGGGATTCGAACCCCCGTTGGGTTGCCCCAAAACGCATTTCGAGTGCGCCGCGATCGACCACTCCGCCACCTCTCCAGTTATAAGCGTGCATTAGCTAATTTTAGCGAAATAAGGTAATACTTGACTAGCGATCTTCATAATCTTCTGAAGATTGGGGGTCGAGTTCCCAACGCCGATCGTCTCGCGTATTTAAAATTTCATTAGTATGGATAAGTTCGCGATCGCCGATTTCTATGCCTAGAGCGTTTCCCAGGTCATCTACAATATCCCGATCGGGAGTGGCGACCGTACCGCCGACCGCCTCGTCTCCTACAGCATCAGCTTGCTCGTAATTAGCGTCGATGTCTCCTCCAGTTAGTTCGGGATCGCCAAAAGATTCGCCGCCTATAGTTCGTCCGCCTTCATTGTATCCTGGAATTTCGCGAACGCCAGTTCCATAAGACGCAGTATCTTCTAGGGGAATTTCTTCTACGCTCTCAAGCTCATCTTCATCGGGAGCGTCATAAATATTTAAAACTTTTTCTAAATCTTCATCATCGATTTGATTAACAAATTCTTGTTCGTCTCGATCCTGCATTTTGCTCTGTCCCACTTCATCTGTTTTTTGCAGATTAGCTGAATTATCCCTAGCTCAATATCCTCAAATAGATAGAAAGCCGAAAATTAATTTATATTCAGCAAGGTGGAAATTGGGATATTGGTGAAACTTACTTATTTGTGCGGGATGCGCGCCGGAATTGGCTCAACGCGGTAAAAAGTCAGTCAGAATTTCATCGGGTTCGTCGCACTCATCATCATCTAATAACTGCGATGAGGTCGAAGCATTATCGGGTGGAAAAGCATTTTTGGCGATCGTTCCCTCTAATGCTGTTAATCTTAGGTTTAATGTAGTTAATAAATGAGACTTACTCGAAATATCATTGACTTTTTCATGCAATTGTGATATGGAGACTTTAAAAGTATTTAATTCAGTTCTCAATTGGTCTAGGGTTTGAGAAGAAGGTTGTTCCCAAATGCCTAAGTATTGCGCGATCGCGTCTCGAAGAAGTTCGCTAACAGAACATCCAGTCTGCTTTGCTAACGTTTCTAATTGTTCGATCCATTCTTGAGGAACGGCAGTTTTCAAAACGGGTTTATTGCGATCCATTAGTTTAGTTGAAGAATTCGGGAGTTAATTAAACTTTTCGTAGAATGGGAAATCCCTACGATAATCTACAAATAAGGGTTATAAGATGGCATTACCCACCGACTTGTGTAAATCTTTAACGACGAGAAATTTTTTGCTCTAACCATTGAATCGTTTGTTTTCCCAGATTTGTATTGTTAAGGCGATCGATTTCTCTAATTCCCGTTGGACTGGTGACATTCACCTCCGTTAAATAGCCGCCAATCACATCAATTCCCACGAAATACAGACCGTTTTTTTGCAGTTGCGACCCGACTGCGGTACAAATTTCTTTTTCTCTATCTGTAATCTCTGTTTTTTCGACTCTTCCCCCAACTGCCATGTTACCGCGAAACTCACTGCCTGTAGGAACTCGATTGACTGCACCAATAGGTTGACCGTCGAGTACGATAATTCGCTTATCGCCGTCTTTAGCTTCGGGTAGATATTTCTGAACCATAACGGGTTCGCGTCCGTGTTGCGTGCTAACTTCGATGATGGAGTTAAAATTGCGATCGCTAGGATCTAAAAACAAAATTCCTTCGCCTGCTTTTCCTCCCAAGGGTTTGAGGACGGCATATTTTTTCTCTTCCACAAATTGCCTAATAACCGCTTTATCTTGACTGACAACCGTTTCGGGCATTACTTGATGAAACTGCAAGGTATACATTTTCTCATTAGCTTCTCGCAATCCTTGCGGTGAATTAATAACGATTGTTTTTGCCGAATCGATTAATTCTAAAATATATGTTGCATACAGATAAGGCATAGTAACCGGAGGATCGGTTCTCATAAAAACCGCATCCATCTCTTCTAAGCAAGTTAAACTCTGGGGCGAAAGTTCGTACCAATTAGCCGCAGCAATCCAGTGCCCGTCGATTAGTTCGACTGGAGTCAGTTGAACTTCTTGTAACGTTGCCCAAGCTTTACCCTCAATAACGCTCAACTGATGGACTTGAGTAATCCAAACTTCGTGTCCGAGACTCTGTGCTGCCTCCATCAGTGCCACACTGCTATCGTGCCCAGGATCGAGTCGAGAGATAGGGTCGATTATAAATGCTAATTTCATTGTAATTAAGGATTAGGGACAAAGAGTTCAAAGTTCAAAGTACGTCTTTCAGACGGGCTACGCCAACAAAGTTCAAAATAAAGATTTTCTCCTTACTTCTGAACTTCTGTAAAGACGAGGCATGGGGGCTGTAAAGACGCGATATATCACGTCTCTACTTCCGCCCATTGAATGCCGTCGCGATTATATTGTGTCTCTACTGAACTACTCACTGATAACGGATAACTGATTAAGCGACACTATTTTGCAGAAGAGAATCGAGCTTATTTTGCGATTCTAACGAGTATAAGTCGTCGCATCCCCCAATATGGCGATCGCCGATAAAAATTTGGGGTAAGCTTCTACGTCCATTAGCTCTTTGAGCCATTTGCTCTCTAGCGCGCTCGTCCCCATCGATACAATATTCAGTAAACTCAACCCCTTTTTGAGTTAATAACGCTTTAGCGCGAATGCAGAAAGGGCAAGAACTCCAAGTATAAATTTCAACGTTAGCTGCCATAATTTTTTTAATTGTTAAGTAATGTTTCAATTTTAAACTGAAGTCGAATAATAGTTGATGAGGATCGCATCTTTGAGAAAAAAAGCGCGATCGCCTAACCCGATCCTAAAATAATTATTAATATCGGGTGTAATGCTAATTTAATTTTCTCAGACCCCAATTTGAAAAATCTATGAAACCAAGTTTGCTTGCTATAGCTACCATCTTATCTACCATTAGTTTATCGATTCCGGTTCGTGCAGAAAATTTAGCGCATATTCGTCAGTTACTTTCTACCAAAGAATGCAGCCAATGTGAGTTGAGTGGGGCGGGTTTAGTGATGTCTAACCTGGCAGGTGCTAGACTCAGCGGTGCTAATTTGAGTCAAGCTAACCTTTCGCAAGCGAATCTAAGCGGTGCAGATCTTAGTGGGGCAAATCTAACAGGTGCTTCTTTGTTTGGAGCAAATTTAACGGGTGCTAATTTGTCTGGGGCGATTTTGGATAATACCGATCTAAGAAGTGCGTATCTAACTAATGCTAATCTAATCGGGACTAAACTCGATACGGCTTTCGTTCAAGGTTCGTTTGGAATGCCTAATTATGCTGGCACGCCGCAACAATTTTTCAACTGGGGCTTGATCGAAAGCCAAAAAGGAAACCACGGTGCCGCGATCGAGTATTATAATCAAGCGCTTAATATCGAGCCTGCCTTTGCTCCAGCTTATTTGGCTCGCGGAATCGCTAATTATCGTCTGGGAGAACGAGATAAAGCTCAAAAAGATGCTGAAGTGGCTACTACTTTATTTCAGCAGCAACAAAATCAAGCTGGCTATCAAGCTTCCGCTAATTTTCTAACTAATATGGAAATCATTCGTCAAGCTAATCGCGATCCCGAACAAACTTCAGAATTTAATAATTTTTTGCAAGGTGCGGCTTCTCTTGCGTTGCAATTGATGATGTTTTTTTAATCTAGACGCATTACTACTACCTAATAACCGCTTTCAGACTCCTCACTCACATTAATTGTCTTAATGCCAGCAATCCAAAGATGATAATAACTATGCCAGAAATACGGTTGAGTAATAGCAATTTTGTTAGATCGAGTTTTGTGCGAAATAAGCTAACGCTGCTACTGAGAATTATCCACCACAAAACAGAGCCTAGAAAAACTCCTAAAACTGTTATTAGTGCCGAATAATAATTGTTTGTTGCATTGGTTATTCCCGCACCAGCAAAAATTGCCGCAAAGGACAAAATTGTCATCGGATTAATTATCGTTAAAAAAAATGTAGATAAATAAGCACCGATTAAGTTATTACTCTTATTTGAGATAGTTTGATGTTGCGACGATCGCGATAAAAATGTTTTAAGTCCTAAATAACAAAGAAATAGACCCCCAATGAGATGAAACCAAAATTGGCGATCGCTAAAAAAATTTGCTATGAAAGTAAGTCCAAATCCAGCAATGCAACCATAAATTCCATCAGCAGTTGCTGCTCCCAATCCAGACACGAAGCCAGCAAGATATCCCTGCTTTAGCGTTCTACTAATACATAATACGCCGATCGCTCCCACTGGTGCAGCGATAGAAAATCCAATCGCTAACCCTTTTACGAATAAATTTATCTCCATTTAATATTTTTAATCGTGAATAAATCATCAAAAATTGCATAAGCCCGCTCGAAAATGGCGAGAATATCAATGACACAATATCCTAGCAAATCAGAATTACGCAAACAAATTCTCAAACAACGTCTTTCTTTAACCCAAGAAACTTGGCGAGAAAAAAGCGATCGCATTTGTCAATCTTTACAATCTTTTCCTTTATTTCTCGAAGCGAAAACCATTCTGGCATACTTTAGTTTTCGCAAAGAACCCGATCTCTGTCCCCTATTTACATCTAACCATCGTTGGGGGTTTTCTCGTTGCGTTGGCAAATCGTTAGTGTGGCATACCTGGAGTCCAGGAGAACCCTTACAAACCGGAAATTTTGGCATTCAAGAACCTTTACCTACTGCAACGCCGTTAAATGCTGGCGACATCGATTTAATTCTCGTTCCTGCTGTCGCCTGCGACTACCAAGGCTATCGTTTGGGTTATGGTGGCGGTTTTTACGATCGCTTGCTCAATTCGCCTGAATGGTCGCATATTCCTACTATTGGAATTATTTTTGAGTTGGCGCGTTTACCTCAATTACCCGTCGATTCTTGGGATCGAAAATTGCAGGCGACTTGTACCGAAAGAAATATTTTTATTCATTAAAGATGATTAATTTTTAAAAGTTTTATTGAGAATTGTTAAGTTAAAATTTTTTAACTAAATTGTTTTAGAGCTAAGCAAGTAAAGCTAAGAATCTTCATGATTTTTTCGCGATCGCGCCCTTGAACTCTACGAGCGAGCAAGTAGAACTAATATTATTGTTGAGTATTACTTAGGCTTTAAAAAAAATTGTTATTGAGCTATTTCAAAAAATTAAGTTTTATTGAATTCAAAGCTACTTAAGTGTGGCTTTGCTAGTATATGAATTCAACTTATCTATAGTTATTCTTTACAAAAATTTAGCCCCCTCAAATAGTATTGTGCAATGATGAAACACTACTGCGATAACTGGATTCAAGAATGGTGTGACAATAATGGCTGGACAGAGCTATTTATGGAGCGTCGAGACTTTTATTGGGCGTTTCCTCCAGGTGCAGTAATTCCAGAACCAATTCCATCTCACATCCTCAGAACAATTAAGGCAGAAAAAGGATTGTGTCCGCAAGAAAAAGCGTGGATAACTGCTGCCACCGCTTTGACGCTAATCGCTGCTATGCTGAGTTATTGGTTTGAGTGTCCCATGCCGATTGTATTTGCGTTTTCTTTTGCTGCCATTACTGTCGCTCAGTTGGAAGTAGAAGATTAGGGAAAGTCGAAAGTCGAAAGTCGAAAGTCGAAAGTCGAAAGTCGAAAGTCGAAGGTCGGAAGTCAGAATTAAATTTACTACTCTTGTCCTGAATTCCTAAATTTTTGAACTTTGAACTCTAATCACTGATAACTGAAAAAGTATGCCAATCGCCTTTTAGCGCTGAAGTTGGTGAAGGTAAGCGATCGCTTTTTTGTAATTAGCATCTTGTCCCTGTTGTTGGTACAAAGCTGCTGCTTGCTGGGTGTCAGCGATTGCCTTAGCGCGATCGCTAAGTTCTCCGTAGCATTGTCCTCGATAAAGATAAGCAGTCGCATGAGTGGGAACAGTCTCAATTAGGCGATCGAAATCTTGAATCGCTTTTGCAGCATCGCCTAGATTGACATAGGTTCTAGCACGATTGTACAGCGCTCCTACATGATGGGGATGAATTTGTAGTGCGCGATCGAAATATTCGAGGGCAATCTCAAATGCGTCTTCTTCTAATCTAGCAATCCCGCGTTTATTCCATTCCGTTGCGACTGGATTCCAAAGATGTTTTTGACAGACTGCCAAAGCAAGATTTTCTAAATCGGTTTGTGGGTTTTTGAAAGCGGGATGATAACGCAATCTTTCGCCACAAACTTGCAACCAACTCTGCCAACCACCGCCTTGCCACAAGTGTATCAGTCCGTTTAAACTGCCGCTGACAATAACTCGATCGTCTGGACTAAATGCCACTGTGGTTACTTCGCTTTTAGGAATTTCAAAAGGTTGCGCGATCGCATTTCCTTGTAAATCCCACAAGCGAATTGTGCCATCGCTACCACCACTGACAAGAATTTGACCGTCATAACTAAAGGCAACTGTACTCACATAACCTTCATGACCCCCAAAAGGTTGACCGATCGCATTTCCTTGTAAATCCCATAAGCGGATGGTTCCATCGCCGCCACCACTGGCGATCGCGTTTCCATTGGGACTAAAGACAACTGCATTGACTCTTTCTTGATGACCCTCGAAGGGTTTGGCGATCGCATTGCCCTGTTTGTCCCACAATCTTATGGTTTTGTCCCAACTGCCGCTAGCAATGATTTCTCCGTCGGGACTGAAAGCGACGGCGGTAACATCTCCCTGATGACCTCGCAGCGGTTGCGCGATCGCATTGCCTCGTTTATCCCACAATCTTACGGTTTTATCCCAACTGCCGCTGGCAATTATTTCTCCGTCGGGACTGAAAGCGACTGATGTAATATCATCTTCATGACCTTGAAAGGGTGGCGCGATCGCATTTCCTTGTAAATCCCACAATCTTATGGTTCTATCCCAACTACCGCTAGCAATGATTTCTCCATCGGGACTCAAAGCAACTGAAGTAACATCTCCCGCATGACCGCGAAAAGCTTGACCGATTTGTTTGCCATTGCGATCCCAGATTCTAACTGTTCCATCGCCGCCACCGCTAACCATTGTTTGTCCGTCGCGACTAAAGGCGACCGACCACACTGAAACGTCGTGACCTTGGAAGGGTCGCGCGATCGCGTTTCCTGCGAGATCCCACAATCGCAATGTCTTATCGGTACTCCCACTGATAACAGTTTTACCATCTGGACTAAAAATTAGCGAACGGATTGAACTTCTATGTCCCCGCAACGGTTGACCGATACGATTGCCATTTAGATCCCATAATCGGATGGTTTTATCGCTGCTACCGCTAGCAATCATTTTTCCTTGGGGATCGAATGCGATCGCAATAACGTAGTCGTCATGACCTCGAAAGGGTTTGCCGATTGCTTTGCCTTGGATATCCCACAATCTTACTGTCGCATCCCAACTGCTGCTAGCGATCGTTTGTCCGTCGGGACTAAATGCGATCGCCGCAACTTTATCTTCATGACCCCCAAAAGGTTGACCGATAGGGGTTCCTTGTAAATCCCACAAACGAACCGTTCCATCGCCGCCACCGCTAGCAATTGTTTGACCGTCCCCACTAATGGCAACCGAGGTTACATCTCCTTCGTGACCGTAAAAAGGTTGACCGATGGGGTTTCCCTGTAAATCCCACAAACGAATCGTTCCATCTACCCCGCTACTGGCAATTGTTTGACCATCCCCACTAATGGCAACCGAGGTTACATCTCCTTCGTGACCCCACATCGGCATACCGATCGCAATTCCTTTGAGATTCCATAAACGAACCGTTCCATCGCCGCTACTGCTAGCAATTGTTTGTCCGTCGGGACTAAAAGCAACTGAAGTAATCTCTCCTTCATGACCTCGAAAGGGTTTTTCGATCGGGTTTCCTTCTGAGTTCCACAATTGTAGGGTTTTGTCCCAACTGCCACTGACGATGATTTTTCCGTCTGGACTAATTGCTACTGCATTCACTCGGTCTTCGTGACCTTTGAGAATATTTTGCTCTTTTGCAACTTCCATTGCAAAGTTTAAACTAGCTTGAATGCTTGGAAGAATTTGCTGTGGCAATTTGTCTAAGTTTTCTCCGATCGCAATTATTGCTGATAGCAAACCTTCTAGCGGTCGAACGTTTAGTGTGGCTTTGATATTGGCTGCTTGTTCTCGTAATTTTACTTCTACGAGTTCTTTAGTTAATTGCTGAATCTGTTTGTCTTTGGCTTTTAGTAATTTGTTTTCTAAGGCAAAACTTGCGTTAATAAATTCTTCTTCTTCAGGACTAAAACTCCCAGCTACCAACTCAAACATCTTCTTTTTTCTTAGTTCGTCAACCTTTTCTAATTTAGCGCCAGACCACATTTTATTTATCGTTTTATTTCGTTCTTCTTGAGATAAAATTTGCCATACCTTTGCCTCTTCACTTAGTTGTTTCTTCAGAGTGATGACTTGACGGAGTTCTTCAATCCAATCGCTCAATGTCGTCCAAGAATTGAGTAATACATCGTGGATAATTTCTATCTTATGTAAGGCAACATCGCAAATTAGCAAGTTATTTTCAACTAATTTTTCAATAGTTCGTTGACTAACTTCGTTATCAAATTCAGATAAATTGGCTCGCCGAATAACTATTGTATTTAAAATGGGTTTAACTAAATTAATAAAAATTGTTTTTGTAACTAATTTTTCAGCAGGGGTAAAATTGTTATAAATTAAATTAATTCGAGCGGTTAAAATTCCTTTAAAATTGCCTAATCCTTTGTAAGTATTTATTTTTAAGGTGCGATCGCTTAAATTTTCTTGCTTCCAAAGACAGTCGAGCGTATATTGTAACAACGGTAAAAAGTTTGTTGTTTCTCGTGCATCTTGGATGATTTTATCGACTAATCCTGCCTCAAAAATCACTCCCTGTTTATTGGCAGGCTGTTCGATAACTAAACGAAGATTTTCTGGAGTTAGATTAGCGATCGCCTGGATGTTTTTTTGTGTTAGTGTTATATCGATGAGTTTAGGATAAACGCTAAAATTATCTAAATACTCACTTCGCATCGACAAAACAATTTTGATTTTGACAGAATTCTCTGGCGAAGTCTTCAAAAATTCATAGATTTCGATTATATCCTCAATAAAAAACTCTGCTTCTTGAGGGTTACTGAGCGTAAAAAACTCTTCAAAGTTATCGATGACGATAAGCCAATAACTTCCATCATCTTTTTGTTGTAGATTTTGAGCGAGTTGAGGAAGCGTAATTTCCTCTTCACACTGGTAATTATTTTGAATTAGAGAATTATAGAAAGATAAAAACGGATTGCGATCGGGTTTAAAACTAATCTCAATAAATTTTGAATTTAAATTTTCTTTTAACCGAGAAATCAACCCCGATTGAATTAGCGATGTTTTGCCACTTCCCGATGCGCCCAAAAGCAAAATAAGATTGTTTTTGCTTAAAGAGTTAAGCAACTGTACAATTAGATCGTCTCGACCAAAAAAAGACTCCCAATCTTCAGTTTTATATGAATTTAATCCTTTGTAGGGAGAAGTGACAACGAGCGGTTTATCGAGCGTCTCATCGACAGAAGACTCTAGAATCGGGGTTGGTGAAAAATGCAAAACATCAGATCCATCGCTTAGAGAAGTTGTTGCGTCTTGAAGCAGAGAATTTTGAGTCTTGCGATCCATAGTTTATTTTAGTCAAGAAATCTTAGCAATAAATACCAGATAATATCAAAGAAAACAATAGAGCAAGTATATTTTTTAATGTTAAACTAAATTCGATCTATGAAAAATAAGTAAGCGATCTAAAATAAAGTTTACATATTTTGAGAGTTAGTATTGTCCGCAACGATTGATTTAATAAGCGATAGAGGCATCCCAGACAGCATTGACATTATGTACGTTTAAGAAAAGCTTACAGGATCGAATTAAATAGGGGAGCGACAATTACTAACTAACCTACGAGTTGATTAGTGTTTAAGGAGTTGTGTCAGCCAATCGAGGAGTGGGGAAGTGGGGAAAAAACTTTTAGGTCTTTTCCTCACTGAAAATAAATGCAACTTGAATGCGTAATAGCTTACGCTCGATTAAAAACATGACCAGCAAGTTTTGCCTGCAAATATATCAAAAGTTGTAATTTTTTTCACCTATCCAAAGACTGATAGGAAGGGCACGACCTTGACTATCGACCTTAACCTCTACCACAAAAGGACGTTCTTGTCCAGAATCTGGAATAGTTTGGTTAATTTGAGCGTTTATTTCCTCGCGTTGATTTTCAGGAAAATAATAAGTTTCTAACCCATAATCGATCCACAAATAATCAGACTTTTCACCTTGTATGGCAATCCGATTGGGTGGTAAACTTGTCGGGCGATCGCGACTAACAGCGACGGGTTTCCAGGGACGAGGTGCTTGTCCAGAAAGTGCTGCTTTTTCAGGAGCTTGTAAAATTACATAAAATCGCGCTCCAGGTTCGAGATTGCCCTCTCGATCTCTGTTATCTGCCCCCACAATGGTATTCCATCCCGAAAGCGCTTCAAGAGTTTCGATTCTAGAAATAGAATAGCGCAGCGTTTGCGAATATCCTCGCAAAATATCGTAAGGATCGACGGGTACCGTCTGTAAAATAATCGTTTTTCCCGTCATCTGAGTATAAATTGCTTGGGCGGGTGCAACCAAGATTAAGACTGATTGAAAGATTAGCGGCACCCAAAATCGCCAACTCGAAACCTTATTCGTCATATCGCTAGCATCCAATTCGTAATTCGTAATTAACACATTACAGTTACGAATTATTTTGGTCGTGAGTCGATCCTAAAGTATTTGTATTTAAGGTATGAAGATGTCTCTCAAACCAAAGTCCCGCCCCTATAATCCCAAAACCGCAGATAAAAAGCGCGATCGCTTTGGCAAGTAAATTAGTTTCATATTCGAGCATTCGCGAGGCGATTTGCAAAACGAGCAAAAGCAACCCGCCCCAAAAACCGCGACGATTGCCAGTTGCTAACCCTCTACGGATAAAAGCGACAGCAAAGAGGAATAAAAGGATATTAAAAATTAAAGTAGCGATCGCGCCAAACGCATCCACCCCTACAATCGTCCCACTTACTAAAATTACAGCCCCAATTAAAGTACTCTGACGTTCTAACCTCCATGACCCCGTATTGCTGGTTAGAAATCCCAATCGCCACCACGCCCAAATTGTTACAGCACTCAAAAATACAAGATCGATTAATCCAAACCAATCAGAAAGCTCGATTTGCGAACCCATGCGAGCGTCCCTAGCATCCCACCAATTGAAAGAAAAAAAGTAGAGTGAAGTACTGATGAAAATTAGACTGAGATTGCGAGCGATCGCATCAAAAGAAAGTTTTTCTAGCGAAATATTCCACAAAGAATCGCGATAAGCCCACAATAGCGCGGGGGGAAGCGAGGTTGCGATCGCACTCGTGATTCCTCTAGTTGTAGGAGAATAGTTAGAAAAATCGGCGAGAAAAATCAGTAAATTAACTTCTAGAGAAGCCACAATTAAAACAGCACTCAAACCAAACAACCAGCGCGATCGACACCAATACGCCAGAGGAATTCCCAGCAAACTAACCAGCAGCGGCATATGTGCGATCGCCAGTTGAAACCCAGATACTTCTCTAGGAATCAAAAAACTCATAATTCCCGATCCATAGCCAATTCCGGTCAAGATAAGCGCAAGAATGCCCAAAAAAGTCAAGCGCAGGCTGTAAGCCATTGCTAATACACCTAACCCCCAAACCAGAAATAATTGATAAACCGAGCCGCTTTGATGGAAAATTTGGGACATTAAGGCGAAATTGGCTCCTAAGATCGACGAACCAAACAAAAGCAAGCCTTTTCCCAAACGAGCTTGCCACGATGGAGCCGGAGGTCGCCACAGATAAAATCCCGCTGCATTTACCCCAGCAAACAAACTCATCAACAAAACAACTTTGACAGGTTTTGACAAAACTTGCCAGTTAGCTGCTACAAACGTAATCGCGGCTAATCCTAACAAGACGCTTCCCAACCCAATCAAAATCGCAACAAAACGATTGCGAGCAGAATCAGCCAAGTCAGCAAACTGATAGCGACGGGCTAACTCTGCATACAACTCCTCATCAATTAATCCTTCTGCTTGCCATCCCATGACTTCTTGACGCAATTGATGGCGAAATTTTTCCGAAACCATTTTTATTCAGTTATCAGTTATCAGTTATCAGTGAATAAAAGGCAATAGGCAATAGGGAACCGACGCGCACGCTCGGCG
>JALOOL010000229.1 GCA_025454425.1 Hydrococcus sp. Prado102 | reverse complement strand
TTTTTTTAAAGAATATACTTTTTCATTTTCTTTTAGATTTCGAGCTATTTTGAACAATAGAAAAGATAAAATCCAAACCCGAACCAATAATTTTTAACAATCCATCCTTAAAAAAGTCCACCATATTCGGGTCGGATAAAGAAAGAGACGTTTTCACCCCAGATTTGGTCGCGATTTCTCGTGCTTTGATAGCAGCGTCTATGGCGGTGGGAGAAGTCACCAGATAGCCTTCGATATAGAGATATTCAGACTCAATTAATGCGTCCCGAACGAGTTCAGCCTCAGATAAACTCCCTGTAATGCCTAAAAACGTATTCATCGTGCGATCGGCATCTGGCGTTACCATCACCAGACATTTACCTGTGATTCCGCTGTCTCCGTTATGTAGATTCGTATCTAACCCGCAACGCTGCAAATCTTCTAAATAAAAAGTTCCGCTCTTATCATTGGCAACTTTACACGAATAAAAGCCTTTACCTCCTAACTGCGCGATCGCAACCATCGTATTTGCCGCAGAACCGCCGCCGCTCTTTTTACAGTTTAAACCATGTACCCGTTCCATGATTTCGGTTTGGCGAGCTTCGTCTACTAAGGTCATCACTCCCTTATCAATGTTCAACTGTTGCAGGAATTCGGGAGTAACTTCCAATTCCATATCGACTAAAGCGTTACCAATTCCGTATACGTGATATTTGCCCATAAATTTTATTCAAGAGTAATCTTTATAGATATTAGGAAATAAAGTAACATTGACAAAGTAAATAAGAAAGAGAGACGCACTTAAGTGCAGACAATGAGTCATCCTGGCATAGCAGAACACCAAATATCCCTTCAATTTGCCAACCAAGACTATTTAGAGCGACGATTGGATGGTGGAAAATAGCAATGCGCTTCAACAAGTCCAGGCATACTTACTTTTTTTCCTGCCTATCGTGAGGTCGAATTTCTATGGATTGCTGAAGTCGAAGTACTGTCAATTTATCTACCTCCAGTTTTATTAAAACAAGCTGTGGATGAAAGCTGCGATCGCGTTCCTCAATCGATTGAATTAATCGATCGCTTTGCCAATGGAGATTACTAAGATAAAACGTAAA
Source organism: Hydrococcus sp. Prado102 (assembly GCA_025454425.1). Taxonomy (GTDB): domain Bacteria; phylum Cyanobacteriota; class Cyanobacteriia; order Cyanobacteriales; family Microcystaceae; genus Hydrococcus. Next base: position 9,101 of record JALOOL010000229.1, on the reverse strand, counting down.
ATGGTGGGCAATGCTAACAATCTTATAACCTTTATCCACAGATAATCATAGGCTTTTCCCACCCGGAGAAGGATTGGCTAATTGTACGGTCGCGATCGCGCTTATAATCGTAGTATTAATGTTTAATTTAACGATCGATGAGCGATCTTGGGCTAACTCATATTGCACTCCCTGTCGCTAATGTAGAGCGCAGCCTTGCTTTTTACACTAAGTATGCTCGAATGAGTGTCGTCCATCGTCGTATCGACCAAACCAACGCTACATCGACTGAGGTCGCTTGGATTACAGATAAAACAAGACCTTTTGTTATCGTTCTCATTGAGAAGCCAAAAGTCGAACCTATTCTTTCTCCAATTGCTCATTTAGGAATAGGTTGTTCTAGTCGAGAAGAGGTCGATCGCCTTTGCAATGAGGCTAGGGGTGAAGGTATACTTCGAGAAGGGCCTTGCGATTCAGGCTATCCAATTGGGTATTGGGCTTTTATTAGCGACCCCGACGGACACACATTGGAATTGTCTTACGGTCAAGAAATTGGTTTAACGGTTGTGGATGCTAGTTAAAAAGCGATCGCTTAATTTTATCTACTATATCTCCACTTTCTCTCTCTTCATTTTCTGGTAATTCTTGTTGAATATTCTCTTCAAACTTTTGACGTTCTCTTGCTAATAAATCTTCTGCCTGTGTTTTACCTTCTTTTGCTTGTTTGTAATCGGGTTGATAGCGTAAAGCGCGATCGTATGCGTTAATTGCTTCTTGATATCGTTTTACTTGTAATAAAGCATTTCCTAAACTGTTCCAAGCTCGATAGTAATCTTTTTTCAGTGCGACGGTTTGTTGATAAGCTGCGATCGCGTCTTCGTATCTCTTTAAAATATATAAAACATTTCCTTTGTTATACCAAGCTTGTTCGTTTTTAGGATACAAGCGAATAACGGTTTCATAAGCTGAAATTGCTTCGTCATATCGTTTGAGTTGATGCAATGTCCATCCTTTTTGATACCAAGCTTCGCCGTTATTCGCTCTTGCTTGCGTTGCTTGAGAATAAGCGTTTAATGCTTCTTCATTGCGTCCCAATCGACTCAAGGCAATTCCTAAACTATACCAAGCGATATCTAATTTGGGTTGAAATTGAACGGCTTGTTCGTATGCCTGTACTGCCTCTTCCTCTTTTTGCAAATTCATTAAAACATTGCCTTTTTGATACCAACCAGAAGAGAGATCGGGTTTAATTTCTATTGCTTTATCGTAAGCGTCGATCGCTTGTTTATAGTCTCGTAAATTTTGCCATGCCCAGCCTTTTTGATACCAAGCAGAAGCATTATTTGATTCTATTTTGAGCAAGCGATCGAAGGAAGAAATTGCTTCGGGATATTGCTTCAATCTCATTTGGATTTGAGCGAGTCCTTGCCATGCTTCTTGGGCGTTATTATTAATTTGAATCGCCCCTTTAAAAGTATCGATCGCTTCTTGAGATTTTCCTAATTTATCGAGAACTTGAGCGCGACCTATCCAAGCTTGCCAGTTTCTCGGCTGAATCTGAATGGCTTTTTCATAAGAATTTAGGGCATCTTTAGACTTACCCGAAGCTTGTTGAACATTGCCTTTTCCTATCCACGCTTCTGCATATTCGGGTCTAATTTTTAAAGCTTTTTCATAAGCTTGTAAGGCGCGATCGTAACTTTTTAAATTGTAGAATGTGTCGCCTTGTCGATAGAGTGCGATCGCGTTATTTGAAGCCAGAAAATAATTAACTCCAACAAAAATTCCTGCCCCAATTCCAACTAATCCTAAAGAAAACGCTCCTGTAAATAACCACTTTTTGAGATTTGTCAGTCGATCTTGACGAAATAGTCTAGAAGTTTTTCTAGGAATAGCTATTGTTTTGCTACTATAACTTTTTAATTTCTCGATTGCTTCTAATGCCTCGATTGCCGATGGATAGCGCTGGCGAAAATCATAGCGTATCATCGTATTTAATACCTGAGTTAATCCAGGACTAACTCGAATTAAACTATGCCAATTAATTTCTCCAGTTTGTGAATTAGTTGGAATATCTTGCGGCGATCGCCCAGTTAATGCTTGAATACCGATTATGCCAACTGCATAAATATCGCTACTAAATTTGGGAGAACCAATGGCTTGTTCGCTAGGAAAATAACCTGGCGTTCCAATCGCGATCGTATAATTGGTGCGGGGGGAATAAACCATTTGGGTTGTAATTTGTTTGACCGCGCCAAAATCGATTAAGAATAATTTTCCATCATCTTTACGTCGAATTATATTGTAGGGATTGACATCTCGATGGATGACTTTTTGTTGATGAACAAAAGCTAAGATTTCAAGAATTTCAGATAATAAATCGATTACATTTTTTTCGGCAATAGTTTGATGAGAGGCTAATTCTTCAGCAAGATTTTCCCCTTCAATATATTCTTGAACTAAATAAAAATCTTGGTTTTCTTCAAAATAGGCAAATAGTTGGGGGATTTGTGGATGCGTCCCCAGTTGGTGCAAGATTTGCGCTTCTGTATCGAATAAACGTCTGGCAACCTGTAACGTATCTGGGTCGGTTGCCATTGGTTTAAGCTGTTTGACAACGCATTTAGGACAACCAGGTAAATATAAATCTTCTGCTAAAAAAGTTCTCCCAAATCCTCCTTGTCCTAGCTGAGTGAGAATCTGGTAGCGTCCGCCCAATTTTTGTCCAGACGCTAGGTTTATAGAATGAGAATTATTCATGTCCCCTGCACTCCCCTACAACACGACCGATAACATCATAGCTTTTCAATCGTGAAATTCAGGCTTAAGTAGTGAGATAAATAGGGAATAGGCAACAGAAAGAACATTGGTAGAATTAATCGGGAATATTTAAAACATCATTGCTAAAAACGATCGCGCGAGCAAGGTTACTATTGATATCGGGTAAATTTTCTTCTCTAGTTAAACTTTCGCCACCCGTATTAGCTAGCGGTACAGTGAAAATGACTTGACTGGTTGGCAGGGAAGTTCCATTTTTCAGGCGATCGTACATGATATCTAGTGCTTGCATGAGATAATAATGTAGGGGAATCTGCGTATCGATATCAAAAACTTGGTTTAGTGCATCCAAGTGATGGGCATTCGTCACCTCAATATAAACAAGCTGACTATTCTCTCCCTCAATTTTTTGGTTTAAACCATAGTAGGAACGAGACGTAAAATTGACGTGCAATAAAGCATCGTCGCGACCGTGTACGATTATTGTTGGCTTTCCTTGCAGATTGCCAGTTGCTAAAATTTCCTCGATTCCTGCTTGTACGCGCCCGAAATTAGTTGCTTGTTCGTCGCTTGGGGTTGTTCCCGTGTCTATCGCTGCCAACTGTCGCAAGCAGAAAGCGCCTTGTAAATCGGTATCCTCGCTGTAGAGAAAGTTGACTCCCGCACCATTATTGCCGCGATTGTCAATGATATTGGTTTTATTACTCGGTGGAATCCCATTACTCGATGCAAAATCGTTAGCTAAATCGACTTCAGGTTTAGCGATGGGTGGGTTGTTACCGATGCTGCAAGCATAGCTGTAACCGCATAAATTATCTACCACGCTAAAACGTCCGTAAGCATTGGCAAATAAAACCGCGATCGAGCTATTGACAAATGCGGCATTATATATATGGGCGATCGCATTCGTATTTTCTAATGTTCCATAATCATTTAAGCGTTGTTGAGATTCGGCAATTTGTTCTTCTAACGTCTCGCTATTTAATAAACCTGCTTGGCGTAAAGCGGTGCAGCGTCCCGGCATTCCTGCTAAAAATCCGCCGCTTTCTGGTTTCCCTTTAGCAGGATTCCAACCAAAAGCCATCTCAATCCCCGCACTAGCACAAGGTTGATAGAGATTGTAATAAGTAATGTAATCGAGTAGCGGTTTGCCATGTATGCAATTGGGAAAGATTTTATCTCCCTGCTTGATGCTAAAACCTTCTGCATCGGGTAATTTACGGGGATTGACATTGGGTTCGGATACGACGACTGCATTAATTAACCCCTGAGAATCTTGTTCCGCTGCACGCAAGGACGCTGCACCCGCATTAGAAATACCAGAGGCAATAACGATAGTATTTTCTGGCGTAATCGTTTTTAAAACCTCCAAACCCGAAGCTATGCCATAGTTGTCTTCAAGATTGAGGATATAATAAGCAAATTCGATCGCTTCTAGTACATTTTTGCCCCAATTAGCTTCGGGGTTTTGTTGTGAGTGAGCGTGTTTATACGCGATGCGGTAAGGATAACAAGAATTATACGCTGCTAAATCCATATCCGCTGTATCTGAGGCGATAAAATTAGCACTTGCGCCATCTTCCCCTACTGTACCTCGCCTACCGTCGATAAGATTGACCGTATCGGTATTGAGATCGTGGATGCCAATACCCGTGCCTTTATCAGTATAAGCAACCGCACAACGATTTTTTAAACCCCATTCTCCGACTGCAATACCGCCATAAACGCCGCGAGAACCAGAAGAAGGAACTACAAGAATACAAGGATTTTTGGAATCGAAAGTATCGGGAATCTGTACCATCATTGTGACATTTTGGCGATCGCTACCATCATCGGCATAGGCGATATATTCTTTCCCCGCGACCTTTCCATCGTCGCTGCTACTGGATCGACTGGGGACGGCAGACCCGTATAAACTACCGTAACCTGCCTTGGCGCGTAAATCTACCAACCCTTTGTATTGATTGATAATCGTCGCGCGACGAATTTCGGCAGTAGTAGGATTTTCAGGATCTGCTGCGGTTGGAGGCGAATTTATCAAACCGCTTTGTCCTACACCTGCGGTTAACAAGTCGTCATTAACTCCGTCATAACAATGCTTCGCGATCGCACCTTTGACGAAAGAAGGTAATATGTTGATTCGAGGCACTGATTCCATAAGCGATCGATAATATTTACTCTTGCCAAGTTCCTTGTTCGGACAGGATTAACTCGCGACCTCGATAGACTTGCAACGTTCCATCTGATGTAACCAAATAGCGATAATTACCATTTAAAAACTCATAACCAATAAAACGACAGGGAGTAACGTTATCGGCACAAAGCTGATGTAGTGTTTTACCTGTCAGCGAGATAGAATCGCCTGTTTTGCGATTGGTTCCTCTGTAGGACACATTATTACAAGTAACTTCTCCCTCAGCACAATTTTGCGTAATATTTACTTCAAAATTTTTGGTTTGCAGGGTTTCGGCACTAGCTGCTGCTGCGAATCCAAGTACGATAAAAGGTAAAGCGATCGCTAGTACTAGATTGCTAAACATTATCATCGGTTAACGAATAGGGTTATGAACTGTTATCAACTTCGTTCCGTCGGGAAAAGTTGCTTCTACCTGAACTTCGTGCAACATTTCGGCAATTCCTTCCATAACATCCTCGCGCGTTAATAAAGTCGTTCCATAACTCATCAATTCTGCTACGCTACGTCCTTCTCTAGCACCTTCTAAGATTGCCGCAGAAATATAGGCGATCGCTTCTGGATAATTTAATTTTATTCCTTTTGCTTTGCGTCTTTCTGCTAAAAGTGCAGCCGTAAAAATTAATAATTTGTCTTTTTCTTGAGGAGTCAGTTGCATTTTATTCGGTAGCGGGTGTCAATTTGTATCTATCACATCCAGACTCTAGGTTTGATGGTTTGACGTTCTAGAAGCGATCGCCGCAATAATTGCCAAACTTCCATAAACCAGTTTCGCACTTCTTCGGTTGAGGAACCGCGATAGCGACATAATAATCCTAGTGCTTGAGTTGTCGTTACGCCTGCTTCTCCTCCATTTTTTTTAATATCCCACAACATTCGCACTCGCTCGATTATTTCTGGCGAAACGGGTTTTCCAATCCAGATAAGGCTACCTACAATAGGATGTCCTGCCAAACCGACGGGACTATTAACGATCGCTTCTCCCGCGCATAAGCGCTGTCTGTCAATTAATAGCGGTTTTCCTTGCTGCCAAATTTCGGTATGCGATCGCCATTCTCCTTGTAGAAATTTTTCGCCTCTTGCACTGCGTCCGAAGCGAGTAATTTCCCATCCGAGAAAATTTGCGTCTGGTGCTAATTCTACTCGTAAATTTTGACGATACATCGCCCCATTAAAAATAATTGTCTCCTGGGGCAACCATTCTAAACAAGCTCCCGATTCGACATCGATATTAATGGTTTGTTTGGCGATTTGTCCGTTGCTGCGATAGACTTTTGATGCGGCGGCAGTGGTAATTAAAGCATTTGCTCTCGATTGTAGTTTGATGGTTTGAGTCATGCGATCGCCGCCTACAATTCCTCCTGCGGTATGCAGAATAACGCTGTGACAAATGGCTTTACTTTCGGGATAAAAGGGACGCTGTACTTTGAGGGGTGCTTTTACTAAAGCATGAGTTATATGTGTTTCTCCATCGCGATCGCAATAGACGAGATCGAGACTTCCATGCCAGTTAGAAATGAGTTGCGTTGTCATTCTTCGCTATCTAGATCCGTTTCAACTTCAGTACTTTCAGCAGCTTGGCGTAATGTTAAGAAGGTTTCCTTCAATTCATGAGGAACTGCGCTTTCTGACTCTACTAGCACAAGCTTTTGATATTTATCTAGAAACTGCACGCGCAAACGATGGAATAAATGTAAAAAATGACGCAAGAATCCCAAACAATCTAGCACTATAACTTCAACTCCTCCCGTTCTTTCATACAGAGAAGCCGCGTATTCCTTTACATCGTTATCAATGTTTTCTGTAGTTATAAATATATAATTGTCAATTTTATATCCTGTGTTTGAGAATTTTTCAGAGATTTTTTGAAGGGCATTATTGATGTCAACTATGGTGACTTTTCTTTTTTTCATTTCATAGCTAGTCACTACGTTATTATCATTTACTAAAGCGATCTCTAAATCTCCCAAAGAACCCGTTTGTTTATCTGCTGCGTTGTGACTTTCAAGAGGCAAAACTCTCTCTCCTAAATGTTCTGAAGCTGCTTGATAGACAGCAGCAACGATTAACACGGGTAAACGGCTAGACCGAGGAGAATCTAAATGCTGTTTGATAAGCTTTACAATAGCTTCCGCAGACAAAGGAATATCTTCATCATCTAAAATGCTTAAATTTGCTAAAAGACTTTGAATGCGCTGCCTTCTCTCATCTCTAATTATTAAAAGCCATTTGATAGTTTCAGCTAAAAGATCTTCAGGTAATACTTGCCCTGTATAAACGCGATCGAGCAATTCAAGTAGAGTTTTATATAACTTTTTGGGGTTTTCCAACAATTTCAGCATCCAGCGTTAAAGCGATTCCTTTGGTACGGTAGGCAGGCGTGAGAAAAGCTGTTGTCGAATTACATACTCCTTGCAAATCGTGACTGCTCAAAAAAACTGCTACAAAGTTTTCATTGTATGTCCGCCCAGAGTAGGCATCATTTTCTTTAAGCTGTTTGCTGAAGGGTTTACGTATATCTAGTTTTGGAGCGTCAATTTTGGCGAGCGTACTAGCTAAGATAAAACGTATTCCAGATTTATTCCATAGCCGACATACATACTCAATCTTCTCTACAATCTCAGGAGGAATCATTAGCGATTCACCACTTTTTATGCTAGTAGTAGCGCGATCGAATGCTGCGTTTAAAATTTCTAATGGTGTTGGCATTAAAGTTTGTTTTAATTTTTTGTATTTAGTTTGTATGACTTTCAAAGACTGATTTTCTGGCTCGTAATTGACCCATAAAACCTCAGTACGTAGTTGTTTAATTGAGTGACAATATTTTGAAGGTGCCTGAAGACGTTTCCAATCTTGATAAAGTTCGTTCATCAATGCACAGTCGTATCCTGAAATTGCGACCATACCATTTATATTGTGGAGAACATAAGCTAACTTTCGATGTTCTTCATCAGTCATTTCATAAGCGTATGCTTTGCTATCTCCCCGCGAATCATGAGGGTAGGGGGGATCGCAGTAAAATAATGTTTCTTCACTGTCATAGCGTTTAATCGCCTCGATAGCCGGACAGTTTTCAATCTGCACTCGTTGAAGGCGTTGAACAATCATAGATAGGTCATCAATACTTCCCAGCCAACGAGAAATAGCTCCCGCCATCCCTGCTCGACTTGTGAGCTTACAATGTGCCCATCTACCCGAACTAGCTGTTTGTGCTAATCCAGTTCTGACTTGTCTAGCACGAACATAAAATCGCCGTGCTGCTTCTAGGTTAGAGATTTTCTCAGTCGGTTTAGAAATTGCTAACTCAAATTCACGTCTTGAGAAGGGAGTAAGCGCAATTGCTCTAATTAGTTCGTTCTTTTCATCTCGCAATACTCGGAAGAAGTTAACTAATTCTGAATCGAGATCGTTGTAGGTTTCTACAGGTGACGGTTCTCGATTAAGCAAAATTGCTGCTGACCCGCCAAATGGTTCGCAAAAGTGGGTAGTTCGAGGCAATAACGGTAAAAGCCAATCAAGATGGCTATATTTTCCACCATACCAACCAAATGCTATTAACCGACTCATTAATCCGTCTAATTCTTTTACTGGATTTTTTAGTGTAGCAGACGAACTTCTAGGTGGATTTAGAAACAAAAGATAAATTACAAGCTTTTAACTTTAAACTATTTTGTTTCCATCCAGTTTTTCCCTGCGCGAACGTCAACGACTAAAGGGACGCTTAAATTTACTGCATTTTCCATTGTGGATTTGATTTGCGGTTGCAATTCTTCCCATTCGTCGGATGGGACTTCAAAGATTAATTCATCGTGAACTTGCAAAAGCAATCTCGCTTGTTTGCTTTGTAGGATTTCGTGCAGTTTTATCATGGCAATTTTGATAATATCTGCACTAGATCCTTGGATGGGTGCATTAGCAGCCGCTCTTAAGAGTTGTGCGTCAGTATTGTTCGGTTTTAGTTCATTTAATTGGATTTCGTCTGGATTGCGACCTCGCAGTCTATAGAACTGTTCGCTTGTAAAGTCAAAATAGCGTCGTCTTCCAAAAATAGTCGTAACATATCCATTGGCGATCGCTTCTTTTTTCATTCTTTCTAAGTAAGCAAAAATTCGTGCATATTTCTGTCTATATTGTCAACTGAGGTTTCTGA
>JALOOL010000228.1 GCA_025454425.1 Hydrococcus sp. Prado102 | reverse complement strand
TGGAAAACGATTTCTCTGAGGTTGGTAATTGTAAGGTTAAACGCATCGGCAACCGCACCCAATACGTCGGCAGTTACTTCGGCTTCTACGGTCAGGTCGCCTCGCGCCGCGCCTTCTACGTCGTCGAGCAGGCGGATAACTTGACGCTGCAAGTCTTCTTTTGCCTGTTCCATTTCATTCGCCCGCCGTTGCGCTTCAGTGGTCGTCGTTGCGATCGCCCGCGCCATCTGGTTGAATTTCGCCGATAGCTGTCCCAACTCATCTTCTGAATAAACAGTCGCTTTGACGTTGAAGTTGCCTACTGTCATCGCATCAAACTGAATTTGCAAATCGTCGCTAGCGCGTTTGGTTTGGTTAGCTGCTATCTGTCCTAAAAGCAGCGTTGTTCCCATGCTAGCTGCTCCCGTTACCAGAGTTACCAACAGTCCCGTACTGCTAAAAGGAGAAAGGGCTTGTTTGGTTGTCGAATCTTTCGCGCTAGACGATGCCATCCCAAACGCTAACAAAGCCGCCAGTACCGAAGAAACCCCAGCCACCCCTGCAATAACCAATTGTTTTTGTTTGGCGGAGGCATTGAGAAACTTGCTTAGTTTTCCTTGAGGCACTTCGACGGTTGGTTTGACAAATCGCTCGGAGATACCGCTCAAACCCATAGCTACGCTTTCTTGTCCTTCGCTCCAGCCTTCTAGCTCTGCTCCCCCACTAGAAGGAAGTTGGCGAGAAAGCCCCGAACTGATGTTACCGCTTAAATCGCCGCTAGCGGTACTAAATAGCTCGGAATCGAAGTCCGAGCCAATATCGTTATTTAGCTCGAATCGAGTTATATCTTCTAGTCCGTCGTCGGGCAATACCTCTAAATTATTGAGAAAATCTTCGTTAGGTTCGCTTTCGGTGACGGCATAACCCGATTGCTCTTGTGGGGATTCGCTAAATACGTTCCCAAAAGAAAAATTTTCGCTATCGTCATCGCTTAAGCGATTGTCGATGTCATTGTCGGCAAAATCTTCGCTGATGCGCTCTGAGCTTCGCAATCGTCGATCTTGAGAGTCGGAACTAACGACGAAGGTAGGATCGCCAATTGCTTGAGACGCTCCGGGCGAGTAGTCGGATTCTTCTTGAGGAAAAGGAAATTCTGGTAACTCTTCATCTGCCCTATCGCGCCAATTGAGTACGGTATCTTGACCGTCTGCTCGCTCGAAGGGATTATCGCAAGCATTTTCGTCAAAGTCTTCTCTTGGCGAGGCAAAACTCAAATCGGGAGTGCTGCTGCTTCCCGACGAAGAATTATCAAACGATTGTACTTGTCCGATAGTCGGCTCTCCGGCATCGTCTTCGTCAAAAGCGGCACTATTCCAATCTATCTCGTCGTCGTTGGTCGATGAGTTAGTTTGCCAACTGGGGTTTTGGGACTCATCGCTCCAGCCTGGAAAGCTTGAATCTTCTCCTGAAGCAATCCCGTTGGAATCGTATTCTTCTAGCGCGCCAGAAAAGTTATTGTTTTGTGATGAGTGAAGTTGTTGTGCTTGTTCGAGTCCTTTTTGTGCGTAATCGACTAATTCCGGTCGATCGCTCAGTTTGAGAACGGATTGATAACATTCGCCTGCCGATTCGTATTGTTGTAAGCCCAGATAGATGTGACCTTGTAAGAGTAAAATGTTGGGATCGTCCGGGTAGTCTTGAGCTAGTTGCTCTACCAGGGTTGCTGCTTCTTGATAGTCGGCTTGTAAATAAGCTGTTTGAGCTTGTTCGTATAATTGTGTATAATCTGTCTCTGATGCCATTTGCTTTACTCCACGGTCTATATCAGTTATCAGTTATCAGTTATCAGTTATTGGTAGAGACGCTCGTAAGATTGCGTCTGTATATCAGTTGTCATAAAGTTAAAAATTCCGAATGGTCACTGGTCACTGCTCACTGGTCACTGTTTAGGCTGCCCACCGTGCCGAGCGCAAAATTGCTACATGATTTAGGAGTCGTAGTATTTGAGCGTAATGAAGATCGTCTTTGACCGTCCATTCACCTTTGACAAAAGGAACGATGCGATCGGGAACGTTTGTTGACATTTGAAGCTTTTCGACATCAAGCCAGTCCATCTCGCCCAGTCGCTCGATCGCCAATCCTAAAATAATTTCTTGATCTTCGATGGCAATTACTGGAATTTCTGCTTTGTCGGTGTTTAACACGACTGGATCTCCCAAAAACTGACCTAAATCTGCTACCCAAATTACTTGCCCTCGCAGATTGATCGTTCCCAATAATAGCGGAGAAGCGTTAGGAATTGGAGTAATGCGATCGGTGGCTTGTTGCATTACTTCTACGATTCCCGTTGCTGGGAGAGCAAATTCGTCGCCAGAAGGCAAATAAAATCTCAGATAAAGTTCGCCTTCAGGAGTCTGTAGTTCCTGAAGCTCCGGTGAAAAAATCTGATTATTTCCGGTGAAAAAATCCGGAGTTCCAATCATTTCTCCTTATTATCCTCTCAGTAGCTGTTTGATCGTTCCGAGTAGTTCTACTGGCTGAAACGGTTTGACAATATAAGCATCGGCTCCCTGTTTCATGCCCCAGTAACGGTCGAATTCTTCTGCTTTTGTCGAGCAAAGAATCACTGGCACATCTTTGGTTTTGGGGTCGGATTTCAGTCGCCGACAAACCTCATAACCATTCATGCGAGGCATGACAATATCTAAAATTACTAAATTAGGGTTAAATTTTTGAACGTGTTCGAGCGCTTCAACCCCATCTTGAACGATAGTCACTTTCAAACCACTATTTTTGAGCAGGTCTAATATTATCTGCTGTTGTGTCGGACTATCTTCTACAACCAAAACTTCGCTCATAATCCCCCATCTAAATTATTTGACGATACTCCAGATAAAATCTAGTCACTGACAACGAGCCTAGATTCTTTAGCATTAACTTTTTTAAAACGATATGTTTCTAGCATATTAAACCTCGATCGCCATACATTAAACCCAACTTGACTGAATCCCTTAAAAGTCGCTCTCAAATCGGTTTGACTTGAAACGCTACATTTATAATGTGCCCAAATTTTTTGGTTAACTACCACATCACAATCTTTTTTTTGCCCTCATCTTACTTCAGGTACGAATCCCAATTCAAATATTTTTCGAGCAGTAAGAGTAGCTCGTTTTCTCCGAAAGGCTTGGTAAGATAGTCGGTGGCTCCAGCCATCCGCGCCCTGACGCGATCGGTGAAACTCTCTTTGCCCGTCAACATAATGATGGGCGTTTGGCGAAATTTACTCGATCGCCGCAGCATGGCACAGATTTCGAGTCCTTCGAGTTGCGGCATAGCAATATCGCACAAGATTAAATCTGGGGCGAGTTGAAAAACTGTTCCTAATGCCTCGATTGGGTTGGCGATCGCCACTGCCCGATAGCCCCTTTCAACTAGGATGTACTCGACTTTTTTGCTAATGGAAAGGTCGTCGTCGATACAGACAATTTGGGGAGCGCGATCGCCTTTTTGAAGATTAGAACCCGATGAAGCTGTTTGTTTTCGTCGGGGAACCGGATCGATTAGGTGTATCCACCCTCTTTCAGCATAGGGATAAATCCCTTTAGAGAGGGTCAATAAATCTCGGTTGAGAAATCTTGAAAGTTGGCGTAGAGAGGTTTTGCCGTCCGCCCAGCGCGCGATGCTTCCATAAGCTTGCGCTGGTAGAGAACTTTTTAGCTTGGCATCGTTGTTGACGAGCAAAACTTGATGGGGAGATTGGATATAAGGATGAAACTGCTTCCATTGTTGGAGTTGTCGCATTGTCTTGGTCAGGAGTGGAGCGACTTCTAGGGCAGTTAATTGAGGCGCGATCGCATCTCCGCTTTCAAAAATGAAGGTTCCGCGCCGCAGACCGAGTAAATCGAAGATAATTTCTTCGATCGCGCTTTCGATAATGCCGCGTCCGCGAGAGGGCAAAATCGCTCCTCTCTCCAGTAACAGCCATAAATAGGCATATTCTGGTTCGTTTGTCGTTGCTAGGGACGAACTTTGTAGGAGGTCGATTGCTTTCTCTGCCCGATGGCTATGGAGATAATCGCGTAAGCGAATGAGACTGCTGCTGTGGCGATCGGCTGCATAAACAATTTTTCCACCCACGAAAAACACTAGCCAGTATTGTCCGACTCCACTGCTCGTTCTCGACTCGGACGAGCGAAGCTCTCCACTTCGCTCCCATTCTTGCTTGTCTGGGCTTCCTAAGCTAGCGGGATAGGCTTCTACTAGTAGCTCGCCCGTTCGTTGCCCTTGCTCGATCAGTTGCAAGATACTTCGGATATCAATTTCATATAACGTTCCCTGCATGGGACGATAATCTAATTTGCTTAGTTTAAAAATTCTTCATGCCAATAGACTTGGCGAATTTAGAATTAGTGTCATCTATCTTACTTTAATTTACAGAAGTCCTTTCAAAGATAAAACTTTTCATTCCAAATTCACCTTTTAATAAAGATCTTGGCAAGGGCTTCTGATGCTAGTTATCCTTGATACTAGTATCAACAAACAAAACCCTCAAACAACTTTGTAAACTTTTATGACGATTGCGGCGCTCTGGTAGCGCTAAAACTATTGAGTATAAGCTAAAAGGAAATGAAAAAATTCCCTAAAAATTAAACCCAATTGTCAATGTCAGCCAAGTTTGTCGTCAAAGATTAGGAAGAAGAGATAAATATAAGGATCGTGACTCGTGCTGTATCTTGCAGAAGTAAAAAAGCAAACTAAAGGATTCATGGGCGGAGCTAAAGCAGAACTCAAACTCCTAGCTTGTCAACATAACGACCAAACTTGGAGTTCTGTGCCCGGTGAAGAAATCATTGCCTGCGATGAAATCGCTCAGGCTGGAGAAGGCGCTCTGGTAATTGTCAACCTGAGTAACAACCGACAAATGTCAGGCAAGCCGGAACTGGCTGGGATCGAGTTAGTACGCCAGTTACAAAAATTGTCTCGCTTGCTCGAAAAAACCAAAGAGCAACAAGAAGAAATCGAGCAGTGGAAACAATCTTTAAGTATTCAAACTGAAGAACTCAACCGCCGCCAACTAGAAGTGGATTCTCGGCTCGAACAAATCGACCAAATGCACGAAGAGTTTGAGGAACTCGAACGCCAGAAGAAAGAAATGGAAGCAAGTTGGGCGCAAGTTGAAAGCCAACAAAAACGCTTAGAAGAACTGCAAAGGCAAATCGGGCCGATTGATTGGGATGGCGAGCAAGCCGATAAAATTAGAGAAATTATTGGACGCTTGTTTTCTAATGTCGATAAAGCTAGTTCGCTAGAATTTCAAATTCAATCGGCGCAGGAAGCTCTAGAGCGTCAGCAATCCGAGTTGAGTTATTACTTACAACAAATAGAACAAGAAAAAGGAAATCTCTTACAGCAACAAAACGAGGTTGACCGACAAGGCAAAACCATACAAACGCGCAAACAAGAGTTGAACTCACTTGTACTTTCTTTGGAAAACACCAAAGTTCAGCTAAAAGTCCAAGAACAACTTCTGATGACTAAGCAAGAACTGTTAGGACGCATTAATCTGGAGATCGGTTCGACCGAAGAAATCAAAAAAATTATCACTGGATCTGGAGATACCCAAAGCAAACAGCAGATTAATATTCAAGCGCTGGAAAATATGCCTTTAGGAGAGTTACAAGAAGTTGTTAAAAAGCTCCAAGCAGATTTTGACAAGATCGTTCGTTTCGTTAACGATCAAGAAGAAGAATTGTCTTTAATGTGCGAGACTGTTGACGAGTTACAAGAAAAAATTAGAACGTGCAACGATTACGATCGCTTCAATCTTGAGTCAGAACTAGCAGAAGAACAAGAAAGGCAGAAGTTTTTAAATGAAACGTTGCTCGGTCAACGGCGTACTCTCAGAGAACGACAAGCACTTTTGGCACAACACTTAAAAGTTTTGCGCCGTCGCCAAGGTGTGATGGAAATAGAAGATAATCTCCAGCAAATCAATCTAGAACCGATTTTGTTGCAGTTAAAAGAAAGAAAACGCATTGCCCAACAAGATCGACAACGGATAGAAAAAGAACTCGAACAGATGCAAGAAAGCATTAAAGAGCTTCAAGAAACAATTTCTCGGCAAGAAAGCGATCGCGCTTCCATCAACCAAGAAATTCAGAATTTAGAAGAAAATTGGCTGCAAGCTACAATAAGGCTCGCAGAACTTCAATCGCGCGTTAGATTGTCTGAAGAGGCTTTGATGCCTTTACAACAGAATTTGGAGGCTAGCCGACAAAAGGTAGAGGAAGTAGCACAGTTAATCAGTGACCAGTGACCAGTTATCAGCACAACTTACTACCTCCTAAACTCTTAAACTTTTGGATCTCGGTTGAATTTTTTTGAACTAAAGAATTGCTACGTCCAAGGGACGGGCTACTAAAGACGTTCTTACGCTAGCTACGCGACGAAAGAACTTTTAACTCCTCTCCTCCTGAACTAATCATTCATAATTCCTTTAGAGTGCAAAATTTTTGGGAACGATAAACTTCATACATGAGCAAACTTCCTGCGACGGCGAGATTGAGAGAATCAGCCATACCGACCATAGGAATCCGAACGAGATACTGACATAAGTCTCGTTGCTGTTGGGTAAGACCTTGACGTTCTTCTCCGAGGAAAAGCAGCGTCGAACGAGGATAGTCAAACTGATGCAAGTCTGTCGATCCGTCTGGCGAAGCACCCACAACATGACATTGATGGCGGCGTATCCAAGGAACGAGCGAGCTAAAGTTTGTCCTTACAAACCTCTGACGGAAGATTGCACCCATTGAGGCGCGAACGACATCGGGGTCAAAAGGGTCTACTCGCCTTCCCAAGAAGATAAATCCAGCACCGCCTACGGCTTCTGAGGTACGAATCAAGGTTCCTAAGTTTCCTGGCGATCGCACTGTTTCAAGAACGACCCAACACAACCCCACCTTGGGCGAGACATCATACAAACCAGACCAATGCTGGCGAACGATCGCGCCCACACCAGATGCTTTCTCGGTATGCGAGATACTGCGGAACTGTTCGGGAGTAAGAGATATACAGTTGACACCACAACGACGAGCCTGACGAACTAGCTTTCGCGCGAGCGGTGCGGTTAATAGTTTTTCGCTAAAAAGAATTGCAGATATATCGAAGTTGCGATCGCCTTTGGCGCTGCGCTCTGCGCAATCGTTTGCTTGTATGAAGTTACGCACTCCCTCGATATAAAATAATCCAGAGGCATCGCGGTATTTGCGGTCGATCTGAAGCTTTTTTACTTCGGCTAAGGTTGCCTCAACGTTTAGCCGATCGCGACCGAAACAATTAGTCTCGGTCATCCTCCTTCCGGGGATTGTTACTCCCGACAGATAAAATTTTACTTACCATAGTTTGTAGCGGACACAACACAACACCGCAGCAGTTGTCTAGCTGGATTTTACCACAAATTATTCTGGTTAAAAGGCAATGGGCAATAAGAAACAGACTTACCTCTTGCCTCGACCGAAGGTTAGCTAAATTTTTGAGAAGTGAGTCGCCAAGGCGTTAAAATAATATAAATTTGCCATCTTGTCTTTTATTTCTTGACAAAAATAATAAATTATGCTTTCTCCAGAAACCACCCTAGCGGCTCTTTTGTATCTGAGTTTAGGCGGTCTTTATTTAGTAGTTATTCCTGGCGCGGTCTATTTTTATCTCAACAGTCGTTGGTATGTGGCAAGTTCTTTTGAACGAGCATTCATGTATTTTCTGGTGTTCTTTTTCTTCCCCGGACTGTTATTGTTGAGTCCATTTTTGAATTTTCGTCCCAAACGCCGCGTATTAAAAGCTTAATGTAGATGTAATGCGACGAATTGATGTTATAGCCATACTTATTGGCGTTTTTGCCGCAGGTGGAGTTCTCTACCTGTTTTTTAAAGCATTTGGAGTAGATGGTTTAGAAGCGGGTATCTGGAGTCAAGCGTTACTCGTTGCGGGGTTAGTCGGTTGGACGCTAACTTATCTGTTTCGCGTCGTCAATAGGAAGATGACTTACAACCAACAACTTCAAGATTACGAGGATGCTGTTTTGCAAAAACGCCTCGACGAGATGAGTCCAGAAGAAGTGGAAAAGTTACTCGCCGAAGTCGAACGAGAAAAGCAAGCGAAGGCAAAAAAGAAATCGCAAGCGTGAGAGAATAAAATTCAAAGTTCAAAGTTCAAAGTTCAAAATTGAATGACTTATATTTCCGAGTGCTTGAAATCTTTGCGCGATCGCGATGAATGTGCCCTAATTCCTTTTATAACTGCTGGCGATCCAGATTTAGAAACTACTGCTAAAGCATTACAAATATTGGATAAATCGGGTGCCGATCTAATTGAATTAGGAGTTCCCTATTCAGATCCTCTCGCAGATGGGCCAGTTATTCAAGCGGCGGCGACGAGAGCATTACAACGTGGAATTAAGTTAGAAGATGTTTTGCATCTCGTCAAAACCGTTGGGAAGGAAATTAAAGCGCCGATTATTTTATTTACCTACTACAATCCGATTTATTATCGAGGAGTAGAAAGTTTTCTCAAATTAATTGCTGATGCTGGGGTGCGAGGGTTAGTCGTTCCCGATTTACCTTTAGAAGAAGCGCAAAGCTTGTTAAAACCCGCTTCGGAAATCGGAATTGATGTAACGCTATTAATCGCACCGACTAGTCCTGAAGATAGGATAAACGCGATCGCGCAACAATCTCAAGGATTTATTTATCTCGTCAGCGTTACAGGCGTAACGGGAATGCGTTCCCAAGTCGCTACCAAAGTCGAAGAGTTACTCTCTACCATTCGTCACGCAACCGATAAACCGATTGGCGTTGGTTTTGGTATTTCTACCCCCGAACAAGCGATACAAGTTAAGCAATGGGGTGCAGATGCTGTCATTGTTGGGAGTGCTTTTGTCAAGCAATTAGCCAATGGAACGCCAGAACAAGGGTTAGAGTCGATTGGGAAATTTTGTTACAGTCTCAAACAAGCGATTCTATAAATTATCAGAAATTTGGTTGGGTAAGAGAGTTTACATTAGTGTGTCACTCTCCCCTAAGATTTAAACTTTTATTCTTTTTACTCGTTTCATAGCTGCCTTCTGCCTTTTTATCCCGACACGATTGAAAATGACTTAAGGTAATTACAATCTCGTCGATCGCATCGCGTAATTCCGATACGGAACGATTCGATTGATTAACGATAATACTCAGGATTAAAGGTTGAGATCCATTCACGGTTAAGTATCCTGAAAGCGCAACATTTCCCGATAGCGTTCCCGTTTTTGCTTGTAAGTTTCCTTCGACTAAAGTATTTTTAAAACGACTCTCCAAAGTGCCGCTAACGCCTGCGACGGCAAGAGACTCTCGATAAACTTTTGCTTGGGGGGTTTTTGCCATTAATCTTAACGTTTGGGCGATCGCTTCTGGAGAGACTAAATTATGACGAGATAATCCAGAACCATCTACTAAAACATAGCTATCGGGATCGACGCCTAATTCTGTTAATTGTTTTTGGACTGCTTCTATTCCCGTGCTATCTTTCGATTCGCTGCCTAAAATTTGTAATAGAGATTCGGCATATAAGTTATTACTTTCCTGATTCGTTTTTTGGATTAATATTGCTAGAGGTTCTGATTCAACAAAAGCTAATTCTTTTTCTGGTAAATTGGTTTGCGATCGTTTAGTTACTAACCCTTGTTCTACTTCGATCCCTTCGTTTGTGAGAAGTCTAAGCAATGTTTCTAAGAAATATTGAGATGGATCGATAATTGCTAAATCCCAAGTATCGGGTTCGCTATCAAGTACCATTTCTCCTTTAATATCTAAAATAGAAGTTCCAAAAATTCCTCGAACTTCTACATTATTTGGAGTTTCTTTAGGAATAGTTCTAGTTTGATTTTCGATTTGCCATTGTCTAGCTGCTATCGGGTCAGACCATTCTAGTTTTAAAGACAGATCGTTTAGTCTAGGAGTCATTGTTAAGGTGACGGCATTTTCATTTAAAATTAAGCTATTAATCGACGTTCCATAAGAGAAAAAGATATCTTCCCATTCCCAACTATAATTAATTCCAGTTTGTTTAAAATAGCTATCTTCAACAATTACTTTTGAGATTTGACGAACGCCTTGATTTTTAAGTTGTCGCACTAGATCTTTTAGCCGATCGCTAGTGAAGCTAGGATCGCCTTTCCCAACAATTCGTAATGTCTCT
>JALOOL010000227.1 GCA_025454425.1 Hydrococcus sp. Prado102 | reverse complement strand
TGTGATGGTCTTGTTTGTGACAACTGATAGACCAAATTAGGGATTGAAATTTTTCGAAAAACCGTCAAATGTGCAACAAAGGGAAATTTCAGTGAACTACGCAAGGTCGACTACCTATGGAACGGCTTGAGATAGACATATTGCAGGAGACAGCCTATGGGAAATCTGTGGGCGATCGATATCAAATACCTCTCGCTCTAGGCGAGTTAGCGTATCGAGAAACCGTTCTTTTGTTGGATTCTCAGCTACATAACCATCGTATATCGCATCAAAGTTTAACAACCGTATAATTGACTTCTCGATTAACTCATCTTGTTTGAGAAGTTCCTCAAAATTTTGGGTGTCGTTTGGCAATCCTTCAGAAACGGCGATAATTTCTTGGGAAGTTGTATCGTCTTTCTTCGTTTTAAAGGCGTACTCAATTCGATAAGTGCGCTCTCGTACGGGGTCATCGGGAACGGAAGGAATACCCAAGCGTTGCTCGCATCCTTGCACAACAAGCTCTCGAAGTCGTGCGATTCGCTCGTTCCAAGAACTTTCTCGTTCTATTTGAGGATGGTACAATCCATAATCGCCCTCAATCTCGACCAAAACTCGTGCTGCGATCGCCCGCAATCGTTCGTAAGTATCGGCATTGGGGGTAGGATCGATCTTAAGCGATCGCTCCAATCGCCTCAAAGCTTTCTCGATGGTAGCACTCATGTCTTGAGGATAGCGATATTTAATACTTGCAGGCACGACATAGAAGTCAGGAAGCGACTCGCTCTGTTTGAGTACCTTTTTCATTGCTTGAAACGCCATCTGTATTGCTCCCTCGCGAAAAGGCATGACGGTATCATTTTGAAACGAACATCCTCCTTCTGAAAAGATAACGAGTTTGCAACCATCTTGAGTTAGTAATTCTACCGTCTGAGCGATACTATTGCGATCGGCTAAACCGCGACGAATGGAGTAAGCACCCAATTGCCGAAGAAGAAAGCCGAGAAATCCGTTAAATTGTTCGTAAGCTGCTAAATAATAAAACGTTTGACCCAATTGAGCCGATAATAGAAACATGGCAATTGGATCGTCAAAGGTCGGATGATTCGGTAGCAGCAACACTCTTTCTCCCTTGAGGGAGTTTAGAAGTGCTAAATCGTCGGGTGAAAGGCAAAGCTCGATTTTATAGAGAAAACGTGCGGTTGGACGAGCAATTAATTGAACTAAACGCACGAGAAAAAGATTAAGCTGGGGAGGATGGAAATTGGCTTTCATTAAAATCCTCAAAGCCCTACTAATAGGTGATTTCTCATTTTAGTTACGGCTCAAAGATCGGTGCTGCTTCGATCTCTTGAGGTAAATTAAATTCTGTGACTAAAGCCGCGATCGCAGCCATTTTAGTTAGATTATCGACAACTCCAGGCAGATACTCCGGTGCAATAGGCAGATCTAGCAATTGCGCTGCTTGTTTTACATAATTGGCAAAATCGGCGTTTTCATTCATGATATGCTCGCATTCCCCACAGGATACATTTATTATTACCCATTTGCAAGGAATGCGAACACCGAAGTCTTAGCTCAACTTACTTTTTGATAAACCGTTTCAACTTGTTCGGGTTCTCGAATGACGGTTGGGGATTTACTTTCTAGATAAGCAGCTAGCTGAGCGTTAATTTGGTCGCTGACAATCTGGCGGTATTCCAAAAAGTGTTCTAAGAAACCGCAAACGGTTAAATAGCGAGCCGCAATACTAGGATTATACTTAAGCAGCTTAAACAGATTGATCCAGAACAGCCAGCGCGTTTGGCGAACGATTCCTTGTCGCCAAATCAAAATACACAAAGCCCTAACCTCAGCCCAACTCACGCTAAACGTTCCCCCAGAATGCTTGGGCGGTTCCATTTTCCTAAAATGACGAAAAGCTCTATTGAGATAGCATTTTGGGTCATAGAGCCGCCAGAATGCGTCAATATACTCGCGAGCAATTTCTTCAATGGGGCGAGTTGGCACAAAATTCATCAAAGTTGTCTGATTCATGCCAGATTTTTGTTCGAGCAATCGTCCTTCTTTGTCGAGTCGATGCCACAAAGCAGTATTGGGAAGCGCTTGCAACATACTGAACATCGCCATCGGAATAGCTGTTTTTTCGACAAATTGAACGATGCGATCGCCCGCTCCTGACTTTTCACCATCAAAACCAATGATAAAACCTGCCATCACGCGCAGCCCAAATTTTGTAATGATATCTATTGAGTCGCTCAGGGAATCGCGAGTATTTTGGAATTTTTTGGTTAGGGTTAAACTTTCTTCATCCGGCGTTTCAATGCCTAAAAAGATACTGTTAAAATTGCACTCGCTCATCAGTTCGAGCAATTCTAGATCGTTTGCCAAATCCACCGAAGCTTCGGTAACAAAATTGAAAGGATAGTTTTTTTGAGCCATCCAGACTTTTAACTCTCTGAGCAACAATTTAACATTGCGCTTGTTGCCAATAAAGTTATCATCCACCATAAAGACCGACCCGCGCCAACCGAGTTCGTATAAACGCTCTAGTTCGCCGATTAATTGTTCTGGGGTTTTGGTACGGGATTTGCGACCGTAGAGAACGATAATATCGCAAAATTCGCACTGGAAAGGACACCCGCGCGAAAATTGAACCGACATATTATCGTAAGCGCTAAATTCCAGTAAATCGTAGCGAGGAATCGGCGTTTCGGTGACGGATGGTTTTTCTGTCGCTCTGAATATACCGCTCGGTTCTCCGCGCCTAATGGCTTCAACCAATAGGGGTAGAGTTAATTCCCCTTCGTCGAGGGCAAGATAATCTACTCCTGCTGCTTGTACTTCGTCGGCGAGGGAGGTAGGATAGGGGCCTCCTGCTGCTACTTTTTTTCCTCGTCGCTTAGCTTCTCGAATTTGAGCGAGTAAGTCTTCTTTTTGGACGATCATGCCAGAGACGATGACTAGCTCTGCCCAGTTCCATTCTTGTTCGGTAACTTCGCGAATATTGCGATCGACTAATTTATAGTCCCATTCTTGCGGAAGAATTGCTGCGACCGTAATTAAGCCTAGTGGAGGTAACAAGGCTTTTTTGTTGACTAAGGCTAGAGCCTTTTCAAACGACCAAAAACTTTTAGGAAACAGAGGATATAAAAGTAAAACTTTCATGCAGCTTTCGCTTGTCTTGTTTGCTTGGTTTGATTTTTTAAAGCTTATCGTATTCAAAGGCCTGTCCCTTTCTGAATTTATTAAAAATTGCTTAAGTCAGTCTGGACTAAAAACTTTTTTGGTTCGTTCCATAAAATTTTGATTTTTTTCTTTCTGTTTTTTTACCTTTTTTTAATATCTTCATTATTAAAAAATTTGTACTTTAAAATAAAATACAAATATTGTAAATTTAATTTACCTATTTGTCTATTAAAATTGCTAGCATAAAAAATTCAAACCTGAAAATTTAGATTGGGGCTGCCGATCTACAAAAGCTAAGTATAAAAAACGTTTTTAAAATTGCATGAATTAAATCTTTATGAGAGTGCCGGTCTTTTTCAGGAATAAAAGAACTTTTTGGCAAAAGCGATATGGGAAAGACAGCCGTATAGTTCAGGATGATTATAAATCATAGTGGAAAATTTTTATAACAGAGCGGACAATAATTATTACAACATTACTAAAATATTTTTAACTGTCCCAAAACGATTGATGACAGACTTGGCTAGTGAATTGACAGTTGCCCAAACAGCCGCATTACTGACTCGTTATGGGTTTGAACTCAAAGGATATACCCCACTCGAATTAATCGAGCAGTGGCTGCGACTATATCCCGCTAAATGGGTTCGTCTAGCTGTCATCGAAGCACTTTATCAGGGACGTTACAAAGCGATTTCCGTCGAACATATTCTCGGTTTATGGCAGCGACGCGGACAGCCGACGTTTCACTTTCCCTACGATTTTGAACGTCTAATTTTTCGAGTTCTTCCCCAACTAACCCAAGATAGATTTTCTTCTAGTTCTTCCTCGGTTGCGCTAAGCTATAACACCGATCTTAGTCTAGCCCGTTATGAGGACGCAGAGTGCGCCCAGCGCGATCGCGCGTTGTCTCCAGATAAAATTGTTCGAGATGATTCCTATTCTCTAGCAGAGGAAACACAACAGAACAAACCATTATTGCCAAGCGACCCCCAAAAAGCTGCTCGACCTTCAACTGAGATACAATTTAGCTCGGAATTAGAGAGTTCGGTCTTGCAACTGCAAACGGCTTCTCATCTTGAAAATTCTTCAAAAAATGAAGAAAAAATACCTCTAGCCGATAATCTTACTCAGAAATCTTCCTTTTATTCTGACAGAGAAACAAAAACGTCTGGAAGCTTGGGACAACCCATTCACGAATTTACTCCTGCTATCGATCCTTCGGACTTTTATTCAAAACTTAAAGCAGTGGTAGAACAAGACTTAGAAAATAATCCCGAAGCTAAAAGAGACGAACTTGGCTGAAAATATATCTAAGGCGATCGTAGTCATCTTTAAGTAGTGTATTCAGATTTCTACCGACTTTGACGAGCCATTCGCGATCGCCATTTCGCAATTGATACATTTCTCGAAGCACTGCGGCAACTAAAGCTTCTGCTGGAACATCGTTAACTTGTAACAATATTCTCAAAAAATCTAACTGTTCGCTAAAACGAATCACCTCTAAATCTTCACAGCGGTAAACAGCTTGATGAATTTGAGGGGGACGAGGCGGTAAATACTGATAGATTTGTCCTTGTAAAAAACCGTTGCCGTTAGCACTACTGCGAGGGGTTTCAAACCCAAGAATAGCAACGCGAAACTCGGTTTTGAGCATGGCAAAAATTTGCGGTTGTTGTTCGCGCAATTCGCTCAAGGACAATCCTAGCGCAACCGCTCGGTGAACCGAATCGATCGGCGAAGTCGTCACATAAGTAACAATCCCAAAAATTTTATTGCCAGATTCTTCGTCAATTGCCCTTACCCAACTACCAAAAGGCGGCATAGCTGGAAAGGTAAGTTCTTCTGGTTCTAAGCACTGCGCTAAATATCCCGTCGTCATCGTTTCAATAACTTCGGCAATGCGATCGGGATGGCGATTCTCAGTTGAAAATTGGGGTAAAGGAATCCGCATAGTTTAAATACTATCTCAAGGGAAACATTAATTAAAAAGATGTCGGGCGATCGATGACAAAGAACAATGGATAAAGGTAAGATCGATACTACAGACAAATAAGGGGCTGTAGCTCAGTAGGATAGAGCGAGCGCCTCCTGAATTATCGGGCACTATGAGGGAAACTTCATCGGTGAATGTGGTCAAATTCAAGGAAGCCTAAGTCGAGCGTAGATACGGTAATCTTGAGCCAAGCTCTACTTCCCCAGTAGAGAAGGTGCAGAGACTGGTTGTAGGAAACGAGCGAGGGGATAAATTAAATGCTATCAAACCATACAATTAAAATTCCTACAACATAACGGCCACCACCTACGGGCGCAATGCCTATGGTGAAGGAATAGTCCAGAGAGTGGGGAAACTCACGCCAATCTGAAGCGCTAGGTCGCCGGTTCGATTCCGGCCAGTCCCGTCAATTAAATTATCAATGACGAGTGCTGAATTCAAAATTTAATAATTCAGCATTTTTCGGTCATTTATCAAAACTTTTATTTTTATCGAGTAATCTGAGCTTGTTGGTTTGGAGTTTCTTCTATCTCGCCGCTGGCAATTCCTAAAAAATTAATTTCTTCTAAAGATGGGAGCATAATTGTTCCTATCTCGTCGTTTAATGATGTCGATTCGGTTAGATTGTTTTTAAAAAGTTTTTACTTGTGGCGAGTGCTGTGTCAAGTTAATTTTGATGGATAACTTTTTCGAGTTAAAAATTTTCCTTTCCCCCTTTCCCCTTTGCCCGTCAATTGAAAATTGACAAACTAGTAGTGTGGTTTGAGTTGGTGTTAATGTCTGTCAAAATGCGCTCTCGCAGACGAGAAGTATCGGTTCGTAGACCTCGTAAAAAGAAAAAAAGATCGTTTGTGTTCCTTCTCCCTGTCATCGGATTGTCGCTTTGGTGGGGCTACCAGCAACTACAACGCTTTTTGGTCGAACCAGAAGCAGCAGTTGTTTTAGGAGGACATGAAGACAGAGAACGCTTTGCTGCCAAATTAGCCGCAAAACACCCCGATTTGTCGATTTGGGTGTCTTCTGGGAGTCCGCAACGCTATGTCGAACGAATTTTTGCCAAGGCTGGAATTCAACGCGATCGCCTGCATTTGAATTATCATGCTGTCGATACCGTTACTAACTTTACGACTCTTGTTGGCGAACTCAAAGCACGGGGAATCGATAGCGTTTATTTAATTACTTCTGAAAATCATATGCGTCGCGCTCTCATCATCGGCGAAATTGTTTTCGGAAGTCAAGGGATTGTCATTAAACCCCTCTCAGTCCCCTCTGACGCACCGCCAGAACCGATTGAAAAAAGTTTGCGCGATGGGGCGAGGGCTATTTTGTGGCTGACGACTGGAGATACTGGAGAAGAGATGCTCGAACAGCACCAAAACCGCTCTCGGCTCTAACCATAATCTTAAAATTTTTATTACAATAAATTAAGAAATGTAAAGAACGCTAAGATATTTCTTAGGATAGTTA
Organism: Hydrococcus sp. Prado102; assembly: GCA_025454425.1. GTDB lineage: Bacteria > Cyanobacteriota > Cyanobacteriia > Cyanobacteriales > Microcystaceae > Hydrococcus. The sequence continues at coordinate 3,582 of JALOOL010000227.1, read as the reverse complement.
GCCGCTTTTAAGAATGTCAAACTCCCATCCCACCGAACAAGAATTATTAAAAACCATCCTAGAACCCCTATTAGAAGATTTTCAATATTGGTTCTCCCGCGCTCGTACATTATTAGAATCAGAAAGGATATCTTTTTTAGGAGACAAAGAACAAGAAGAGTTGCTCGATCGCGTCAAACAAGCTCAGCAACAAGTCAATGTAGCTCAGATGCTATTTAAAGCGACTGAAGGACAAGCTGGCATAGAAACAGCTACTTTAGTCCCTTGGCATCAGTTAGTTGCTCAGTGTTGGCAAGTTGCTATGCGATGGCGTTCTTTTAAGAATGGTAATTCTCAAGCTTCTGAATCAACCGATCCCGAAGTTTGATCCCCAAATAGAATTCAACCTTGTTTATCCTTGGTAAGCTAGTAAAATAATGCTCTGTTAAGTTTGCCTTGGCAAATCTCTATAAAAACTACTCAAACAAAATGTTCCCAGGAGGACGCTCGAATGTTGCATTTACTTTACATTCTGGCTTTTACAGTTATCGCTTTTTTAGCAATTGGCAATCTGCTTCGTAGCTTAGTGACTGTGAGTATGGACTCGCAGCGTCACTATACACCGCCAAATAATTCTTCTTTCGGTCGAAAAGAGGTGAACTTAAATTCTCATAGCGCGACTGTCCATCCCGAATTATTGGATGAGAGAGGTCAACCAATTGACGAACCACTTTTGGTTATGCGTTCGGTAACGGTAGAAGACGCACGCCAACAGCTAGACGCTCTTTATCAAGCTTCTCCGAGTCAATCTAAAGAAACTGAAGAAGATGCTTGATCGAGAGTGAATTCTAACCTTATAGAATTCAATGAATTTAATTGAGGATCGGTAATCGCGAGTTAAGTGGTTGCTGATTTTTGCTGTGAAGATGCGAAAAGATTAGTGAGGATAACGAATTATATATATATATTTACACGGGTTTGCTTCTAGCCCGGACTCTGCTAAAGCTCGATATTTACGCGATCGCTTTGCAGATTGTCAGATTTCGCTGAAAATCCCCGACCTCAATCAAGGGGATTTTTCTCATTTAACGATAACTCGACAATTAGAGCAAATAGCCGTCTTTCTCTCTCCAAAAACGCCACTCGCCTTAATTGGCTCTAGTTTGGGAGGATTGACAGCAGCGATCGTAGCGCAACAATATCCCCAGGTTCAACGTCTGGTTCTACTAGCTCCTGCGTTTGGTTTTATGAAGCTGTGGCTGTCTTATTTAGGAGACGAGCAAGTAAAACAATGGCAGGAATCTGGCTATTTATCGGTTTATCATTATGGTGAAGGGCGATCGCTCCCGCTCCACTACCAATTCGCGCTCGATGCTGCTCGGTATGACGAAGCTCAATTACAAAGGGCAGTTCCCACGCTAATTTTGCACGGACGTAACGATGAAGTTATTCCTATTCAAGTTAGCCGAGATTATGCGAGTTCGCGATCGCACGTAAAATTAGTTGAATTAAACAGCGATCATAGCTTAATGGATGTCATGCCGCAAATCTGGCAGGCTATTCGAGAGTTTTGCCAAATCGATTGATAAGTCCCAAAAAACAATTTACCTGCCTTAAAACTGTAAGCCATGTACCTCATCTAAAAGAGAATTGCTATATGGCAAGCAAGAGTTATGTTAGCTCGCTTATATAGGGTTATCCAATCGCAACGCGATCGATAACTTCAGCAAGTATATCCGCCATTGCATCAATGCTATAGCGATCGCAACATCGCTGTCTTGCCTGTTTGCCTTTTTCGTTCGCTTCGTCTAAATGTTCTACAATCCATTCAATTTGAGTAGCAAGTTGTTCTGGCGAGTTTGGCTCGACTAAATACCCAGTATCGCCTAAAATATCGGGAATATCGCCTACTCGCGTCGCTAAAACGGGTTTAGCCATCGCCATACCATCAGTCAACTTGAGGGGAAATTGCGCCAAAGCAGCAGGCAGATTGCGCTGGGGAACGACGATAATATGAGCGGCAGAAACGATCTCCGGCATTGCGTGTACGGGAGATTTGGGTAGTTGAATAATCCATCGTCCCCATTGTTCCATTAGTTTCTTGTCGTAGTCGTCGTAGGGACTACCGCCGACAATAACCAATTTTAGATCGTCGCGATCGAGCCTATCCAAAGCAATTAAAACATCTTCGATTCCTTTATACGGACGAGGTGCGCCAGGAAACATCAAGATTTTATAATCGGCTAAACCATATTTAGCGCGGCTTTTATCGGGATTATAGTTTTCGGGAGAAAATAGCGATATATCCTTACCATTGGGAATATAAATTCCCCCAAAACGTTCTTTGATAAATTGAGTATGAAGGGTTACTGCATCAGCGCGATCGAGCAAGCCTTCCATCCATTTTAGATACACGGGATTGTCTGGATGTTTGTAAGGGCCGTCCGATTTAAGATAGTCTTTGACAAAATGTTTGAATTTTGGGGGTTTCCACCAGTCGCCACCAAACCAACTCATCTCCCAATCATCGATATCGACAAGCAACGGACGACGACTTTGCATTTGTTTGAGCAATCCTATGCCAAAGCTAGTTGGTTTTAGTTTGACAGCATAGAGGATATCGCCATCGATTTTGGGTAAAAGTTTGCTCAGTGCGATCGCGCTCCCGACAAAACCTGCATAATAGTCACAGGGAATAGCAGTAATCGAAATATCGGTATTGTTTATCTCAGGTGCATCGCGATCGAATGCTACTCCAAACATTTTTACTTCGTGACCGAGTTTCTGTAAGGCTTGCGCTAACAAGAAAGGACGAACGGCTCCCCCCCATCTAGCCGCACCGCGACTAGATAAATCGCTAACCAACAGAGAAATTTTGAGTTTTTGTTGCTTGATGGATGAATTCAAGATAGCGTACTGAATCAGATAGTCTAGTCTTAGTGTACCCGTCCATCTAGCTAAATTTGATACTCGGTATTAAAATCTCACGCAGAGGAGGCAGTTCGGTCTTGGCGGTTTCCGTCGAGGAGAACCTGCCGTCGCGCAGAGGCGCAGAGAGAGTTTATAGGTAATTTATTCGCTTTTATTTTTTTAAGTTGGAATATATTAAACGCTATCACGACCCCAATAATAATAAACATCACTGAAATCTAACTGTTGAAGTTCCGATTCATAAATAAAAAACTATAAGAACCTAATCCATATAAGTCAGTGTCACCAATATAAAACTGTAAAATTCCTCGCTCTGGAAAACTATCTAACGGTAGAACTTCTGCAAAATTAATTTGGGCAATAAAAAATAAATACTTTCCCTCAAAATCTTGTGGATAATCAAATCCTTTAGGTAAATAAGGCAAACCGCCAAATTTACTTTGCCACCAACTCGGTCGCTCGTTATTTCCGATCGCGATTCCAACATAAGGTTTAATAGTAGCTTCAATGCGATCGCGATATTTTTCTAATTCGGGAGATAGCGGATCTAATTTATAGTTCATCTTTGTCGAGATTTTCCTGAACTGTTTGTTGAATTTGGAGGATTATACTGAAAGTCTTGAAGCTGAGAGCAGAAAGCAGATTGTAGAAGTTATTGAAGAAGAACAAGAA
>JALOOL010000226.1 GCA_025454425.1 Hydrococcus sp. Prado102 | reverse complement strand
AGCACAGATTCATCGTCTTCCCAATCTCAAAAAATGGTTTGTGGAAATTTTTGCTAAATCGGCCTAGCTATTGGATCATTTTTTTTGTGGAGTTCTCTACAGATTTTACCCAACCGCCCAACAAAAAGTGAGTTTAGCTCAGTTGTTTGGATGTGTTCGGGTTGTCTGGAACGATGCCTTAGCTTTGTGCAAACAGTCTGAAAAGTTGCCAGGGTATAACAAGCTTGCTGCCATGTTGACAATAGCTAAGAAGACTGAATCTAGACATTGGTTAGCGGATGTTTCTTCTGTACCATTGCAGCAGTCGCTGAGACAGTTAGACACTGCTTACAAAAACTTTTTCGAGTCCAGAAACGGGAAACGAAAAGGTAAAAGAGTAGGTTCTCCTACGATTAGCCCGTTTGATAAGCTTGCAAGGCTGGAGAGAGTTTAGGAACTTGTGCGAAGCGAAGTCAGAAAAATATGTTCGAGAGTTTCGCGCAATCAATAGATGGGAACCCACCAGTCAAATATGTTCTGACTGTGGGTTTAGATGGGGAAAAGTTGACCTTTCTATTCGTTCAATACTCTGCCTAAGTTGTGGAATAGAACAGGATAGAGATAGGAACGCGGCCAAAAATATAGAAATGGTCGGGATAGGGCATTGCCACGACCTTAAACGGACGCAGAGACAGAGTAAGACCAATAAAAGCGGCATCAGTCGATGAAGCGTCAAGAATCACCGCCCTAAAAGTGCGGTGAGTATGTCAAAAGTGATTTTTAATATCTCACGCAGAGGAGGCACGGACGGCGTTGGCGTAGCCCGTCCCTTGGACGTACCTGCGTCGCCGTATTGAGGAGGCGTGGATGGCGAGGTTGCCTCGCCATATTGAACGCCGTTGCCGTCGCGCTCCAGGCGCAGAGGAGGGAAAAAGAGCTAGTCTTTAGCTAGCTGTTTCTTAGACCAACAACCAAGTTAGTTAATGACTTTCTCAAAATTTAATCGCCTTGGGCTACAGGGTGAAAGCCTGCGGAGGGATAACCGCTCCCATGCTCCCAATGAAACAGGAAATAATGACAGGTGAGAGTCTAGGAATTATATAGCAGAAAGATAGGAACTTATTCCTAATATACGTCTACCAATTGGATCGCTACCCAAACGAGGTATATTTTAGTTTAGGCTAATAAGACAGCGATCGCAATGAATCAAGAAAAAAAGAATTCCTCTGAGGTATTTTATTCTTTCTTTTCTACGATTAAACCCCGTCCGCCCAAAGGCACTTCTACTAAGGATGAGTGGCAGTCTCACGTTCTACCTCATGGTGCGATTGAAGAACTAGTTCCCAATTTTTGGCACGTAACGGGCACTTTACCTAGTTCTACTATGGTTCCGCGCGAAATGGTGCTTTATAAATTAGCAGACGGTAGCTTGTTGATTCACAGCGCGATCGCATTAAACGATCGAGAAATGGCTAAACTTGAGTCATTAGGTCTGCCTAAAATCCTGATTGTACCTAACCGCATCCACAGACTTGATGCTGGCGCATACAAAAAACGCTATCCTCAGCTAATTGTTGTTTGTCCGGCGGCAGCAAAATCCTATGTCGAACAAGAGGTGGCGGTAGATGGAATCGCAGAGGAAATATTACCTGCATACGGAATTGTTTGTCACGAACCTGCTGGTATTCGTCCGCAAGAACTCGTTTATGAATTGCCACTCCCGACAGGGAAGGCATTAGTGTTTACAGACATTTTATTTAACTTAAACAAGTTATATTTCCAACAAAACTTACCCACAGGAGAATTTCTACTTCAGTGGCTCGGAGCAAGTACAATTGGATCGAGTGGATTTTTTGGGATTACTGGCTTGGGTAGGCGGTTTTTTATGAGCGATCGCGATGCTTATCGTCAGTGGTTAGAAGCATTAGCCGATAGCATGCCCGACTTGCAAGTAATTTCTGTCGCGCATGGCAGTCCCATCGTTGATGATTGTAACTCTCGATTGCGCGAGGCAGCAGCACGCCTGCGATAGAGTAATAAAATTCTTTTTTGATTAGAAATGCGATCGCGCTAACTATATCCTAAACTTCTCTTTAGAAATGTAGAAATGTAGGTTGGGTTGAGGTACGAAACCCAACAAAGTTTATATATGTTGGGTTTCTACGATTCATTAATGATTTCAGGAAGAAAGTCTTCTATCGATTTTCTAGATTTCATCCCAACCGCCCACACCAGAAGACATAACATAGCTAGTAACGGTAGCCTCAAAAAAGTTAGCTTTAGTATGTGCTTCTTTTTTCGTATCGGAAAATCGTTCTAAATGAGTGTAGGGACTCTTCTTATATTTCTCGTCTTGATACAACGGTTCTAGTCCGATAGAACGCAACCTCATATTCGCTAAATATTTTGTATAACGTTCCGTACTCGCCTCGGTAATTCCTAAAATATTGTCGCCAACGATATGATTTGTCCAGCGACATTCGTGTTGAACTGCGGTATCGAACATTTCATAAACTTGTTCGATTGAATGCGAAAAAACTCGCATTGCTTCTGGAATCAATTTTTGATACAACCGGACGTGTGAAAGTTCGTCGCGGTTAATCATTTTGAAAATATCAGCCGACCCAGGCATTAACATCCGAGATGCTAAATTGTAGAAAAATATAAATCCGTTGTAAAAGTACAATCCTTCGAGCAAATAATCTGCTAAAAGTGCTACAAAATAGTTTTCTGAAGTCGGATTATCGATATATTTTTGATAGAGGGTAGCAATAAATTCGCAGCGACCTTTAAGGATTTTATCGGTACGCCAGAAATCATAAACAGCATTTCTGCGTTCGGGTGGAATAACCGTTTCAATGATGTATTGATAGCTTTGATTGTGCATTCCTTCTTGTGAGATTTGTTCTGCCATGCACAAGCTAACTTCTGGGGCGGTAATGCTATTTTTTAGATGAGGAATATTACAAGTTTGGATGGAATCTAGAAAGGTGAGATAAGACAAAATTCCATCGTAAGCATAACGTTCTTCTGGTGTGAGATTCCAGTAGTCGGTTACATCTTGAGTAATATCAATGCGCTGGGGAACCCAAAAGTTCTCTCGCATTTGCTGATACAAACCAATTGCCCAATTGTAACGGACATCATTAAGTTGCATCAGGTTTGTCGTGTTGCCAAACCAAATAGAACGGTTTTCGATTTTATCGTCCCCATCAGGATTAAAGATAGGGTTGAGAGGCATTTTTGAAGAGGAGTTAGTATACATTTACTAACCTTAAAAGTACAAAATAAAATTAAGTATTGTTCTGCTAGTTTAGCATTAAAATTAAATCAAGCGAGTTTGATTTGTATTTTAAATCACTATTCTTCCAGACAAATTAATATTATTGCAAAATAAGAGCGAATATATTTTAATCCGGTAAGTATTCAGGGTTCAAAGTTTCTTCTGGAGTAAAAGGACATTCAACTGGAAATATCTCGATTGGCAATTCAGTTTCGATCGCTGCTTTTTGTCTGGCTTTGCTATAGCAATCATTAAATACTTCTAGAAAAAAAGGCTTTAAGCTGGGACTATCTACAAAATCTTCAGCTAGTCTATCTCGATGTTCAAATATAGTTAGCTTCCAGCTATTAGTTCGTTTTTCTGGTTGATACTTATATTTCAGTAGATGCCAAAGAATAATAGTCAGATTACTTTTTACAGTTTTCTTCTGACTTCTTGCCATCTCTTCTAGTTCTTCAATTAAATTTTGTCTGTCTAACTCTAATAATTTATCATTTTGTAAAAGTTGAATAGTTTCCTTCAACCAAAGATAATAATCTTTTTCGTATAAGCTTGCGTGCATAAAAACCTCTGTAGCATTTTTTTAAGTAGTATTTACCTAACTTATGATTTGTTTGGATTATAGTTTGTAGGTTGGGTTGAGTTGTAGGGTGGGCATTGCCCACCCTATATTAATTTGCACAAGCAGTACAGCTACTATCCGATTCTTTAAAGTTATCTTTCTGCACAGTTCTGACATAATAGACAGCTTTACAACCTTCTTGCCAAGCTGTTATTAATGTTTCAAAGATATCTTTTGCTGTAATAGAACGTTCGGGTTCGTTAGGAAAATAAACGCCTTGGTTGAGATTAAATAACAATTCCATCGAAATTCCCGTATCGATCCATTGCTGCATTTTAGCAACAGCTTGGACGACAATTTTTTGATCGATGGTTTTATTTTCTGGATAAAACCAGAAGCAATCATTAATAAATGGCGGTGCGACGGGAACGGTTCCTTTTGCCCATTTATCATAGAAGAAACGACTATAAACGGGAAGGATACTAGCAGTACAACCTTGCACTAATGATGAAGAAGTATTGGGCGCGATCGCGGTAATATGAGAGTTACGAATTCCATAAGTTTTAATATCCACAGAAAGTTGTACCCATCTCTCTTTATGACGCGCATTTTCTAAGAACCATTCAACGGGTTTGGAACCGATTAGCTTTCCTTGACTCCAATCGCTTCCCGCAAACGCATTGTAAGCACCTCTTTCTTTTGCCAATTCCATCGATGTTTGCGTACACCAATAACCAATCTCTTCAAAAAGATTGCTAATTTCAGATAAGTTTGTATAGGATAGTTTGCGCTTCGCCAACCAGTCAGCTAATCCCATACAACCAACCCCAATAGTGCGATATTTGTTGTTATGATTTTTCGCCGCATCGAAGGGAGGATTGGTGATGTCGATGGTATTGTCTAACATTCTAACGGCGATATTACAAATGCGATCGCGTTCGTCATCTTCAACATTAGCTAGATTAAGACTTACGAGGTTGCAACAATGCGCTTCTATTCCAGGAGTAACATTGGAGAATGATTCAGTACATTGTCCCGTCAAAATACCGTTAAACATTCCCAAATGACGTTTGGGTTCGGTAAAACAGTAAGTATCATCGCGACGACAAGTAAGTTCTATATCGACAACTTTAATAAATTGACTCGCTTCTCTTTGAGGTTCTTTTAACGTCCATTTGAGACGATGAGTTTTTAACCCAAGTTGTCCTAATTGAAATAAACCGTTAGAGGAAATTAATAACCTGTAAGTTTCTTGACGGTAGTAAGCTTTTTTACCTCCTTTTCCATCAGGCATTAAATCGAAACCCGCCTCATGAAACTTCGTGACTTTAGAATCAACGCCAAGAGTTTGAAGCAATAATCTAACTTCTAGCAAAAAGTTTTTACGAATGGAACCAATAGTTAGCGATTCATTACTACCGTTACGCGAAATAGTACCATCAGCATCCAACAATCCTGCTAACCACTCTAAACGCGATTTAATCGTGTATCCATTTAAAGGAATGGTAAATTTTGGAGAAAGATCTAAGGGAAGTTTGCATACTAGACGATCTTGTTTCATGTCATCGTAAATAGCAAGAGAATTTCTTTCTCTTGTTCCCCACCGACTACCGTGTAATTTATTACGAATGGCAATATGCGAAACTAGATTTTTCTTTTCGCCATATAAATCTAACTCTGGATATCCTTGGGATGAATAGCTTCCATCGCCACAAAAAAAACCAGCAGTATAAGAATATGGAAAATCAATATCGTCTTTTGATTCTACTAAAGGCAAACTGTATTGAATTAGTTTGTCTCCAGGTTGTAAGTCTCTAGCTTCGACTTTGCGAGGTTTAGAACGATAACTATCTTGAACCCAAAAATGATGGTAATAAGTACATTCTAATGCTTCGCCATTGGATAAGTTAACCTTTAATAAAGGTTGGTTGGTTCCTGTTTGTTTAACTTCTACTTCAGACCATTCAAAACCATTCCAAACATTAACTTTTTGTCCGGCTAAATCGGCAATTGGAAAGTGACCTTTATCGGTTAGAATTCTCGTTTCTGGAGCAACACATAAATTAACACTAGGAATATATCCTTCATGTTTGTTAGGATTCGCCCGATTAATGGTATCTTTAAAAGCTAAATAAGGCATTCCCGTTTCTACCTGCGATCGCATTATCGTTTTAAACAATTCGCGGGCATTAACTCGCTTATAAAGCGTAATTTCTGTATCTAATCTAGCCTCAATTAATCGATAAGCTTCTTCAAATTTTTCGCCCCACAATTCGGCAAGTTCTATTCCCAATTTGGTACGAACTTCGTAAGGATCGACTAACGTCCAGTCTTGTTTATTAACAACTCGACGCATAAACTCATCGGGTAAGACTAATTGGGGGAAAATATCATAAGCTTTGCGGCGTTGATCTCCGTTTTCGGATTGCATCTCCAGGAATTCGGGGACATCCCAATGCCATACATCCAAACTAACCGTAACTGCACCCGCACGACGACCGCCCTGATTGACTGCGATCGCGGTATCATTCAATAACTTAATCCAAGGAATTACCCCGCCAGAAGCATTCGCTTTCCCCATCACCCAACTTCCAGTAGCGCGAATGCGACTGACGTTTACGCCAACGCCGCCGCCATTTTTGGAGATTCTCGCCGTGTTGGTAATCTCGCCAAAAATGCTCTCTAAGTTGTCATCAATACCCACGATAAAGCATGAAGTTAAAGAACCGCCAGGAACTCTTAGATTTGCCAAAATCGGGGTAGCTAGAGAGATTTTACGAGATGCGATCGCTTCATAAAATCTCTTCGCCCAAACGAGGCGATTTTCTGGCGCTTCTACGGTAGCTAACAGCAGCGAACACGTTAATAAGGCTTCTTGGGGCAATTCGTCGGGTAACAAATAGCGACTAGTCAGCAAGACTACCCCAGCATAATCATAATCGATATCCCAATCAGGATTAATCCAACTTCCAGCTTCCTGTAATTCTTGAGACGAATAAGTTAGGATTCTCTCATCGTATTGTCCTAGAGCTACCTTACTCCCAACTGTTTGCGCGTAATCGCCGTATTGATAGCCGCGCTTGACTTGGGTATCTTTCCACAGACTCCAAATATGTAGCCTTCCCGCCACATAACGCCAATCGGGTTCTTCGGGACTGCACATTTCTAAGGCGCAGTTTATTAAATTATCTTGAATTTCTCTAGTAGTAATCCCGTCGCGCAGGCGCGTTTTTAAGCCTGCTTCTAGGGCTATAGGATTAACATCTTTCCCCGCACAAGCCCAATCAACTACTAAACGAATTTTAGCAATATTAAGGGGAGTCCTCGAACCATCTCGTCTGAGGACTTGAATCTCGTTAGCATGTGGTACTATCCCATTACTGCCAGAAGACGCAGTTGTGTAGCGATCGCTAGAATTGGAAATTGTAGTCGATAATGTGGGTTGCATAAGTCGAGGTTGAAGAGACTATTTTCTCAAGCTTAGTTAGTACGATATTTAGTACTTTTAAATCAGACCACAGATATAGTGGTTACTAAGCTTTAAAAACTCTATATATAGAAAACCTATGATAAATGATAATCCGAAATCGTGGTAGTCAAAAAAGTTAGATTTTCATAGATAAATTAGTGTAAAGCTAAGAAAGCAAACGCTTTGAGAGTTTAAAAAAAATTTTGGCGTATTGCGCCCCAACTCAAGTTAATGAGTCTTAATATTAGAAGAGTCGCTAGAAGCAAGACCCAATTATGTCTAATCCAAGTAACGAGGGTAACGCTCAATCGAGCCAGCTATTAGATATTCAAACCCAGCTAAGCCTACTCAGCAGCCAACTAGCAGAAATTAAACCCCACCTAGAACAAATCTCAACCTTATCAACTCAAGTCTCCCAGCTAGAAGAGAGACTCATGCTCGTTTCGGACGTACACCGCTACGGAAAATTACAAGAGTATCTAGCTTCTGGAAACTGGTTTGAAGCCGATAAAGAAACCATCAACGTCATTCTGGACATAGCAGGAAAGCCGATTGAAGAATTAACTCCCGAAGATATTAGAGCTTTTCCTTGTAACGCGATCGCAACTATCGACCAACTCTGGCTAAAATACAGCCAACAACGGTTTGGCTTTAGCGTACAGTTAAAACTCTATCTAAATTTAGGCGGCAATTTAGAAAAGACGCTAGAACAAGATCGAAACCTAATAGAAAAGTTAGGCGAACAAGTAGGCTGGCGCGAAAATCGCCGCTGGAGAAAATGTGACGAACTTGACTATTCTCTCTCGGCTCCCCTTGGCTGTCATCCCTCGCGATGGTGGAATTCTCCCTACGGTTCAAAAATGACTAACTATTTTTTAGCGCGTTTGATGGGGTGTAATCTATAAGTATTTCAAATTTAAATTGCATAGATTGTTAGTAAAAGTAATTGATTTACCGATTTTTTACCTATTGTGAGCTAGTAAATTAAAAGGGCAAAAGTCTATCCCTCGCTATTGAACTCCAACAACTTTATGTCTATTCGCATCCTATTGCAAACAACCCTGTTGCCAACAGAAGAAGACGATTGGACGATCGCGCGTTTTTCGATGTTGCGGGACTATTTGGCAAGTATAAAAGACGAATTGGGAAACTTCTTGTTTCAAGTGACAGCACGCGATCGCGAACCCGATTCTCAAGGTAACGACCCCATACTCAGCCATCTCGATTCCCAAACTTTTGACGAACTTTGGTTATTTGCATTGGATGTAGGAGGCGGTTTGAGCGATCGCGATCTAGCAGGGATAATTCGCTTTCACCAACAAGGAGGCGGCATTCTGACGACGCGCGACCATCAGGATATGGGGATCTCGATGTGCGGTCTTGAAAACATCGGCGTATTCCACTATTTCAATAAGCAGCAAAAAGATCCAGACGAATCTCGCTGCTGTATCGACGACTGCTATACAACCTACATTTCCTGGCCGAACTATCATTCGGGTCGCAACGGCGATTACCAAGTCATTCAACCCATCGAACCCATCCACGAATTACTCAAAAACCCAGAATCGCCCATAGGAACAATTCAATATTTTCCCGCTCATCCCCACGAAGGCGGTATTGGAGTTCCCCCCGATGCTAAATACGCGAGAGTCATTGCGACGGGAAAAAGCTTAGTAACCGAACGACCTTTTAATCTGGCGATCGCAGTCGAGCGAGTTAGCGACGAGCGAGAAAATCAACTAGGACGAGTTGTTGCACAATCAACATTCCATCATTTTGTAGATTACAATTGGGATATAAGCAAGGGTTGTCCCAGCTTTGTAGACGAACCTCCTGGCGAGGGAATGCAAAAAGAACCTCAAGCTGTAGCAGACATTCAATGCTATGTCAAAAACTTAGCACTTTGGCTTGCGCCAACGTCGTAAGTGAAAGATTTGCAAAGAAATTTGCATAAGCATTTTAGAAGAAACCAACTTAATATCGGCTCTTGTATCTCTTGACCTGCAATCGCGAAGGATTTAGAGGATAACGAGACAGATAAAAAAAATAAAAACTAAAAAAACTTTTTTCCCTGCTTTTTACAGGATTAATTAAATATGTCCTCCTCTTCAATTGCTCTGCTCGGTTTGACCGTTCTCTTGCTCGGTCAAACGACCGCTTGTACGCTTGTTCCGCCTACCCAAAGCAAATCGACCGATAGCGAACTGATGCAAGTTAGTTCTGTCGATCTAGTTCAACAAGGCATCGCCAAAAGTCAACAAGGGGATTACAAAGCCGCCAGCACAGAATTTACGAAAGCGTTGCAACTCAATCCCAATGATGCGGATGCCTACTTTAACCGAGGTTTTGCCTACTCTCAAATAGGAGAAATTGAAAAAGCGATCGCCGATTTTACCCAAGCACTCAAACACAATCCCGACTTTATCGAAGCATACGTTAATCGAGCTAATATTTATCTACAACTAGGAGAATTTGAGAAAGCGATCGCAGATTCTAATAAAGCACTCCAAATTAACCCCAACGAACCTTTTGCACACAACACCTTGGGTTTGGCATATCTAAATACTGGAGATAGCAAAAACGCCGATTTTGAACTCTCTCAAGTCATTGCTAGCAATCCCGAATACGCAGAAGCCTACTTTAATCGAGGACTCGCTCGCTTAGATATCGGCAACCGAGAAGGCGCTTTACTCGATTTTAAGCAAGCTATTCAACTTTTCGAGCGAGATGGCAATACAGAAGCTTCTCGTGCAGCAAAAGAACAAGTTCTTTTACTTGAGAAGAAAGCGACAACCCCTCAATAAATTTGTCAGGACTTATTCAGTTATCTTGACTGATAACTGATAACTGTTAAAAACGTTTGCGCAACCATCGCCAAAACTTAACCAGTATATCTTCTAGCCACAATATTACGCGATCGAGCCATTCCAAAACTCTAACCAAAGGATGCTTGACATAACCTACAGGAGTTGCATTGGTTTCGATCCAATCGGGATCGACTTCGAGAGAGCGTTCGGTGGGATGGCTGCGAGCGAGTTGGGAAGGTTGTTCTGGTTTAGGATGGTTTTGACGTTGAATAGCTTTATGATTTTGAAGACGCGACGAGCGACGAGTTTTTGAGAGCGATTTTTTGGATTTCACTTTTTGCGATCGCGCTGAAGTCGATATTAGTTGTTTGGGTCGATCGGACGTTAGGTTGTGAGGTTTTGAGCTAGGATCTAAAGTAGGCTCGGCGTACAGATCGTCCCAAGAAAGCCAGGGATCGTCGATCGCATTGGTTTGAGGAGAAAGAATTTTATCGGCTCGTCCCCTTAAGTGTTGACCCCGATCCTGACCGAAAAAATGGTCTAGTGCTGCTTGAACGAGCGCTTGAATTTGAAAGGGATCGGGTTCGGAATCGCTTAAGTGCGAAGATTTTCTTGCTAGTCCAGTCTTTAATTTTTGAGAGATTGGCAATAACTGTTTGGGTTGTTGGGGTTCTGATGGCGGGAGAACCGATGAAGTTTGTGGCTGTTCGGGGATAACTTGAGTGTTATGTTTGCCAAAAAAGTAATCGACAGCAGCTTGTAAAAGTTCTTGAAGGTTGCGTTCGCTCAATGGTTCTAATGGCTGGCGACCTAATTCTTGAAGGCGATCGCTCAACATCTCCAAGAGCGGTTTATCTAAAATGGGAGTATTATTTAGAGGAGAAATTGTTGCAATTTTGGCATCGCTACGAACGATACTTGACTCGCCAAATAGATTGACTGCGATCGCTAACTGACTCGTTTGCATCCAGCGCATCGCCTTCCAGAAAAGCTTTGCAGGTGGCAAAACATTGTCGCTTCCTTCTTCAAAAGACTGAACGAGTTCGGGGAAGGGATGAGC
>JALOOL010000225.1 GCA_025454425.1 Hydrococcus sp. Prado102 | reverse complement strand
AATCAGTTTCAGGCGATCGTCAATGCGTCTAACGTAGCACTCAACCAGTTTTCTCAAGACTTACGCGGTCAATTTAATGCTAATTTGCGCCTGGAAGGAAGTTCTTTCGATCTATCAAATATTCAAGCACGAGGGCGGGTGGGTTTTTCCCAAGGAATAGCCTTAATCGAACAACCTTTAAACGCACAAGTGCAATGGAACGGTCAACAGATTCTCGTTCAAAATGCTACTGCACCAGGATTTAACGCCAATGGAACCGTCGCGGTTCGCCTGCAAGAAGCGCAAGCACCACAAATCGCTGGGTTTAATCTTAATGTTCGAGCAGATAATTATAATTTGCAAGATCTGGGCTTAGAGCTTCCAGCTAATACCGCACTGGCAGGACAAGGAGATTTTACGGGGAAAGTAACGGGAACTCCATACGCTCCCAACGCGATCGGGGATTTGAGATTAGAAAATTTAATTGTTAATAATTTAGCTTTCGAGTCGCCCTTAACAGGCAGTTTAAATTATCAAGCCGAACAGAGGACGGAACTGCAAGTTAGCGGACAACAAGATCGGATTGCTTTCATTCTCGATTCTGACAATCGCCCAATTTCATTTTTTGTTCGGCGAGACGAGGCGATCGGCTCTGCCGGTGCGCGGAGCGCAATCGCAAGGGGCATAACTGAAGGCGAAAATTTAATTGTAACTGTCGAAGACTTTCCTATAACCGTACTGAGAAATGCAATTCCTGGGGATAACTTGCAGAATTTTGAACCCATTGCTGGAAATGTTTCTGGAAGATTGGCGATCGATCTTGCTGAAAATCTAGCTGAGTCTAGCGTTGTTGGAGAGTTTGCGATCGCGCAACCGAGAGTCGGTAGAATCGCAGCAGAAGAATTTCGGGCAAACATTAACTATCAAGATGGTGCTTTTAGCTTGCGAGGGGGTGAATTACTGCAAGGAGACAGCCGCATCGCGTTGAGTGGCGATTTGCAAGCAGGACAAGAATTTAAATTTCAAATTAACTTAGATAAAGCCAGAATTGAGCGAGTCTTACAAACGCTCTCGATCTTCGAGTTTCAAGATATCGCAAGCGGGGCGCAACCTACTGAATTGGCAGGAGCAGAGGCAGTACAAAATTTATCTGTAGGGCTTCCCAATGCTTCTATATTAAATCAACTGCGTCGGCTTTCAGAAATTGAAGCTTGGCTGGCACGACAACGCAGAGAGCAAGAAGAAGCAACTATACCAACTCTAGATCGATTAAACGGGACGATTAGCGGTGAAATTATCGTATCTGGCTCATTACAGCCAGAAGTGCAGCCAGCACTTAACGTCAATTTCGATTTGATTGGTATTAATTGGGTGTGGGGAGAATACATTATTAATGAAGTTGTTGCTCAAGGAGTTTTCGATAATGGAGTTTTGAGCTTGCAACCATTGCGAGTCGATTTAGGCGAGGCATCGATCGCTTATAGCGGACAGTTGGGACAAGACGAATTATCGGGACAGTTGCAAGTAGAATCGTTGCCTGTAGAATTGATAGAGCCTTTTGTGCCTCAATTACCCGTCGATGTTACGGGCGAGTTAAATGCACTTGTCAACTTAGCAGGTAGTTTAGCAAATCCTAATGCTAAAGGCGAGATAGCGTTAGTAGAAGGGACTGTAAACGCTCGCGCGATCGAGACGGCACAACTCGATTTTACTTATAATAACGCGCGATTGAATTTTGATAGCACCCTCTTGGCGGCACAGACGCAGCAACCAGTAGAAGTAACCGGAAGTATTCCTGTAGCATTGCCGTTTGCTTCAGTTCGACCTGATAGCCAGCAAATTAATCTCCAAGCTAACGTGCGAGATTATGGCTTGGCGTTAATTAATCTATTTACCGATGCAGTAACTTGGGTAGAAGGTCAAGGACAAGTCGATATTGAGGTTGGGGGAACGTTAGATCGACCGATCGCGATGGGAACTGCTACAGTTGAGAATGCAACCATAAGAGCGCAAGCATTACCTCAACCGCTAACCAATGTGACGGGGATAGCTCAGTTGAATGGCGATCGCATTATTGTTGAAATCCAAGGACAGTATAATAACGGTCAGATAACAGCAGAGGGAATCTTACCCATTTTTGCTACTCAGACAGCACAACAGTTAGCAGCAAATAATCCCCTCACCGTTTCTCTAGAAAATTTAAATCTCAATCTCAAAGGACTATATCGAGGCGGTGTTAGCGGAAATATTGTCATTACCGACACTGCTTTATCTCCCGACCTTGGCGGTACGATTTGGTTAAGGAATGGTCAAATCTTAATTGGAGGAGGCGAACAAACACCCGTCACGGAAACCGAGGAAGCCATTTTGGATGCAACAGAAGAAACTTTTCCTTCCGAATCTCCCATAAATTTCGCAGGATTGCAACTCATTCTCGATGAAAATGTTCGCATTACCTATCAGCCTATTCTAAGCTTTGAGGCAGTGGGCAATTTATCCATCAATGGCACTTTAGACGATCCTCGTCCCGTAGGAGTTGTTAGTCTGACAGGGGGACAGGTTAATTTATTTACCACTCAATTCACGTTGGATCGCGCTTACGAACAAACGGCAAGATTTATGCCAGAAGGAGGACTCGATCCCATTCTCAATATCAATCTCGTGGCGACAGTACCAGAGGTAACTGGCGGCAGAATCGGGGTTCCAACGACAGATCCCTTTATGTCTAACGAAATTCAGGATATTCCTGCAACTGGTTTCGGTTCTATTAGTAATGTTCGCGTAGAAGCAACGGTACGAGGCCCAGCCAGCGAATTAGAGGAGAATTTGGAGTTAACTAGCGATCCGCCTCGTTCTGAAGCAGAAATCGTGGCTTTGTTGGGAGGTTCTTTTGTGAATGCTCTTAGTGTAGGTCAAGCCGATCCCGCTTTAGGACTTGCTGCTATAGGCGGTTCTACTCTATTTAACACCGTGCAAGGAAATTTTAACGAACTGTTTTCCGCAGTCGGAATTAGCGAATTTCGCCTCTTTCCAACGATTGTAACCGATCCAGATGAAGATACTTCGGTACTCGGTTTAGCAGCCGAGGCAGTGTTCGATTTAACTGACGATTTTTCGGTTTCTGTGTCTTATGTTATTGCTACTGACGAACCTCTTCGTTATAACGTCATTTATCGCATTAGCGATCGCTTAAGAGTGCGCGGTTCTACCAATTTTGCTGGTGAGAGTCGAGCCGTAGTTGAGTATGAGACGAGGTTTTAGTTGGTTTTTAGATTGCGATCGCACTCGATTATTCTGCTTTGATTTCATCAATTTCTAACCAACTAACCATAACCCCAGCGATCGGAATAGCAAGAAAAACCCCTAGTAACCCTGCCACTCTAGCACCGACTAAAAGCGCTAAAAATACAATAACGGGACTAATATTAACGGTATTTTGCATAACTCGCGGTGAAATCAAATTATCTTGTATTTGTTGCAGGACAATACAAGTCGCTAAAACCTTAAGAGCTAACCAAACATTTTGAGATAAAACAATTAAAGTAATTAAGCCAACGCCGAGTGTAGCACCAATTCCAGGAATCAGATCGAATATTCCAACGATTAATGACAAAAGCAACGGGAAAGGAACTTGTAAAATTACAAAAACAATAAAAGTAGACGTAGTTAGAAACAGACATAAAAGCAACTGACCTCGAAAAAAACCCAAAAAGTTACGCTTTACTATTCCCGTAAATCGCTGCCGCTGATTCCTCGGTAAAATTTTGAGGAGGAAATTCCATAGCCGTTTGCCATCTAATAACATAAAGAAAGCAACTACCGCGGTTATTATCAAAGTCAATAAATTAGTTAGTAACCCTTGTAGATTAGCGATCAAATAACCAATTCCTGTAAGAATCTGACCTCGAATTGTTTCTTGAATTAAATTTAAATTGACTGAAATATTTCGTTCGCTCAAAAATACTTCTATTTGAGTAAATAGAGGCGTTAGAGAATTTAAAGACGAAATAATATTATCGATTAATTGTTGTCCTTGGGATAAAACTTTTAAACCTAGCGTAGCTGTAAGAATGACAACTAATAGTATACTCAGCAAAAAAACTAAACTTGCTGCAACGCTATAGGGTAAAAAACGATTTAGCCATCGTACCGGATAATTGAGTAAAAAAGCGATAATTGCAGCAAATGAAAAGATAGCTATAATCCCTTCAAAATAAGCTAAAACTTGTAAAATTCCCCAGCCACAAGCCAAAAATAGCAAAAAGCGAATTAGTGCTAAAGTACCGATCTGATTCCAAAACTTTTTGACAGAAGGATCGTTCATTTTTTTCTTAATCTTATCCTAACTGTTTTCTAGCATTGCCTAGTTTGAAAAATATTATTCCAAACATAAGACATTAACAATTATCAAAAGTCTTTATATCCTCTGCAAGCATGAAACCTTCAAACCATTTCATCGGTCGTAAGTTAGATATATATCTTAGACAAATTTTTATTGGATTAGAGTCAGTAAACAACGTAGTGAATTTGATAATAAGCTTAATTTCTCCACGAGTTTTCCACCTTTTGAATTTAGCTTGAAATTGAATTAGCTTGTACGCAAGATAGGAAGGAAAACAAAATGGTTCTTTACAAACTAGAAGAATTTGATAGTGACTATAAAGATGCTTTTGGTGGCGATGACATCAAGCACTATGATGTCTATTCAACAATAGACGATGACAAAATTGGCAGCGTCAAAAATATCATGGTTGACGAGACAGGTCGTTTCCGCTATTTTGTCGTAGACACGGGTTTTTGGATTTTTGGCAAGCAAGTATTGTTACCCGTAGGTCGTTCTCGAATAGATACTAGCGATCGCCGCATCTATGCAGTAGGATTAACCAAAGAACAAGTAAAAGATTTACCTGAATTTAGCGACGATCTCAAGATAGATCGCGATTATGAAGAGCGAGTAACGGGAGTTTATGGCAACTATCCAATAGCAGGAGGGGCAACCCAGTTAGGCACTTCTGCTGCTTCTATGCCTTATATGGCTTCTGAAATGGCAGCTACTCCACCGACAACTGGAAATGTCGATTCCGATATCTACGACTATCAACAAAAGCCAGATCTGTTCGAGATGAGCGATCGCGACCATCAAAGTCTTAAACTATACGAAGAGCGATTAGTTGCCAACAAACAACGCCGGAAAACTGGAGAAGTAAACATCGGCAAACGTGTTGAAACCCAAACCCAAAACGTTGCTATTCCAGTTGAAAAAGAGCGAGTTGTCGTCGAGCGAACCACCCCAGCAAATGCCGGTCAGCCAGTTTCTCGTGGGGAAGCATTCCGTTCTGGAGAAGTCGCACATATAGACCTTTACGAAGAGCAACCCGACATTCACAAAGAAACAGTATTGCGCGAGGAAGTCAAAGTCAGAAAAGAAGTAGAGCAAGATACCGTTAATGCTCAAGAACAAATTCGTCGGGAAGAGTTAGATATAGACAGCGAAGGTCGTCCAATTATCGATAAGAATCTTTGATGGATTCTTTATTAACTGCGTTTGGGTTATCCTACCCCATTAATTTCGAGCGATAGTACAGGTGGAGCGCCAAGAGAGCTTCGCCTGTACTTTTAGCTATATTTTTTAGCCGATTAGCTACTCACATAGACGCAGCAATTCTACTTCTTAAGTAGCAAATTTGCTTCTATTTTTAATTTTTCCACGAGTTTTTCACTATTTAATTTTAGCTTCAAATTAGATTGATTTTAGGTCAGTTTTCTAAAAAAAATCGTGTTTTGTCCTATTTAAGCAGTCTTTATGATGTCTAATTTAGTTTGTAATTTATTCGCTAGATCGCGAGCGATCGCGTTAGGAATTACAGCAGGGGCAATAGCTCCTCTGCTCGTTTCTACTCCATCTTTAACGCAAGAAACAGCTTTTTCTGATGTTGCACCCGACTATTGGGCACAACCCTTTATTCAACAGTTGGCTTCACAAAACATTCTTGCTGGCTATCCCGATGGAAGCTTTCAACCCGAACAACCTGTAGAACGAGACGAGTTTGCGGCGATAATTCGTCAAGCTTTCGATCGCAACCAAGAGCGACAAATAGCCAGCGGTAGCGTTTTTAAAGATGTTCCGACAGACTATTGGGCGGCTTCTGCCATTGAAGAAGCCTATGAAGGACAATTTATGAATGCTCCTGACGGTTATTTTCGTCCGCGAGAGGAAGTCACTCGCCTAGAAGCAATTAGTGCTTTGGTGAGAGGGTTAAATTTATCCCCTAAACCTGTAACGGCTCAAGCGACTCAAACGACACAAACGGCTCAAAAAGCTCAAACGGCTCAAAAACAACCTAAAGCGATACCTTTAGCAATGCTTTCTTTGATGCAGCCAGCCGTAAACGCGATCGCAACTTTCCAAAGTCTCTCTGCAACAACTCCGGCAGCAACGGCTAATCGTCCTACTACCAGTACTGCAAGCAAATCTCCTGCAATTGCTGCGAGCAATTATTACCAAGATGCCGCACAAATTCCTCAAGATGCAGTAGATGAGGTAGCAGCCGCCACTCAAGCCAACATTGTCGTTAATTATCCCAATAAAAGAGTTCTCAATCCTAACCAACCTCTCACGCGAGGGGCAGCAGCGGCGATGATTCATCAAACGCTGGTTCAACAAGGAAAATTATCCTCGCTTCCTTCTAACTCAGAAGCATTGAACTATGTTGTTCGTCCTCCTGCTGAGTAAAGTAAGGCTTTGATTATCGAAAAAGACGAGCAGCGCAAAACTTCCGTGTTTCTAACCGGAAGATGTAGCGCAATTCGGCTACGGGGCTTTTAAAGTGCGGAATTACTTCCGCACGCAGCCCCTCATTTTAATAGCCGTGCCTTCATGTTACATCGTGATGTCTTTGTTCCTCAATATAAGCTCGTATTGTTTGGGAAGAAACATTGCCAGCCGTTGAGACAAAATAAGAATGCGTCCACAAAGAAGGCAATTTTAGTAAATGAGGAAATTCTTGGCGTAAGTAGCGCGAACTACGCCCTTTAATTGCTTTAACAACTTCATGTGCTGCCACGTTGGGAGGAACATTAACCAGTAAATGTACGTGGTCGCTCATGATTTCTAAGGCGATGACAATCCAATCTCGTTCCTTGCAAACGTCTCCAACTATCTGACGCAACCGTTTTTCAACATCGCCAACTAGAACTTTTTTTCGTCTTTTGGGTATCCAAACCAAATGATAGTTGATTAAAGAGACTGTGTGAAAACTTCTCCGATACTGTTGCGTCATCTAACCAAACTCTGATATATTCTGTTGTAGATAAAATGATAGCAGTCTACGGTTAAAGGATAAAGTCTTGCTTTTAGGTTACGTCTTGGTATACGTTGAGAACCAAGATTGAGTACGTGGCATCCTTGTCAGGAAAAATCGTTTTGAAAATCGACCCCAGGAAAACTAGCCAAACCTGCATCGCTTGCGGACATATTGATGCTGCAAGTAGAAATGGCGAAAAGTTCGTTTGTACCAATTGTGGTCATCTGGATGATGCCAATTTACAGGCAGCTAGGAACATTAAAGCCAAAGCAGTAAATCAATATGGATTGCTGCTCAAACGAATTAAAAAGGTACGGCAGGACTTGCCGAAACCCAAACAGTTAACACTGTTTGAAACGCCCATCTCTGAATTAACAGTGAGTAAAAGGAGACAACATCGTGCCTTAATTCGAGGCGAACGCGATGTGCCTGGGAACTTGGGAGTACAATTAGATTTGTTCAACCAAGATAACAACATCCCGAAACCGGATACGTTGTGAATCTCCCGTCTTCTAGACGGGTAGAGTGTCAAAAGAGTAACAATTTTTTTATAATCCTCTAAACAGATTTAGGCGCAAGTAATGGGCAAACAACGAGTGCTATCGGGGGTGCAACCCACGGGAAACTTACATCTAGGTAACTATTTAGGAGCAATTCGCAATTGGGTTGAAGTTCAGCGCGAATATGATAATTTCTTTTGCGTCGTCGATTTACACGCTATCACAGTTCCGCACGATCCCAAAACCCTAGCTAACGATACTTATACGATCGCCGCACTTTACCTAGCTTGTGGGATAGATTTAGAATATTCTACTATTTTCGTTCAATCCCACGTCACCGCACACAGCGAACTCGCTTGGTTGCTCAACTGTATCACGCCCCTGAACTGGTTAGAAAGGATGATCCAGTTTAAAGAAAAAGCTATCAAACAAGGCGAAAACGTCAGCGTTGGCTTACTCGATTATCCCGTCTTGATGGCAGCCGATATCCTCCTCTACGATGCCGATAAAGTACCCGTCGGAGAAGATCAAAAACAACACTTAGAATTGACGCGCGATATTGCCATCCGCATCAACGATAAATATGCTTCCAAAGGAAAAACTGTTTTAAAATTGCCAGACCCTCTCATTCGTCAAGAAGGGGCAAGAGTGATGAGTCTTACCGATGGGACTCGTAAAATGTCTAAGTCCGATCCTTCAGAGATGAGTCGGATTAACCTTCTCGACTCTCCAGACGCGATCGAGAAAAAAATTAAGCGCTGTAAAACCGATACAATTAAAGGTTTAACCTTTGACGACCCAGAACGACCTGAATGTAACAATTTGTTAGGGTTATACGCGATTTTATCGGGCAAGACGAAATCAGAAGTGGCTTTAGAATGTCAGGATATGGGTTGGGGTCAATTTAAACCGTTGTTGGCTGAAGTTGCTATTAACTCTCTCAAACCGATCCAAGACAAATATAAAGAAATTATGGATAATAGGGACTATTTAGACTCTGTATTGCGGGAAGGTCGCCATAAAGCTGAGGCTGTGGCGAATCAAACCCTAACCAGAGTTAAAAATGCCCTTGGTTATCTACCACCGCTTTAATAAAAGTCGAAAGTCGAAAGTCGAAAGTCGAAAGTATTAGACAAGGAAAAAAGTATAAATTAAATCTTATTCTGGGTTGCCTATTACCCTTTCCCCTAAAAAATCACCAATCCCCAATCCCCAATAACTAAAGACAATAATGACAACTAGATTTCGCCGTGCCGTTTTAGATCGAGAATTTTTGATTACTGCTGAAGTGACTCCCCCCAAAGGAGGCAATCCGATGCGAATGCTAGAAATGGCACAGCATCTTAAGGGAAGAGTTCATGCAGTTAATATTACCGATGGCAGTCGGGCTGTTTTGCGAATGTCTTCGCTAGCTGCCTCAGTGATTTTACAACGGTACGGGGTCGAACCTATTTGTCAAATTGCCTGTCGCGATCGCAATTGTATCGGATTGCAAGCAGATTTAATGGGCGCTCATGCTCTCGGAATCCATAATATCCTAGCGCTTACGGGCGATCCCGTGAAAGCAGGCGACCACAAAGAGTCAAAGTCAGTTTTTGAACTCGAATCGGTTCGATTGCTCAAACTCATTAGCAATCTCAACAGTGGTTTTGATTTTAATAATAAACCGCTTCCCGATGAAGCGTTAGACTTGTTTGCAGGGGCGGCTGTCGATCCGCAATTAAAGAGTTGGTCTAGTTTACAGCAACGATTCGAGCGAAAATTGGCAGCAGGAGCGCAGTTTTTCCAAAGTCAAATGATAACCGATTTCGAGCGATTGGATAAGTTTATGCACCAAATCGCTGTGGGGACGGATAAACCAATCCTAGCAGGCATATTTTTGGTCAAATCAGCGAAAAACGCAGTATTTCTTAATAAAAATGTTCCAGGCGTTTACATACCAGACGAAATGATTAAACGCCTCGCCGATGCGCCCGATCCCTTATTAGAAGGCGTTAAAATTGCTGCCGAACAAGTAAAATTAGCCAAGCAACTCTGTCACGGCGTTCATTTAATGGCAGTCAAACGCGAAGAATTAATTCCCCAAATTCTCGACCTTGCTGGGATTGTGGCGGTCGATGATTCGATAAAATTCTAAGAATTTTTAATAACTCATCCTATTAATTGATAAAGCGTTAAAAACCAACAAAACGACTTTCATCTTAAACCGTTAAAACCAACAAAACAGCTTTCATCTTTTGGTCTGTACGTGTTGAACAGGATACCACTACTGGAAAACAACAAAAATAATTACGTGAAAAAGAATTGGATTCAAATCACCAAATAAATTTCAAAGCTGGGTTATTATTGTAATCCGTCTTAAAAGATGGATTCCATTTTAAAGGGACAAAAAGTTCCCACCTTTGAAGGGAAGAAAGATAAATTCCCTCAATGGGCATATACCTTTTTAAGTATTTGTGCAATTGCTGGATGCAAAGAAGCCTTGGTTGATGATAAATTTAAATGTCCAGATTCAAAAAAAATCTTGGATGAATTA
>JALOOL010000224.1 GCA_025454425.1 Hydrococcus sp. Prado102 | reverse complement strand
GAGAGCTACGCGCCTATAAACTTCGGTTGCTATGCCATTATGTACCTAGATAGCATCCTCAAATTACTTCTTAAATTACGAATTATCTTAGTTAGGTGCTAAAAAACTCTATTTGTTCGGGATCGACGAGACTGGGAAATTGCCCGACGATCGCAGAGCATGACTTGATAAACGCATTGCTCCACTGAGAACAAGCTAGCAATCGAGCCAAAGTTAGAGGTTCTTTAAGATTGCCAGCAAAGGTAATCTGACCGGAAGCATTTACTTGAAAATTTTGCAGCCACTCGCAATCGGGGCGAGAAGATTCCCAATATCTAGCTGTCATTTTAAAGCCTACATAACGACCCGCACATTCGCCTAAATAAGTGAAGGTACGCATTACTTCTTCGAGAGTCGTCATTTTCACTTTTCGCAGTCCCGCACTGGCAGGATCGAAACTAACATCGAAGTTAGTTTTATTAGTATAGTAAGCACCTTTAAAATTGGCTCCATTCACAGCAGCACCGCTCAAAAACGCTCCTATCAAACTAGCTTCTATAAGAGTCGCTCTTTGTAGGTTGGTTTGTATTAAGTAAGCGCCGTCGAGATAAGCAATGGCAAGATTGGCATTATTAAAATCAGCTTCATTTAGATGAGCGCCAATTAGGGAAGCTCCTTGGAAGTTAGCACGAGTTGCGATCGCTTTTGTCAAAAAAGCCCCTTCAAGTATCGCTTTTTCAAAGGAAGCTCTCGTTAAATTAGCTTCTTTAAAGTTGGTTTTTTCAAGGCGAGCGCCTTGTAAGTTTGCCCGACTCAGATTAGCTTTAGAGAAATCAGCACCAACCAGACAAGTTTCTCTCAAGTCAGCATGACTCAAATCGGTTTCTTTGAGATTGGCATAGCTGAGATCGCTACCTCTGAGATCGATCCCAGCTAGATTAGTTCCTTTGAGATCGGCTTTTTTAAGCTGTACTTGTCTAAATTTTTTTTCGCCTGCTGCATATCTTTCCAAAAACTGAACGGCAGTTAGTGGCGTTTGGGCTTCGGGTTGGTTAGAGAGAGTTATATTAGCGGTTTTGTCGGGAAGATTAGTCATAATTGAGCGATCGCAGGTGAGTAGTTGATTAATGAAAACTATAAGGCTGAGATGCTATCAATTTTAAGCATTCCCAAACTCGCGATCGATTTTTACATTCATGTAAAAAAAGTTTTTAAAAGTGATTGACAATTGGGGAAAGTCGAAAGTCGAAAGTCGAAAGGGGATTGGAAGTGTGGAGAGACAAGGTAGACAAGGGAGAATTTGTACTTCTAACTGCGAGCGGGACGTATGCCCTTTGGACACGCTAACGCTTTCCGCATTACCTTTGTTACTTTCAACTTCTGTACAGATGCGATATATCGCGTCTTTACTTTCGACTTTCGACTTTCGACTTTCGATTTTAAAAAGATGTCTCAAAGAATGATGGTGCTAAATGTCCCAGACAGTCCTAAACTTTAGTTGGAGAGTTCTAGGCAGTCGCGAGGTTCTCGAAGTGAAAAATGTTTTAGCAATTATTCTCGGAGGTGGCGCGGGGACTCGCCTCTATCCGCTTACGAAACTACGGGCAAAGCCAGCCGTCCCACTGGCAGGCAAATACCGCCTAATCGATATACCCGTCAGTAATTGTATTAATTCCGAAATCCTCCAAATTTACGTTTTAACGCAATTTAATTCTGCCTCTCTCAATCGGCATCTGAGCCGTACTTATAACTTCTCCGGTTTCTCTGAAGGATTTGTAGAAGTTCTAGCAGCGGCACAGCAAACCACTGATAATCCTCAATGGTTTCAAGGAACTGCCGACGCGGTACGTCAGTATCTGTGGCTGCTTGAAGAGTGGGATGTTGATGAATACCTAATTTTATCGGGCGATCATCTCTATCGTATGGATTACAGCCAGTTTGTCCAACGCCATCGGGAAACGAATGCCGATATTACCCTTTCGGTTGTCCCAATTGCGGAGAAAACGGCATCTAGCTTTGGCTTGATGAAGATTGATGACAATGGCAGAGTTGTAGATTTTAGCGAGAAACCCAAAGGCGATGCTCTCAAACAGATGCAGGTGGATACTACCGTTCTGGGTCTAACACCGGAACAGGCAAGGCAAAGTCCGTATATTGCTTCAATGGGTATTTATGTTTTCAAAAAAGCGGTTTTAGAAAAGCTACTTAGAGAAAACCTCCAGCAAACAGACTTTGGTAAAGAAATCATTCCAGCCTCAGCCAAAGATTACAACATTCAGGCGTATTTGTTTGGCGGCTACTGGGAAGATATTGGAACTATAGAAGCTTTTTATGACGCTAATTTGGCGCTGACTCAGCAGCCTAAACCTCCTTTTAGCTTCTATGATGAAAATGCTCCTATTTACACTCGTTCTCGTTATTTGCCTCCGTCTAAGATTCTGAATTGTACGATTACGGAGTCGATGATTAGTGAGGGCTGCATTCTCAAAGAATGTCGTATTGCCCATTCGGTGTTAGGAATTCGCACTCGCGTCGAAGCAGATTGCGTTATCGAAGATAGTTTATTGATGGGTTCTGATTTCTACGAACCTTTTGCCGAGAGACAATCTCATCTTCAAAACCATAACGTTTCCGTTGGCATCGGTGCTGGCTCGACTATTCGCCGCGCGATCGTCGATAAAAATGCTCGTATCGGTCGCAATGTGTTAATTGTGAATAAAGATAGGGTGGAAGAAGCCGAGCGCGAGGAACAAGGATTTTTCATTCGCAGTGGCATTGTAGTTGTTTTGAAAAACGCAATAATTCCCGATGGAACGGTGATTTAACAGTTATCAGTTTTTTTGTTGGATGGCTGTTTCCCGTTCGCTGATTTAATGCGATCGCGACAAGGAGAATTTTTAATTTTATATTTTAAAATTTCTCCTTCGTCTTTTTTCTATTTTCAAATTATGAAAAATATTGCTCCCGATATTTTTAGGCAAAGACTTATTATTGAAGGATTTTATACAATAGAAGTTGCCAAAAATGTTATAGAAAATTATCTGCTCGGAATAGCAAAAACTCTCAATCTTCGTACTTACGGAGAACCGATTGTTTTTTCTCCAGCTTCAGGAATGGGAAAAGATGAAAATACGGGTTTTGATGCTTTTGTTCCTTTAATTGATTCAGGAATTTCGTTATATATTTGGAGCAAAGTAAAATTTTTTTCCATCGTTTTATATACTTGTAAGGGATTTGACGAGCAAAAGGCTATTGATTTTACTCGTCATTACTTTGCTGTAATTGATGAAATAGCTAGCGCTTCATTTTAGTAATAATAATGATGTCTACTTCGCTAAATTTAAGATCTCAATCTCGTTGTTTTGGCGGCACTGTAGCCTACTATAGCCATGAATCCAAAAGCTGTAATAGCGAGATGCGCTTTGCCGTTTATATTCCGCCGCAGGCAAAATCTAAACCCGTTCCCGTACTGTATTATTTATCGGGTTTAACCTGTACCGAAGAGAACTTTACCGTTAAAGCTGGGGCACAGCGCTACGCCGCAGAATATGGAATGATGCTAGTTGCTCCCGATACCAGTCCTCGCAACACGGAAACGCCTGGAGAAGATGAGACATGGGATTTAGGGACTGGGGCGGGTTTTTATGTAAATGCTACTGCCGAACCCTGGAATAAGCATTATCAAATGTATAGTTATGTCGCAGACGAACTTCCTAACTTAATCGAGCAAAATTTTCCCATTTTGACCAATAAACAGGGCATTTTCGGTCATTCGATGGGAGGACATGGGTCGCTTGTTTGTGCGTTGAGAAATCCCGACAAATACTTATCGGTTTCTGCGATTGCTCCCATTTGTGCGCCGATGCAATGTCAGTGGGGAGAAAAAGCTTTTACTGCTTATTTAGGAAGCGATCGCAACAATTGGCGCGACTACGATGCTAGCGAATTAGTCAAGAAAATGCCCTTTAAAAGTCCAATTTTAATCGACCAAGGAACGACAGATCCGTTTTATCAACAAAAACAATTATTGCCAGAAGTGTTTGAGGAAGCTTGCCAACAAGTCGGACAACCGTTAACTTTGAGATGGCAAGAAGGATACGACCACAGTTATTTTGCGATCGCGAGTTTTACCGAGGATCATATTCGCCATCATGCCGTCTTGTTATGCGAGTAAATTAAGTATTAGAGTGGTAAGAAGGATACAATCGCTGTTATCTTGCGATCGCGCTGCCTGTTTGTGCGAGTAAATCAGATGTTAGAGTCGTCGGCATTAGATATGACAAACATTTGTCGCAATAGTAGTTTAGCTTCTTGTCTTTCTTCATCTGTGAGATAATCTTCACCTTTTAGTCCGCCTCGATATCCTTGCCTCATTCCTGTTGCTTCTAAATAACGCTGTTTTCCCAATTCCAAAATTTCTATAAATCTTTGATATTTTTGTTTTTGTTGTTCGGTCAGTTCTGTCATTATTCGTTCCTCCATGAGATAGGAACAATATCTCCATTTTGTTGCAAGATCGCGTTGGGTAAAATTGGGCTGGATGTATTTATATACCAATCGCCTGTATCTTCATCATAAAAGTTTGCAGATAGTAACATTAAAGTATCTAAAGCATTAATAATCAGGTATTGGTCTTCGCTTGGTTCCATTCTCGTCTATTTTATGACTGACTTTGGCAATTTTAGCGAAAAAATATTTGTTTTTTTATTTCTACTAAAGTTTAAAATAGATGAAAGGGCGATCGCCTTTCAACATTATTCTTAAAATTTACTCATTATGGTTACTACTCCAGTAAAATCTTTTTTAATTGAAATTGCTAGCAAAACTCGCACCTCGGCGCGTCAATTAGCGATACTTTCTAGCGAAGAACGCGATCGCGCGATCGAAGCTATTGCCCAAGCTTTAGAAGCGGCGACTCCAGAGATTATTGCTGCCAATGAAGCTGACTGTAAAGCATCACAAAATGATGGTATCTCAAGCGCCTTATTAGCAAGATTAAAATTAGGCGAGACGAAACTAAAAGCAACGATTGACGGAGTAAGAGATGTTAAAAAATTAGCCGATCCTATCGGTCACATTCAAATTCATCGAGAGTTGGATGAAGGTTTAATTCTTAAGCGAATTGCTTGTCCTTTAGGCGTATTAGGGATTATTTTTGAGGCGCGTCCCGAAGCCTTAATTCAAATTACCAGCTTGGCAATTAAATCGGGAAATGGAGTCATTTTAAAAGGCGGAAAAGAAGCAACTCGTTCTTGTCAAATGTTGGTTAAAGTTATTAAACAAGCTTTAGAAACAACTAAAGTAGATCCAGATGTCGTTCAATTACTGACAACACGAGAAGAAATTAGATCGCTATTAGATTTAGATGAATATGTCGATCTAATTATTCCTAGAGGTTCTAATGAATTCGTTCGCTACGTCCAGGAAAATACTCGCATTCCCGTCTTAGGACACGCTGACGGAATTTGTCATTTATATGTCGATAAATCGGCTGCAATTGAGAAAGCAATAGAAATTGCAGTTGATTCTAAAATTCAATATCCTGCTGCTTGCAATGCTATTGAAACTTTATTAGTTAATCGAGAAATTGCCTCTGAATTTTTACCGCAAGTTGCAGAAGCCTTAAAAAGTAAAAAAGTAGAATTAAGAGGAGATGAACTCACTCGTAGATTTATCGATATCGCTGCTGCAACAGAGGAAGATTGGAAAACAGAATATAGCGATTTGATTTTATCGATTAAAGTTGTAGATTCATTGGAGGTTGCGATCGCACATATTAATAAGTATGGCTCAAAACATACCGATGCGATCGCGACTGAAGATAATCTTGCTGCTGAAACTTTCTTAAATCAAGTCGATTCTGCTGGCGTTTTTCATAACTGTTCGACTCGTTTTGCCGATGGTTTTCGCTACGGTTTTGGTGCAGAAGTTGGCATTAGTACTCAAAAAATGCCTCCTAGAGGGCCAGTTGGTTTAGAAGGACTCGTTACTTACAAATATCAAGTTGTAGGAAACGGTCATATTGTGGCGACTTATACGGGAGAAAATGCCAAATCTTTTACTCATCGGGATTTAAAAAATTATGAATTATAAATTATGAATTTAGAAATTAAAGAATAAACAATTTGTTGTTTTCACAATTTAAATAATATAGCAATTCACACTTTATATTAGATTATCTCGTTTAAATATTTTAGTCGAACGAATTATTAACAGATAATTTGATGTGGTAATACCAATTCTCTAAAAGTTTGCATTTAATTTTTAATAAACTATCCCAGGCACAGAGAACGCTGAGAAATAGATAAAGTTTTTTAAAAGAGTATAAGTTCACTCCAGAATTGGTATAACTATAATAGTTTAATTTTAATAAACAAAAGGAATTAGTTTTTTAGTGGTTTGCTGATAGGCTTTGTAGTCATCTTTAAATTCTTGTACGAGCATTTCTTCTTCGATCGCAATTCTATTGCCAAACCACACCAGACAAATCAAAAATAAAATACTCAAAGCAATTATACTTTGCAAGAGCGGACAAAATCCTGCAAACAATAAAATATAACTCAGATAAATTGGATGACGAACCAGACTATAAATTCCGCTTGTAACGAGTTGATGTTCGGGTTTAATGGTCAGGCGATCGAAGAATTTACCTAAAGTTACTACAGCAGCTTGATTGATAAGAATTGAAGAAGCAATCGCAGCAATTCCTACACTCGTCAAAGCAATGTTATCTAAAAGTAAACGAGAGAAATCATAAACAGCTAACCAATGAACGCCAACCAAACCAATAATTAATACTAACGAAGCTAAACGTCCTGCTAAACTTTGGACTTGTCTATCTTCACTACGCTTAGCTAGTTCGCCAAATTTAAGCGATCGCCAAACGGTAGGAAGAAAAAATACAAAATAACTCAGTGCTAAAACAATAATTTGCCAGTTTGCTAATACGTTAAATAAAAATGCTGGTAGCAGAATTAAAAAAGTTATTAAACTAACTAGTAAAAGACTAAATTTCACAAATTTTAGAAAAATATTTATGGTTGCGATCGCTGATTCAAGTTTTTTATTGAATTATTGTAAACTCTGAAAAATATTTTTCAGATGGAACATTCTCGAAGCGCGATCGCCTGTTAATTTTGGGGTTAATATTTTGTGTAGCTTAATTGCCTACTCTTATTAACCCAAGAAACCTTCACTTCAAGCAGATTGAGCTTAACCTCAATCTGCTTAACCCAAACTCAGGTTAATTAGGGATCGCTTTACCAATTAAATCGGTAATAAACTTTCTTCCCTATTTTCTGAACCAGTATTTTGCAGCAATCCCGTTAACAGCGTTGCAGGACGCTGACCGTAAGGCCAAGCAAAAGCATGACGAAAGGCAGCATCTTGACACGCTTGTAGTTGTTTGAAATCGATTACGTCTTGAGTGAGTAGGTTTTCGTACTCGAATGGCAAACGCACGTTATGCAATCCCGCGTTGTCGGTACAAATCGCAATATCTACTCCCGCCTCAAAACAGCGGTCGAAAACGACTTTGAGTTCGTGCAAATCATCTAAAGTTCCCGTTTTTAGATACGTTGTCGGACACACTTCTAAACATTGCTGATACTGCGCCACTTCTTTTAATAATTCTGGATGGCGCAAAGGAATTTGAATGCCGTGACCGATACGCATTAGATAAGGAAGAAGTTCGGGGTAGGAACCATCGACGGTTTCATAGACATGACCCGTTGTTTTTAGACCGAGCGATCGCGCATATTTATACAATCCGACAAATTCGTCTAATCTGGCAGCATAATGAGCGTCTCCGCCTGCAACGTCGATTCCGCAAACATAATCTCTCATCTCGGCGGCTAAGTCAACAATTGCTTTATTAACTTCATAAGGTAGTCGCGAGTGCATACAAAGAATCTGACTGGTAATCATCGGATATTCTTTGACTTGACTTGATGACCCGACAATCTCGACAATCATCCGCATTTGCTCGATTCTTTGTGATTGGCTATATTTGTCTGAAGTCCGCAGATAAGGCGTGTAGCGTAATTCTAAATACGCTAAATTCTCAAAAATATATGCTCCGCGAATTAGACGATAAATAAAGTAGGGAAGTGTTTTCTCGGTTTGGACGCTTTCTACTAAGGTATGCAGTTCTAAATATTCATCCAACGTATTGCGTTCGCGAGTATAAAACTCTTCAAACTCTGGATATTTTGGAAATCGCTGTGCGAGATCGATATTCTGGCGTTGAAAATATCTCCAGAGAACGCGAGGAACGACAGAACCTCCTAAATGACGATGTAAATCGGCGTATAGAGCCACGGAAACCTCCCTCTTGTTTTGTTCGAGCGTAAGTTGGTAACTTTAATTAATAGAAAAGTTCGATACAAAGATCGCGTCTCGATCGCGTTTGCTTTCATCCTCAACCGCGAGATGAAATTATTAATTAAACCTTAGAGTATATGGTAATCTATTTTTTTTTATTAGTGCCGCCATTGTTGGCTTGCAAACTTAAATTTTTAAAAGTCTTAAATTAGGAATAATTACTTAAATGTTCGATTCAGATAGAATTGTCATTCGTCCGGCTTGTTTTGAAGATGCAGAGTCAATTGCTAGGCTTTGTACGCAACTGGGATATCGTGCGGCGCGATCGCAAATCGAGCAACGTCTCCATACATTAAATTCTAACGAACATCATGTTATCTATGTAGCGACTTTACCAATTTTTTATCAAAAAATAGGTTATACGATCGCTAAACAATCCTTAGTGTTTTTTAAATCATTGCCCGCACGATCAAGAAAATAATATGAATTTAGAAGCGTGAAGGAAAAATATAATTTATATTTATTACAGATACATTATCGAGCCGATCGCGAAGTACTCTTTCAGCGTTTTAAAGTTCGCTCTGAGTCGGGAGAAAGACATCTCGGTCATGTCGATCGCCTCAACTATGATGAATTTAACTTAACTTTAGATCGAGGCGGTTACGAGGCGCTAGCAGCGAGCGATCGCATTTTGGAAATCAATACCACTGATTTTGCTCAGATCGATTATTGTCAACTATTCGAGTGCGGATCGACTCGAATAGTTGATAATAATAGATGAGATTGATTTTTTTTATCGGTTCGTTCTTATTTGTCAAGATTTCATAACTTTTTAAACTGGCTTTCTAAGCAGCTTTATCCGTATGGCAAAAAGGTTAGACAGTTATCGCTCGAAAAAATCTCAAAAAATGTAATTTTATATACAGCAAAAATATCTTTCTTTCTTCCGATAGATTAGACTATAGTTAATGATGTGCCTTGTTCTGTGATAAACAACTCGTATGAGTACTAACACCCTACCATCTTCTGCATCAAACCATTACTCTATACAGGCGATTAAAGACGAAGCCCGTCAACTCGTCGAGAAAGGAGTAATTAGCCGTCAGCAGCCAATCTATACGCTATGTCAGTATATACCTGCTCGCGAATGGGTTTGTATAGAGTGCGAACTAGACAAATGCGATTATTTATTACGCGATCGCATTGGCGATTTAATTGCTTCTGAAGTCTGGGAAAACGACTAGTTATCAAACTCAACCTAGCTTAGCAGTTTTTAACTGCCGATTCTTGTAGAACACTTTAGTAAAACACGAATTTTTATCTTGAATACCCCTTAAACAGCCTTAGTTAAGACAACTAGGGCTTAAACTATCTTGTATCGCGATTGCTTTACGAGGTAGTAGATACAAGATTTATCGCGTTTCTGTTGCCTAAGCTAACAGGCATTCAAATTGGTGACAAATTTTAGGGAGTGGGGAGATTGCATGGCTAATGAGCGATCGTCAAGCCCAGGGACGATTACACAGTTTAAATGCGCAACAGCATATTCCCTATCATCCAAGTATAAATTTAATTTTGTCTAACTAGTTATTTATAAAGAAACAACTAAACTTTGTAACTTTTGTTCAAAAAGACTCAAAAAATGTAACGATATATACTTCAAGAAAATAAAATTCTGTATGTGTCTTAGATTACTATTAACTTTAACCCCTATTTAAAATAACACTTAGGCTTCCTATGACCATTAATATAATATCTACTTCTACTACTCGTTATACAATCGAGATGATTAGAGAAGAGGCTCGTCAACTGGTAGAAAAAGGAATCATCAGTCGCAAGCAGCCCATTTGGCGTTGGTGAATGCGTAATGCTTCAAACAAAAGCGGGTATGGTTTTGAATTTTAAATAAAATAGCAGTAGGCGAATAGAATACTTAAGCATAGC
>JALOOL010000223.1 GCA_025454425.1 Hydrococcus sp. Prado102 | reverse complement strand
GCAACGTAAGCGAAAAATGACAAAACTTTACTCTCAAAAAGCTAAAATTGCAATTAATCAATTGTGTGAAAACGGTCAAATTTCCTCACTATCTCGTTTTTTAAACGACGATAATGGAAAAATAATTAGATTTTTGTCTCCTACTTTTGCTTGGACGGAAAAACCAACTCCTAAAAGTGTAAAGATTAATCTAACTTATAATTTGAATAATTCATGCTGGACAATCTCGGCAGGTATTAACGAGATCGAAAAATGGACAGATGAAGAGCAATTTATCATAGATGTTAATCCGTCTTGTGGTTATGATGAATGGGTTCTTGGAACTAATGCAGTTAGGCTTTGCGCTAAGGATTTAGATACACGGGTTTTTACATCTCTTTGGAAGGCTTTTGAAGAAAAGTTAAATGAGGTTACAGGCAAAGCAGATCTGGTACAACTTTCTGGCTATTATCAGTACAACGCTCGAATTAGTGGAGTAATGACTTTTTCCTCTAAGTTAAAGATCGAGTCGTTTTGGCGTGTAGTTCAGTGTGTAACAAGATGTATTGGTATTGCGACTCAACTATCAGCCATAGAGCTTGCACAGAAATGGGGAGTGAAATCAGAAAATGTATTTTCTTATCTTCAGTCTCTACGGACTATGGGCTACGAAGTTAGAAATCATAAGACAAACTCACAAATTCCTGAAGGTAAATATCTAATTCCATATGCGTTCCCGACACTCAACCCTAAGAGCGTACAACTTCGTAAAAGTCTTTAAATCTAAGTCTATGAGCGAGCTACACTTGAGAGTTTATACAAACAGAAGTGAGTTAGTCTTACCTGATGGGACAGTTCAATCCTTTCAAGAGGGAGGAATGAGTCAAGCTGCAAAGACACGATATCGAAAGATAGCAACAGAACTTTCTAATGGTTACTTGGAACGACAAATTTTAGTATGCAGAGATTACTCATCCAATCTAGATTTTTCACAACTAGCTCAAGAACAAAAATATCTTTTAAATAAACTTGTACAGTCAGTAACTAGCGAAGTTGGCAGAGCATTAGTTGGTCTAACAATTTTACAGTTATGTATTAAGGCGATCGAGTCAGAGCAAAGTATTAGGTTGCACAAAGGTAGTACAAGTACAAGAGATTTTTCCTGGTGTGATGGTATCTCTATGCGTTCTCTCGATAAGCAATACATCACACCTATTTTGCGAAAGTATGAATTATTAAAGCTGAATGCAGATGGTTTTATGATGACACGCAGTTTAGCAGAAAATTACCCGTATTCTTCTGTCTATAAAGCAAATATAAGAGGCGCACGCGCTGAGTGGGTCAATCTTGTTGAGGAAATTGAAAAAAATGAAGTGAATCCTGAAGCCGCATTACTTTATCTCCTCTCCCAACTATTAAACTTAGCAGAAAATTTTAGAAGATTAGCTTCACAATCCATCGAACAATTAACCTCATTTCTAGAAAAAACTGTTGTTAATCAAAAAAGTACGCTGAGTTTAATTTTGTATCATATTAATCAATCTGATTATGCTGCTCGTTTGATGGAAATAGCTATGCACGCTTTATTTCAGGCTATGCAAGAGTTTCACATTGTTCCAAATAGTTCTCTCAAACCTCTTTCGCAGATGAGATCGGCAAATAAGAAACACGGGAATATAGGCGATGTCGAGCTTTTAGAAGATAGACAAATTGTTGAAGCTTGGGATGCAAAGTATGGTAAATCATACTTGCGAGATGAGATTGAGGAGCTATCAGAAAAGCTTGAAATACATCCTGCTGTTAAAAAGGCTGGCTTTGTCACAAGCATTAAGCCTGAACGATTGTACGAACTAGAAATTAGACGAAAAGAAATTGAAGATCTTTTTGGAATATCACTTGAAATTTTGACTTTTGAGCAGTGGGTTAAAGAACAGTTCGATCGCGCTTTAGCGGAAAATATTGTAACCGAACAAATGCTTTCTTCTGCTTGGATTACTGCTTATACAGAATCATTGGCACAACGACGCAGAGATATTGCACCAATCGATGAGCCATGTTATCAATGGCTATTTACACTCAAGACACTTTTAGCGAGAGAGTAGTAGAACTAATAAGATTACAAAAACTGTAACATAGCCTTTTTGACAAGAAATAAAACAAATTTTTTTGACAATTTAACGAGCAAATTCAAACAAGTCTAGCTGATTAACAAATAGATGAATCTAGAACTTGATTGAGTTTGCCACTGCGATAGCCTTCCAAATCTAGAGTAACGTATATAAAACCATAGCCTTGAAAAGTTGCTATTAGTTGGGGTAAATCGGTAGTAAGGACAAAATCTTTAATTTGGTCTGGCATTAACTCAATTTTGGCGGTATCGCCTTCGGAACGAACGCGCAGGTTTTTCCATCCTAACTTGCGTAAATAAATCTCTGCTCGTCCGACTCGTTGCAACTTCGCAACGGTGATTTCTTCGCCGTAGGGAAAACGAGAACTCAGACAGGGTTGTGCGGGTTTATCCCACCACGACAGTCCTAATTGTTGGGAGAGTTGGCGAACTTCTGCTTTGCTAATGCCGACTTCTGCTAAAGGCGATCGCGCTCCTCTTTCTTTAGCTGCCTGTATTCCCGGTCTATAATCTTTAAGGTCGTCTGCGTTGACTCCATCGACGACGTAAGGATAGCCTAAATTAATGGCTATTGGTTTCAAGGTATCGTGGAGTTCGCTTTTACAGAAGTAGCAACGGTTTACGGGATTAGCAGTATAGTTTGGATTGTCCATTTCATGAGTTTCTACTAACTCGTGGCGAATCCCTATCTTATCTGCTTGAATTTGCGCGTCATCTAACTCCTCTGGCAGTAATGATGGGGAAACTGCGGTAATTGCTAAAGCGCGATCGCCCAATACATCATACGCGATTTTGGCAACTAGGCTGCTATCGATGCCTCCAGAGTAAGCGATTAGCGCCCGATCCATTTCGGCAAAAATTGCTTTAAGTTGTGCTAGCTTTTGTTTGGTCATTGTGGGTAATTTATTTGCGATCGATATTAAGCTAAAAAATATGAAAAATTATTAATAATGCTTTATTTAGAATTACTTACTCAATTAATTTTGAAAAATTAGGAATAATTTGATTGCACTTTTTTGTAAAGTCTTCTATCCATTTATCAGTTAATTTTTCAATTAGCTTGGTTTCTATGGATGAAATTATTTCATCGAATTCTCCTATAAAAACGATTTCTCCATCTACGTCAATTGCAAAGTTGTTTAACCAATCAAAATCGGGTTTTGAATTATTACAATATTTAGCTGCTAAAACTGTACCTAAGTAATGTCTAGCTTGTTTATGAATCAAATTGAGTTTGTATAGCAGTTTTTCGATAACAACCTTTTTTTCGGAAAGCGACTCCAAATTAGACACTTGTTGAGATTCTAAAAGTTTTAGATCGAAATCAAGTGCAAATTCAGTAGCATCGTCGTAATAAATTTTGTTCCAAAAAGCCTCTTGAAGGTTAGTTCCACTTAAGCGAGCGCCTCTAAAATCAGCTTCGTCTAATTCTGCATTTTTAAAACTAGCTCCTACTAAACAAGCATATTGAAAATTGGCTTCTTTTAAAGTTGCTCCAGTTAGATTGGCCTCAGTAAGATTAGTTCTATATAAACAAGCCTTCCTCAAATTAGAATAACTTAAATTTGTACTTTTTAAATTAGCATGGCTTAGGTCAGATGCCTCCAAATCGGCGTTACTTAGATCGACTCGTTCTAAATACACCATTTTCAAATCCATCTTTTTGAAGTTTTTTTGTCCTTGGCTTAATTTTTTCCTAATCTCAAAACCTAAACTAATGCTCATCCCAACATTTCCTCAAGCTCGGCTATACTTTTTGGATGCCTCAATGTCTTTCAAAATTATTTTTGGTAATCTCAGTAAAATTTTCTAGTATTTAGTACAGCACGGCAGATCTCAACGATCCATTGCAAAACTTCTCAACACCCATTTTATTAGACTTCTTTCCTTCTGTCTTCTTATACTAGTCTTTCTATATTACTTAAGCGATGGAAAATTAGCGATTAGCGATCGCGAAATCTCTCTATTCCCAATTTCCTTGTTACTATTCACTAATAAAGCAGAGATATTACACTTAACTAAAAATGAATATATTAAGAATTTATGACAATAATATATAGCGTTTCTCAAATAGATAAGGTACAAATTTTTTTCCTTTCCCTTTTCTATGACCAAAGTGTACCTCACAAAGAGCGAGAATTTAATTTAAAAGAGCGATCGCGCTCGTTGCAAGCTAAATACTTAAATAGGTAAACTCAATGTAAAACAACTTCCTTGACCTTCTTTAGATATTAGCGTAATATCGCCGCCGTGTAGTTGCGCTAGCTTGCGCGACAGGGTTAAACCCAACCCAGTTCCTTTATGTTTGCGACTCAACGAGCTATTAATTTGTTGAAAGGGTTGAAATAACTTATCTTGGTCGGCTTTTTTAATACCAATTCCCGTATCGATTACGCAAAAGTCTAGCATATCGCCATTGCGTTGAACTTTGAGCGTTACCGAACCGACTTCAGTAAATTTAATTGCATTAGAGAGCAAGTTAATCAAAATTTGTTGGATGCGACGGCGATCGACCGTGCAAAAATCAATGTCAGGAGTAATTTCTAATAACAAGTCTAACCCTTGTTCGCTCGATCGCGACTCTAGCATCGATAATGAAGAAACACATAAATCTTTAACGGCTATTGTTTCTAAAAATAATTCTTCTCGATTCGCTTCAATTTTTGAGATATCTAAAAAGTCATTGACAAGCGATAATAAATGTTCTCCAGAAGAAGCAATCGCACACGCATATTGTTGTTGCTTTGGATTGAGAGGGCCATAGATTTCATCTTTGAGCATCCGCGCAAATCCTAAAATTCCCGTTAAAGGGGTGCGAAGTTCGTGATTCATGTGCGAGAGAAATTCGCTTTTTGCACAATTAGCAGCTTCCGATTGTTGTTTTTCTATTTCTAAATTTTTTGCGCATTCTTCAAGTTGTTCGATGGTTGTTTGGGTTTGAATATTGTAAAGCGCGATCGCGATTTGTTGAGCAACTAATTCAAGAGTATTAATCTCTTCTGGTGCAAACTTATAGTTGAGTAGTTTTGGTTGCAAGCTTAAACTACCAAAAAATTCGCCTCGAACAAATAAAGGGATGTTGAAGAGAGTGGCTATCAATTCATTCGTTTTATAGTTGAATTGACTAACTCTGGCTTGTTGTTTGAAAATTAATATCTCCGATGGTTTCCAGATTGAAATATTGAGACAAGATAGACAGGATATTTGCTTGTTAATTCGCCATTCTTTTTCAATTTGGCTCGTTGATTCTTTAAGGTTAAAAATAATAGCGCGTTCGAGTTCAAATCCTTGCCCAACAGCTATAAGAATATTTTCTAGGATTTTTTTAAATGGACGATCGCTATTCAGTATTTGATTGATTTTTAAGATTAATTTTTGCTGCAATTTTTGTTTTTCTATTGCTATCTTTAACTCGGTTTTCGCAATTTCAAGACTGCATCTTTGAGCTAAGATTTTAATAAATTTTAATTCTTGTTCGCTCCATTGGCGATCGCACTCGCACGAATATAAAAATATCTCTCCTAAATACAATTGTTGCTCGACAATTGGAACGAGCAAAAGCGAACGAATACCATTATTTTGTGTAGTTTTTTTAAAAGTTAATGGAAATAAGAGATCTGCTTCAGAAAAGGCGAGTGGATTTCCTTTTCGTAGTACCACTTGATAATTTTCTGCAAGTTTGTAGGAAAAATTGACTAAATTTTCTTCGTTTTTACTAGTTTTTGATAAATGATAAGTTTTTTGATTTTTATTGCCATCTAATCGTAACAACAAGCAATAATTAACCCCCATATTTTCGTCGAATAGATCGAGGATAGTTTGAAGGCGAGCGTCTAATTCTTGTGGAGCGTCTCTTTTTTGCTCTGTGCGATTGAGGTTGGTTTTTTGGGGAACAGGAGCCGCTGGCATTTGAGGTTTCCTTCTCAATAAAAATTACAATATATATTGTTTCTTTATTAATATTTAAGACTTTATTCTTAAAATTCTCGTCGCGAAAAAATTATAATAGCGATCGATAAAAGTAAAGCCGAATATAAGATCCCGTAAATAGCATTGCTAAATAACTCAGAAGAATTTGGCAGCAATCCGTAAACTGCTTGATTTTTTAAATTTAGTCGCTCTAAATCGGGTAAAACAAGATAAGCTGCTCTAGTAACTGACTCAATTGTTTCATTTTTACTAATTGCACCGAGTTTGAGTAAATTACTACTAATATGCCCCATTAGATAAACGCCAAAACTAAAAAGCGTTGCCAAAATAGAACTAGTAAATACGCCAAACGTCATAGCAACTGCAATTAATAGTGCCAATTCAATTAATAAAAATA
Organism: Hydrococcus sp. Prado102; assembly: GCA_025454425.1. Lineage (GTDB taxonomy): Bacteria > Cyanobacteriota > Cyanobacteriia > Cyanobacteriales > Microcystaceae > Hydrococcus. Next base: position 3,812 of record JALOOL010000223.1, on the reverse strand, counting down.
ATTGCGATATTAAAATAGCCTCCCAAGGATAAACAATTTTTGATAAACTCAAGAAAGTAACATAAATAACAGTCATAATGGCAAGCATGACTCCTAAAACAGCAGATAAGCCCAAATGTTTGCCAATTATTAATTCTGCTCGACTCAGAGGTTTTGGTATTAAAACTAGAACAGTACGCTTTTCTATTTCTTTGTTAATTAATCCCGTCCCGACGAAAATGGCAACTATTGCCCCTAGAAGCGACATTGCAGCCAATCCCAAGTCTAAGAAAATTTTCTCGTGAGTACCGACAGAAACTTCTGGTAAAAAACGAAGCGCGATCGCGAGTAAGAGCGCAAAAAAGCCAATGAAATAGAAAATGCGATCCCGAATAACTTCCCTAAATCCATTGGCTGCGATCGTCCAAACTCTGACTATGCTCATGGGAATTTAATTTGCCTCTTACAATCGAATTGTTATATGTTTTACGCCTAGCATCTATCTTAATCCGAGAAGTTAAAAATAAATCTAACCTAATGTAGATGACAAATAACAAGCAATTATAAAAACTCGTTATTAATCTATCGTAGGGATGATGACAAATTACCTAAAATAAGCATTCAAGACAGTCGAATTGATTATTTCGGGTACTTACCTTTTTTTTTACCACAAGTGCCGTGTCAAATGGATTTTGGATGAAAAGATTTTGGATGTTTGATAAAAGGATTGATTTTTCAAAAATTTCCCTGGTAACTGGTCTAGGGAAATGGGGAAATGGGGGCATGGGAAAAGGGGAAAGGGAAGGGAGGACAAGGAGAACAAGGAGACTTTATTTTGAACTTTGGATCTCGGTTGAACTTTGAACTTTAATCACTGGTCGCTGATAAGTTCCCCTTTCCCTGTCAATTTTCAATTAACAGACTATTAAGGATAAAAACTCAAGTTAGGCAATCCTAACGCCTCTTCCCATCCCATCATTAAATTCAAGCATTGTACCGCTTGTCCCGCCTGACCTTTAATTAAATTATCAATGGCAGACATAACGATAACGCGATCGGTGCGAGTATCTACCTCAATCCCGATATAACAAAGATTTGTTCCAGCAGCCCATTTAGTTTGAGGATACGTTCCATTGGGCAACACTTTGACAAAAGAAGACGAACGATAGAAAGCCGTATAAATAGTAATGAGATCTTCGCGCACCAGTCCCGGATCTCGCATAGTTGCATAGACAGTTGAGAGAATTCCCCGTACCATGGGGATAAGATGGGGGGTGAATTGTACTTTAACATCGTGTCCGGCTAAATCGCTACAAATTTGCTCGATTTCCGGCGTATGACGGTGCTTAGTAACGGCGTAAGCCCCCAAAGAATTATCGGCTTCAGCCAAAAGTAGATTAGTTTTTGCTTGACGACCGCCGCCCGAAGTCCCCGATTTGGCATCGATAATCGCGGTTTCAGGGACGATTAAGCCTTGTTTGAGCAAAGGAGCGAGTGCGAGCAAGCTAGCAGTAACATAGCATCCCGGACAGCCGATTAATTGCGCTTCTCGAATCTCGTCTCGATATAATTCTGGCAAACCATAAACGGCTGTAGCTGCTGTAGCGCGATCGCTGCGATCTTTTTTATACCAAGCTGTATAAGTATCGAGATCTTTAAAGCGGTAATCAGCCGATAAGTCTAATACCTTACAACCTTTCTCGATTAACTTGGGAGCCATATCGCACGCCAAACCATTAGGCAAACCCAGAAAAACTATCTCGCATCGAGATGCAATGACCTCTAAATCGATGGGTTCGATCGTTAAATCGACACAATGACTGAGATGGGGATAGAGTTCGGAAAACTGTTTCCCTGCACTGCTATCGCCTCCTAAATAGACAATTTCAACCTTGGGATGATCGAGCAGCAATCGTATCAATTGTACGCCACCGTATCCAGAAGCCCCGACAATGCCTACAGTCATTTTTCCTGAATCACTCATACTTCCAATTTCCTAGTCACCGCGCATAAATTAGTCTAACTTTGGCTGCATTGTAGTATCAAATCTGCACTTTGAATCGAAAGTTTTTGAGAAGGTTTTGCGATCGCTGATAATAGGATGAAATGATGAGATTGCGTTTCTATGATGTTACTCAACGATCTATCCAAACGCTTACAAGCAGATGACCCAGAAGAAAAGCGCATCGTCACAGGCGTAAGCTGGAACAAATATGAAGCATTTCTTGCTGAAAGGGGAGATAGCTTAGCCTATCGCGTTGCTTACCTAGATGGAGTATTAGAAATTGTGTCGCCAAGTCGTCGTCATGAAAGCGGAAAAACTCGCATTGGAGATTTACTACTGATTTACTTTTTAGAAACCGATACAGAATACTTTCCCACAGGTTCTACGACTTTCCGCAAAGAAGAACAACAAGCAGGGGCGGAACCCGATGAAAGCTATTGTATCGATGTCGATAAAAAGTTTCCCGACTTGGCTATTGAAGTAGTCATTACTAGCGGCGGAATTAATCGACTAGAACTTTATCGTCGTTTAGGGGTGCGCGAGGTTTGGTTCTGGCAAAATAATAATTTTTCTATCTATCATTGGCGCGAAGAAATCCCTTCTCAGTTCGTTCCCACGTTTGAATACGAGCAAATAAATCGTAGCGAAGTGCTACCCAATTTAGATATGAATTTGCTCGCTGAATGCCTTCGCAATCCCAATCCCCTCGCCGCCGCTAAAGAATTTCGACAACGCTTGCGATCGCGCTCTTTATAGCTTAAATGACTGTTAACTTTATCAAAGCGTGGGTTTGGGTAGACTCTCTCCATTTCCCAGCTATCATCATTAATCTTGAGACTTGCGTTTCTTGAAGGCAGAACCAGCACCGAGAGCGCCAAATGCTAATAGAGCGAGTAAAGAAGCAGGTTCGGGAGTAGAAACGACAGAGCGACAACCGTCAGTGCTAACACAAATTGACTGATTATTACGAAGGATTGCTGAATTATACGACCACTGAAGATTTTTGCCATTTGAATAGCCGTTACTATCAGCAATCCCAACCGTCGCGCTGCCACCAAAAGCCCGACCGTCTTCAGAGTCAACATCTAAATAAGATAACAGAATGTCATTAGTACCTTCAAAAAGCACTGCCTGAAAGGTGACAGGGCTAGGCGAGGAATAATATCCTCCAGCTTGGTTCCATTGCACGATAAAGCGTTGTTTACCAGGGGAGCCAAGAGTTTGATAATATACCGCATCTGTGCCAGAATTGAAAAACTGCAAATCATCCCAAAAGGCGGCAATACTAGGTAGATTAACTGAACTACTAGTAGTCAAATCGCTATTTCCATACATCCAAGTGCCGTTTCCAAAAGTAATCAGTCCATTGGAATTCCAAAAAACATTGTTGTAGTTAGTACCGTAGAAATTGAAGTTAAAGCCGAGACTGGTTGTTGCCGTGCTATCGTCAACACCTGCTAAAACGCGAGTTCCTGTCGTCGAAATATCTTCAAAAATAAAATCGATCTCGTCTGTTGCACTGTAACCAAAAGCATCCGCGCCGATGGTAGCTGCATTGGCTTCCAAACCAACGGTTCCTAAAGCAAAAAGTCCAGTTCCAGCAGCAACTATCGATGACTTTTTCAGAACATTGAAAATAGACATAAGTTTGATTTCTCCAAAAAGTAGGGGTTAAACGGGAATTAGTTTGAATTTCTATAAATCAGTTTCTTGTTTAAAAAGCCTTACGCCGACGATTTCAAACACCAAACAACGTGATTCTCGTCACCCTATTTTTGGTCGCGTCCTACAGCCGACATCCTCCTAAAGCTACAATCAGAGGTATAAA
>JALOOL010000222.1 GCA_025454425.1 Hydrococcus sp. Prado102 | reverse complement strand
TCGGTCTTGCTCACAAATCTAGACCGATCTTTTTTTACCATAAATCGTTAAAATTCCCTAGAGGACTGGCTTTTCACACGATCGTCACCCTGTCAGCCCTTTTCGCCATTACCTACTTTTATGGGTTCGTCAGTGGAAGTGGATACGAGAAGTCCAGATCGTTCCATGATAAAAGCACTGCCAGTTTTACCAATCTTCAAGCTTTTGAGAAATTGATTCATTTCTTGAGGAAGGAAAAAATCGGTCGCACAAACCCCAAGAAAAGAACCATTAGTGGAGTCGTAAACGGGCATACTGGCAGTAATTGTCGGCAGCAGCGTTGTAAAATCGGGATAAATAACGCTCCAAGTCGGACGATTCTCTGTCATCGCTGCTTTATACCAAGGTCGAAGACGGGCATCATATTTTTTATTTTCTTTTCCTACGAGGCGATCGCGGTTGCCTTGGGCATTCAAGCTGTAAAATTGGGGAATGCGATCGGTGGATGCGTTACTAATCCAAACCAGTAAGGAATCTGCTCCTTCTAGTTTACCTACACCAAACACTTCGCCGTTTTGTTGGCTGCCGCAGTAGATTAAGCTAGTAGCGGGAAAAATCTTGATTTGCTGCCAAAAGCGATTTTCTCCTTTAGCATTGACGATATCGATTTCGCCTTTAGCGAAGGCATTGGTATTAAAACGGTTGATGGCATGGGGAATCTCAGTATAGTTTCTAAGTTTCTCTTCGATGCGACTGGTAAGTTCGCTCCGCAATTGACTTGCAAGATCGTTGACTGCTTGCTGTCCATTTCTAAATGAGAAATAGCCAACCAATCCCACTGTCCCCAGAATTTGCAAGACGAAAGGCACGATGAGAACCGTTCGCAGCGACAATTTGTTTGGAAGGTTGGTAATACGCGATCTGATAACCATAAATGGAAAGTGTCTTTAGCTACGATTTAAGCTTATAGATCCCCCTAAATCCCCCTTAAAAAGGGGGACTTTGAACCTAATTCCTCTCTTTTTAAAAGGGGCTAGAAGAGATCGAACGCAAAAATTTTAACTTTATAAATATGCTCTTAAGCAGTTCTTAAATCAATTGGCAGAAACACGTTAAAGGTTGTGCGATCGCGCTGGCTTTCAACGGAAATTTCTCCTCCATGTTTTTCAATAATGGTTTTAACAATATGAAGTCCTAAACCGCTCCCTTCTCCTATGGGTTTGGTGGTAAAAAATGGCTCAAAGATTCTCGCTTGAATCTCCTGCGGAATTTCTTCTCCAGTGTTCGTTATACTCGCGCGTACCCGTCCTTCGTACTGCGCCACATCAATTGTAAGCGTCCCGCGCTCTCCCATCGCTTGTAGGGCATTGTGGAGTAGGTTTGTCCACACTTGATTGAGTTCGTCGGGATAGCACCACACAGGAGGCAGCTTGGCATAATTGCGCTTCACTTCGATCTGGTGTTTAATTTGATTGTGATAGAGGGTTAGTACCGTTTCAATTCCTTCGATTAAGTCAATTGCCACTAAATTTCCCGACGGATCGGAATGGGTATAGGTTTTTAGGGCAAAGACTACTTTAGAGGCTCGCTCTGTGGCAAGATTAATCGTCTGAGTGCCTCGTTGTACGCCGGAGAGTTTATAGGCAATGTCGAGCAGATGGGAAATATCCGCTCTGGCAAGCAGGGGCATAAAAACATCAATATTGTCATAAATCCCCATATCAACCAGAGTATCGGCATGATTGTTAGCTTTTTTAATGTTTGCTGCTTCGAGTTGTTGAATAAGGGGATACTTTAATTGTCGTCTTTCTCTTGCGGATAGAATTTGTTGGGGTTGGAGCGATCGCGTTAGTAAACTTAAAAAGGCTTGTTCTTCGTCTGGAGAAAAAGATTTTAATAAAGTTGGTAACTCTAAAAGCGTTTGCCCTAAAAATTTCGAGATACTGCCAGCACTAGAGCGAATGGCTCCCAGAGGCGTATTGATTTCGTGAGCAACTCCAGCTACTAATTGTCCCAAAGCTGCCATCTTTTCGGATTGAATCAGTTCATTTTGAGTCGTTTTGAGATCGAGCAGCGTCTTTGCTAGTTCTTGGGTGCGTTCTGTTACTTGCTGCTCTAAAATGCGATTATAATCTGCTAATACCTTTTCTGCTTGTTTGCGTTTAGTAATATCTTGAAATGTCGCGATCGCATAGGTAACATTTCCTTGTTCGTCAAAGGCTGGCGTTATCCAAGCTTCTATCGGAATCCTCCGCTCCCCTTGCTGAATTTCTACATCGTCAACAACGATGCATTCCCCCTGTAGAGCGCGTTTGAACAACTTGCGATCGGTGGGATAAAGTTCGTCGCTTCCGGCGAGATAAGCGCGATAAATCTCTGGCAATTGTTCGATGGTTGCATCGGCAACGATCCCTTTGCCGAGTAACTGTTGGGCGCGAGAATTGGCGTAGTAGGGTTTGAGATTACTATTAACCACAAACACGCCAACTGGCATGGCTTCGAGGAATTGAGTCAATGTGCTTTCCTTTTCCCGTAATGCTCGCTCATTTTCTTTCGTTTCTGCATAAAGTTTGGCATTTTCAATCGCGATCGAGGCTTGGGATAATAAAAGCGTTAAAACTTTCACTCGCTCTGGGGTAAAAGCTCCTGTAGTAAGGTTATTTTCAAGATAAACGATGCTAACCAGTTTATTGCGATCGACGAGCGGCACGCACAAAATTGACTTAGTTCGATTGGTTTGAATGTAAGGATCGTTAATAAAGTTGCCTTCGCAAGTGGCATCATCCAAAACAACGCATTCTTGAGTTCGAGCGACATAATTGACAATAGCGGTTGATAATAGACGCGATCGCTCAAAATTTTTCACCGATTCAAGAGAGAGAGATTGTAAGGTTGTAATCTTCTCTTCTTCTACCTTTCCAGAGGCTTCAATAAAGAATTTTCCTTGACGTTCTAGAATTAGGTAGCCAGTTTGCGCCCCAGCATTTTCTATCGAAATTTTCATTAAGGTAGCCAGTAATCTATCCAGCATAATTTCACTAGAAATGGCTTGGCTGGCTTTCACTACTGTTTCAATATCTAGAGAAGAACTTTCACGACTGCTAGTAGTGGATGTGGTATTTTTGCTATTTTGTGCTGTTTGAGTAACGGTCAAAAGTTGGGGATATTGTGTCTCTAAGTGTTTAACTTTGGCAGTCGCCCCCCATAATTGATAGTAGTAGCGAGCTTCTTGCATATAAGCTCTAGCAATTAGTTCTTTGTTGCGATCGCGATAAAATTTAGCTGCAAGTTCGTAAGCTAGAGCCGCTTCGTTAATATATTCATGTTCTTTAGCGAGGTCAATAGCGCGATCGTATATTTCCATTGCCTTTACATCTTGCCCCAACACCCGATATCGTTCTGCTTCTACTAAATAATATTTATGCAAAAAGTTTGCTGGAGCATGACGCGCCCATCGTTGCATTTTTTTTTGGTTTTTCCGTACTTTATGAAAGAAATATTTCTGTTTGGACTTTGACACATCTTTAGTGACTGCCAAGCAAATCAGAGATTCATAGAAATAAAAATGCGGAATAGCTAGAAAAGATGTGAGTCCGTGTAGATGCTTCTCGGCAAGGGTAGCACTTTCCAGCGCGCGAGTGCATTCGCCAAATAGACAGCCAAGCATTACTTTATTGATATAGAGTAGGCAAATTACACCAATATCATCGATCGCTTGATGTCTGGGCAACATTTCCGGCTCGTTGTAAACATTGCCAGTTAAAGTGTAAGGATTTTCCGCGCGATCGATTAAATTCAGAACAACTTGATGATAGAGTTTATGCTCGTCATGGCTTCTTTCTTGCCCTAATTGACAGCTAACTGCGCTATAGGCTGCCATTTCTGACTCTAGTTGCGTTAGTTCTCTACTACCGCTTATCAGCGCATAGTAACAATAATTACACGTTGCATAAACAGCAAACTCTAAATCTCCAGTTTCTAATCCTACAGTGTAGGTGTCTAATAGAGGGCGTAATGTATCCTTTGCAGGATCTACCCAATGTTTAATAAAACTATAAACGAGTAGTCCTGTTTTAGCTTTGAGATTTCCGATATTGAATCGATCCAGTAAATTTAAGGACAGTTGACCGAATTGGTAGCCAGCTTCGATTTTTCCAACAGTGCCACAAAGAATTTGTCCGTAGCTACTGTAACCGTAGGCAGACTCAGGCGCATTACCATGTTTGAGAGAAATGCTTACTTGTTTCAATGCAATGGAAGGGAGAAGCGCAGGTGAGACGAAAAAAGCAGGAACCACAATTCTATTGAGAATACGCATCGCTGCTAGATAATCGAGATCTGTCATGTTAGGCAGGTTAATTAAACTAGCAATGGGTTTGTTTCCTAGAGCTAATTTAATTTGCAGTAATCCCAGTGAAATATTAACCTGGCTCGGCTTTTTGGGCAGCCTAACCCCCAACAGGTTGAGTAATTGTAGACCAATGTCGAGTGCTTCTTGTATCTTGCCTTGACTAGTATATGCCTGAATTTTTACCTCATAGGCTTTCACTTTATCAAATATAGTTTTCGCTTCTTGCAAAATTACTGCAATATATTCTTCCATTGCAGTTGCGTCACCCATAAGGTATGCCGTTTCTGCAACTTCTTCATATAGCGATAAATTCAAACGATACTGATGCTTCCAAGGCTCGTTTGCTAATAATGCTATTCCTGCGATCGCGTATCGATTGGCAGCATCATAAGCCGTTGCAGATTTTGCTTTTTGAGCCGCTTTCAAATTCAGTTTGGCTATTTCGCTTCGCTCTTGTTGGAAGGTAATGAGTTCAACACTAAAATTAAGACGATCGACAATTTCAAATAGCTTATCCAATATCTCTTCTGATGAAGTATTTTGCCATAAATTTCGACCAATTTGTAAGTTAACAATTTGTTTTTGCGACTCGTCAATCGCACTATAGGCAGCTTGTTGAATGCGATCGTGGATGAATTGATATTCTAGCGATCGCGACATGGGAAATTCCCCTTCAGCAATTGCCAGAAGTTGCAATTCACTCACATTGCTAAGTAAGACGACTAAACTTTCGGAAACGGCTGGAAACAAATCTTTGATGATTTCTGCTAAAGTTTTCTCCTCAATTAAGGCTAAAGTTTTTACGTCAAACTGATTGCCGATACAAGCTGCTAATTTCAACAGGCGTTGCGTTTCTTCTGGCAGTTTTTGAATTTTACTTGTCATCAATTCAACAACATTATCTGTGTATCCCCGTTGATGAATTGCTTCTAAATCCCACTGCCAAACTAAGTTTTGATAATTAAATTCTAATAAGTTCTCGTTATAAAGCGATTTGATAAATTCATTCATAAAAAAGGGATTGCCGCCCGTTTTAACTTGCAATAGCTCTGCTAATAGCAAAGCGCGATCGCGCTGACAATTGAAGATATCAACAAGAATTTGCGCGATCGTTGATAAATCTAAAGGTGAGAGGTTAAGTTGATTAACAATTGTCTCAGTTTTGATAATTTCATTCAAAGTCAATATTAATGGATGAGCAGAGGATACTTCATTATCTCGATACGCACCGATTAAAAATAATCCTGGCGATGAAGTATTCATCAGCAATTGTATTAACTTCAAAGAAGCCCCATCTGCCCATTGTAAGTCATCCAGAAATATCGCTAGTGGATGTCGCGATCGCGAAAATACTTTAAGAAAATTGGTAAAAACTAAATTAAAACGATTTTGGGTTTCTATTAAACCAACTTCTGGGACAGCAGATTGCTCGCCAATTAACCATTCGACTTCGGGAATAACATCAATAATGACTTGTGCGTTTGTTCCCAAAGCAGCTTTTATTTGTTCTCGCCATTGTGCTAATTCTGCTTCAGTTTCCGTTAATAATTGCTTGACTAATTCTGCTAAAGCATCGGCGATCGCGCTGTAAGGAATATTACGCTGACATTGGTCAAATTTTCCTCGAATAAAATAACCTCGCGAAGCAGTAATCGGTTTGTAAATTTCTTGCACTAAAGCTGTCTTGCCGATGCCAGAATATCCAACTACTAACATTAATTCTCGTTGGTTTTGACTGGCGCGATCGAATGCCGCCAGTAAGGTTTCAACTTCTTTTTCTCTGCCATAAAGTTTCTGGGAAATTTGAAATTTTTCAGAAATATCTGTACGAGCTAAAGTAAAGTTTGATATTGCACCGTGCTGTCGAAATTGATGCCAACATTCTTCGAGATCGGCTTTAATCCCATAAGCACTTTGATATCGCTCCTCAGCCGTTTTTGCCATTAATTTCATGACGATTTCTGAGAGAGTCTGAGGAATTTCAGAATCAATTTCATGAGGAAAAAGAGGCTGTTTTGCTATATGACAATGTACTAATTCCAAAACATCGCTTGTGAAAAACGGTAGTTGTCCGGTAAGTAATTCGTAAAAGGTAATGCCAAGAGAATAAAAGTCCGTGCGATAGTCTAGCGTGCGGTTCATCCTTCCCGTTTGTTCTGGGGAAATATAGGCTAGAGTACCTTCTAAAATGTTGGGATTCTTAAAGGTTGGATTGCTGCGAGGTAATCGGGAAGAAATGCCAAAATCGATGATTTTGACGACTCCTGTTTCAGGGTTGAGAACGATATTGCTGGGGTTAATGTCTTTATGGATAATGTTGGCAGCGTGAATGTGACTTAAACTATCAGTAATGGCGATCGCGATGGGTAGAAACTCAGCTAACGTAAGCGATCGGTCTTGCATTAACAAATTCAACGATGACGCGCCAAAATCCTCTAGAATCATCACCAGCGTCCGTTGATAGGGTTCTAAACCATACGCCTTAATAACGCCATTAAAGTTTAGATGGCGAGTAATTTCATATTCTTGCTTATATCGTCGCAGTTCTTCTGGAGTTGGATAGTCTTCTTTTAACATCTTAAGGATAACTGCCTTGTCATCCCGTTCTCGTACACCTCGGTAAACCAGTGAGTTGGCACTTTCATAAATTTGACAGAGATTGTGATATCCAGAAATGCTAGACATAGGAAGTTAAAGCAAAATCTTGCTCTGTCCTTTGCCTAATCATACTAAAACACCAACTCATTTCGAGCAACTCTCAGTTTGCTGAGGCAGAGTAGTTTACATACTCTTTATCTATCTATTTATTTAAATAAAGCAAATTTTTTATTTATTTATACTTTTTAAATCAATCAAAATTTGACTGGCTTTGACTATTTACTAAGATATCTAACACTTTCTTTGCCACTTCTTCTGCGCGAGAAGATGTGACTTTTTGATAGCGTAATGTCGTATGAATGTTCTCGTGCCCCATCAATGCCCTCAATTCTTCAATTCCCATCAATCCTACTCGTTCTGTAGCGAACGTGTGTCGAAGATCGTGCAGCCTACATCCTTTCAATTTTGGGCTTTTCTCAATCAGGTTACTCCAGTCCCGATAAGCAGTACGGTAGCTTAAACGGCTAACTTCTTTGGTAAAAGGCTGTTGGGCAGTGAATAGGGCAGGATGTCCAGAGTGACGATAATACTTGAAATATTCCTCTAAAATTTTTGCCGCATCTTCACTATAAAAACACCATCGCTGCTTGTTCCCCTTGCCAATCACTTGAAATTTACGATTGTTCGAGTCTAGCCGATCGCTATCCAACGCTAACACTTCAGAGATTCTCGATCCAGTACGATGTAATAAAGTGACGAGAGTTCGCAGACGGTAAACTTCGGGTTGATAGGAATTATCTTTCAAGAGTCGATACAGGATAGCAAGCTGTTCGGGGTTGAGGTAGCGGATGAGTTCGTCACTGCTGTGTTCTCCTTTCTCCTTATCAGGCTTGCGTCGTTTCAGTTTAGAGATGGGGTTAGCATTTAGATACTCCTCCTCGACAGCGAAGTTTAAAAGTGATTGAAGAATTGCTTGATGGCGGTTATGAGTAGTGTAACTAAGGCGATCGAGATTGTTTAGATATTCCTCTAGCTGTTGGCGAGTTAGTCGCTCGACTGGCGATCGCCCATATTGTTTTACTAGAGGCAATAAAGTCGATTCATACGAACGAATTGTCTTCTGACTCAGCCCCGATCGTTCTAGAAATTTTGTAGTTAAGCTTGCTAGAGTGATAGTCACTTTGATCTATAGCCAATTGTCAAATTAGTTTATCATAAGTAAAAAAGTAGTCTATATTTTTAATTAACTTAATTATCTATACTTCGATCGTGACTTTTTCTCATGATAAGCTGCCGATTGACGGAGAAACGCTGGCTCAATACGTGCGCCGAGTCAGAGCCAGCCTTAAGAACAGTCAGGGAGAAATAGCCGCTAAGGCAGGAATTCACATTCAAAGCTTGGGCAAAATTGAGTCAGGGAAAACAACACGGCTTAATGCTAAGACTAAAGCTGGACTTTCGGGGGCTTTAGGGATTCCAGAAAATTATCTTGATGCCGTTTGTAAAGGCGCGAGCGTAACGCAAGTAATTACTTTGAAAATTTGTCCTCACTGCTGGAAGCCTGGGACGGAAGCCGACCCCATCTGGTTTGATTTGCGATCGAAATATTGCTTCCTATGCGGAACGCTTCTGCGCGATCGCTGTATGCGATGTAACGAACCGATTATGTCACTCAAATTTAAATTTTGTCCTTATTGCGGTCAACCTTACAAAGATGTCAACAATCGAGTAAGCTAGAAAGTCTGTTCAAATCGTTGCAGGAATCAACCTGAGTGCCGAGTGTTGCCGAAACAGCCTATCCCCGTCTTAAAAGTCATTTTACAGACAAAGAACTGCGAGAAATATACACTCCGACATCTGAAGATGTGAAATTGGCTATCCACCACACTAGAACGGCTGCTACTCGCCCTTGCTTCCTCATTTTACTCAAAATCTTTCAACGCTTAGGTTATTTCATTCCCCTGCAATCCATCCCCCAAGCAATCGTAAAACACATGGGGGAGCAGATGAAGCTATCAGTTACACCTCGAACTCTTGCCAAATATGATGTTTCACGGGCGAAATGGCGGCACGCTATTGCGGTTCGAGAATACCTTAAGATTAAGCCCTACGGAGTCGAGGCGCGGCGGTTAATCGTTTCCTCTATCGCTACTTCAGCCATTACCAAACACGATTTAGCCGACTTGATTAACGTTGCCATTGAAGAATTAATTCACCACCGTTACGAACTCCCCGTTTTCAACACTCTAGCCACGGCAGCCAAGCGAATTCGGCATACTATCCACTTGAGCATTCAGAGAGGACAGATCGCTTAATTGGCACCTTACGAGATGTGGTAGTGGCTTATCAGACCGAAGGGGAAAGTTATCCGTAACTGGCGTTCTTTAACGTTCTATCGTCCCCATCGCTCCTCTCGCTACGAACACATAGATGGGCTGTTTTCGGAGGTAGTCAATTGGGAGTTAATCGAAACTCATCTGCCAGATATGTTGCGAGTAGTCTTGTCAATTAAGGCAGGAAAATTTACTGCTTCGACCATTTTAAGAAAGCTAGGCACTTATAGCCATAAAAATAAGCTCTATCAAGCGTTTAGCGAATTGGGAAGGGTTGTCCGTACCGTATTTTTGTTGGAATACTTGGGTAGTGAAGAGTTACGGAGCATCATTCAAGGAGCGGTGAATAAGAGTGAGGCATTCAACGGCTTGGCTAAATGGGTGGGGTTTGGTCATTCGGGGACGATCTTTACTAATAGTCGGGATGAACAGCGCAAAATTATCAAGTACAACCATTTAGTATCGAATTGCCTGATTTTCTACAACGTCTTTGAGATGAGCCGAATCTTACAAGAACTGATTGGTGAAGGCTATAGAATTGATGAAGAGGTTATGGGTGCGTTGAGTCCTTATCTGACAGGACATATTAATCGTTTCGGTAGTTACAGTTTGGATCTCAATCGACAACCGCAGGAGTTAGATTATGAGCTTCTATCTGAGTCTATGGCTCATGAAGTTTCTGCATCTCTAAAAATTGATGGCTGAAATCCAAACTCTGTAAAGTTTTGAGGGCTACTGCGACAGTAAATTTCGTGTTTCGTTGCTTTACCCCATCGAGACTGCGGCTTTAAATAATCTAACGACAGCTTCGAGTCGCTTGGTTGGCAAATATCGCAGAGACGCGCGACTGGCAAATCAGGAAAAAGATGAATCGGAAGCTCGACAATTAGAGCAATCAGCCGTCCAGCAAGCACAGTTTGTTGCTGGAGAAGTTTTTGCTTACGACAGCCTCTATCGCTGGTGGTGGCTATTAGGGCGGATTTATCGGACGACTGGACGGCT
>JALOOL010000221.1 GCA_025454425.1 Hydrococcus sp. Prado102 | reverse complement strand
TATTTAGTGTTTCTCTTTTTCTTTTTTTAATTGGTTGGACGCAAAGTGCAGCCGCTTTTACTGAAGAACAAAAGTTATTGTTACACTCTTGGCGACTGGTTAATCAATCCTATATAGATGAAACCTTTAACCATCAAAATTGGTGGTTAATGCGGCAAAAATATATAAAAAAGCCCCTTTCTAACCGAGAAGAAACTTATAAAACTATCGAGGAGATGCTAGCATCGCTAGACGAGCCATTTACTCGTTTACTCAGACCCGAACAATATCATAACTTGCAAGTTAGCACGGCTGGGGAATTATCGGGAATTGGGTTGCAGATTAATATCAATCCAGAAACAGGAAATTTAGAAATCGTTGCACCTATAGCAGGTTCTCCCGCAGAAGCAGCGGGACTAGCATCGCACGATCGCATCCTTAAAATTGATGGCGTAGATACCTCAACCATTACTTTAGACGAAGCCGCAGCTAGAATGCGAGGCCCTAGCGGGACAACGGTTTCTTTAACCATACAACCTAACGGTTCGAGCGATAATAATTTGCGACAAGTTGACATCGTTCGCGATCGCATTTCTCTAAGTCCAGTTTTTGCTACTCTCGACGATCGCGTCAAGAACTTTCCCATTGGATACGTGCGTCTATCTCAATTTAGCGCTAATGCCGCCCAAGAAATCGCTCATTCTGTTAAAAATTTAGAAAACCACGGCGCTCATGCGTATATACTCGATCTGCGCAACAATCCTGGCGGTTTATTACAAGCTGGGATTGAAATTGCTCGTCTGTGGCTAGATGATGGCGCGATCGTTTACACCGTCAACCGACAGGGAATGTTAGATAGTTTTATCGCATCGGGATCGTCCTTAACAAAAGCACCTTTAGTCGTTTTAGTCAATCAAGGAACTGCTAGCGCCAGCGAAATTTTAGCTGGCGCTTTGCAAGACAATGGAAGAGCTACGCTGGTTGGAGAAAAAACATTTGGTAAGGGATTGATTCAATCGTTGTTTGAATTGCCCGATGGTGCTGGACTGGCAATTACCGTAGCTAAATACGAAACTCCCGCTCACAAAGACATTCATAAATTAGGAATTGTTCCCGATCGCGTTATCCCCCAAGATCCCATCGCCTACCAACAAGTTGGCTCAGAAGACGACAAGCAGTATCAAGCAGCCATAGAAGTTTTGACCGAGAAAACGGTTTTAGCCAAAGCATCGTAATCAGTGACCAGTGACCGGAAGAGAGACAAGGTAGACTCTTGAGGACAAGAAAGAATATTTACAACGGTAAACCGTTAACAACCCATAAAAATTGTGAATCAATCGAGGAGTGAAAATCGTGTTTAATTTTTCTGGTAAAAGACCGACTAATTTAGGCGTAAAAGATGGGAAACTCGCTGCTTGTCCGGGTTCTCCCAATTGTGTCAACTCTCAGAGTCAAGACGCGCAATCAAAAATTGCTCCTTTACCCGCAGTCGCGATCGCCGATTTGCGAAAAGCGATCGAAAGTATGGAGAGAACGACTATTATCGAACAAACCGATAACTATCTCTACGCAGAATTCAAAAGCAAGCTCATGGGTTATGTCGATGACGTGGAATATTACCTCGATCCTAACGAGAATGTCATCCACGTGCGATCGGCTTCTCGTTTGGGACAATCCGATCTCGGAGTCAATCGCAAACGAGTCGAAGAAATTCGAGCAAAACTAAAGTAAATTAATTAGGTCAAAAATCAAAAATGCGCTTTTAAAATTTAAGGAAAAGACCACGCAAGGGAAAACATAAATAAGAGTTTTCCCCTTCGCTTTTCCTTTTCAGAGTATCAGAGCAAAAAGATTATTAAACAGGACGAACTTGCTCTAAAAACGCTTGTAATTCCTCTCCTTCGAGGGTTTCCGTTCTCAGAAGTTGTTGCGCGATCGCGTCTAATAAATCCCGATTGCGATCGAGAAGAAATAATGCTTTTTCATAAGCCGTTGCGACAATTTGCTTGACTTCCTCATCAATTGCTTTAGCCGTTTCTTCGCTCATCAAACGACGGGGGCTAGGCGCACCATTACTTAAAAAGCTTGTCTGTTGAGCCTTATCATATGCCAACGGGCCTAAAACCTTGCTCATACCATAAATCGTCACCATTCTCTCGGCAATATCGGTGGCGCGTTGCAAGTCATCTGACGCACCATTGGTAACGCTTCCAAAAATGAGGGATTCTGCCGCTCTACCGCCGAGAAGCATGGTAATTTGCTCGCAAAATTCGGCTTCGCTCATCAAAAATCGATCTTCAGTCGGCATTTTCAGCGTATAACCCAAAGCAGAAAGACCGCGAGGAACGATAGAAATTTTTGCAACTTTACCTCCTCCAGGCATTACTGCACCGATCAATGCGTGTCCGACTTCGTGATAGGCAACAATTTGCTTTTCCTTTTCGTTGAGAACTCGGCTTTTCTTTTCTAACCCTGCGATGACTCGTTCGATCGCTTCTTTTAAATCTTCGTGAGTAACGGTTTCTCGCTGATTTCTCGCCGCTAAAAGTGCCGCTTCGTTGATTAAATTAGCTAAATCTGCTCCTGCAAAACCAGGCGTACGAGTTGCGATCGCTTTCAAATCTACATCCTCTGCTAACTGTACCTTACGACCGTAAATTTCTAATATTGCCAAGCGTCCCGATAAATCCGGGCGATCTACTAGCACCTGGCGATCGAATCTTCCCGGACGCAATAAAGCTGAATCGAGGGTTTCTGGGCGATTGGTCGCAGCAAGGACGATAACGGTTGCATCCCCTGCTGCAAACCCGTCCATCTCGGTGAGCAACTGATTGAGAGTTTGTTCTCTCTCGTCGTTGCTACCGCTGGCAAAACCCCCGCTACTGCGAGATTTACCGATCGCGTCCAATTCATCTATAAAAATAATACAAGGCGCTTGTTTTTTCGCCTGCTCGAATAAATCGCGAACTCGCGCCGCACCCGTTCCCACAAACAATTCTACGAACTCCGAAGCTGAGATGCTAAAGAATGTTACGCCTGCTTCTCCTGCAACTGCCTTGGCAAGCAGCGTTTTGCCCGTCCCAGGCGGCCCGACCAACAACACGCCTTTGGGAATACGCGCCCCGATTTTGCCGTATCGTTCTGGATTTTTGAGAAATTCGACAATTTCTACTAGTTCTGCTTTGGCTTCTTCTGCACCCGCAATATCTGCAAAAGTAATGCGATCCGATTCGCCTTCGACATACATTTTTGCTTTGCTTTTGCTAAAAGCAAGACTTCTACGATCCTCGCCGCGATTGAGTAAAAAGTGCATCGCTCCTACTAAAATCAGTGGAGGAACTACCCACGCTAATAAGGTCATCCACCAAGTATTCTGAGGAGGGGGAACCGCTTCAAAAATCACCCCTTCTTTCATCAATCGTTCTGGCAATTGCGGGTCGTCAATCGGTACAGTTGCTAAAACTTCCCCTCCTAGCTGTTTTTTGGGTTCTGGCGAAGAATCTCCATAAAAAGGATTTCTCGCTGTTTTCTTCGTCCCAAATGGGTCTTCAGGAAGCGCTAAAAAATCGTCAGGGTTTTCAAAATTACTCAGAGGCGGTTTAAGTTGATAAAGAATCAAACTATTTCCTAATCTCACCCGCGCCACTTCCCCATTTTCGACCCGTGCTAAAAACTCGCTGTAAGGTTGTGTCGCAATTTCAGACGAGCGCGGCCAAAATAAATACGCTAAGAACGATACGCCGGCTAGCAATAGTAATAGATTGCCAAATTGAGGGATTTGTGGAAATTGAGGAGATTGACGCTTTTTTTTGAGACTCATAGTTAGCGATGCTTGGTAGAAAGCCAATGAGAGCAAGCAACGGTTTTTTCATTCTAACTACTTCCATAGGAATATCTCGATCGATTCGATCTAAGCATTCCCTTAGCGTTTTAATATTGCGATCGCTTAATATTTTGCCAGTAGATTAGCAATCATAATTTCAAAACTACCCGCGAGGCGGTAGTTGAGAACTATCGTTACATAGATAGGGTTGCAAGTAGTTGAAGAGTAATTTTTTGGCTTCAGTTAGGATTTGCTCTCTCAAGGTTCGATCGTTGGTTGCTAACGCTGATGTTTGCAAGACTCTAATCGTGTCTGAGGCAACCTTCGCAATCAATTCTGCCTGCGCGACATCGAGCTTTGGATTGCATCGACAAAAGAATTCTGCTACTTGCTGCTCGATTTGAAGATCGAACTCCATATTTACTTTTTGAATTTCTGGCGCAGTTTGGCGCAATTGCCCAAAGATTATTATTAACCCTGGATGCGCGGCATAAAACTCATGAAAAGTATCGACGGTTCGATTTAGATAATCTTTCAGCGGTAAGCGAGTTGCTTCTGTTGTGTGTAAGTCGCTGAATAATTGCTGAAGCTGTTCGGCATAGCGGACGGCAAGTGCAACTGCGATCGCAGCACGATTGGGAAAGAACTGATACAACGTCCCAATCGGAATCTCAGCCTTAAGCGCGATCGCTTTCGTTGTCGTTGCTTCATACCCCATCTCAAGAAATAGTCGTTCTGCTTCATCTAAAATTCGCTTAACTCGCTCTTGAGAGCGTGCCTGTTGGGGTTTTTTCCGCATCGATTTGAAGAAACTGCTTGCCAAAACATGAGTTAGGCTCATATTATATAAACATGAGAATTACTCATGTTTCAACCGGATTAACGAGTCATGAGCCGGATCGTTATTACTACAATAGGATCGTTAGGCGATCTTCATCCAACGATCGCCATTGGTTTAGGTCTGCGCGATCGCGGTCACGATATCGTATTTGCGACCTCCAAACAGTACCAATCCAAAATTGAATCTCTTGGTTTTGAGTTTCATAATATCCGTCCTGACCCCATCTCGCCTGAAGACGAAGAAGCGATCGCGATGATGATGGATCTCAAAAAAGGAACGGAGCGCTTTATCCGCGATTATCTTTTAGCAAATTTGCGCGATACCTACACTGACCTGATGAACGTGGCACAGAATGCCGACTTCATTGTGACTCATGAAATTGTTTACGCAGCAAGGATTGTAGCAGAGAAATTGAAGATTAGATGGGCTGTCTGTGCGCTAGCACCTGGCTCATTCTTTTCGGCTTACGATCCATTTTTACTGCCGCCTTTTCTATTTTTAGCAAAACTACGTCCCCTTGGCCCAACAGTGAATCGCGGAGTAATCAATTTTGCCAAATTCGTCACCCGTTCCTGGGGACAACCCATACACGAACTCAGACAAGAACTTGGATTACCAAAAATTGGCAATCCAATTGTAGATGACAAGTTTTCGCCCTACTTAGTCTTAGCGCTGTTTTCCTCAGTATTAGGCAAACCCCAACCAGACTGGCCGCCTAATACCGTTACGTGTGGCTTTACCTTTTATGACGACGAGCGATCGCGATTAACACCAGAACTAAATCGCTTTCTTGATGCAGGAGAACCACCCATTGTTTTCACGCTAGGTTCTGCTGCTGTCCTTGCTCCAGGTCGGTTTTTCCAAGAAAGCATCGAAGCAACAAAGCAGTTGAATCGTCGTGCTGTATTGCTGATTGGCAAGAATGCACCGCCTGACAACTTACCGGATGATATAGTTGCTTTCGACTATGTACCCTACTCACAACTATTTCCGCGCGCTTGTGCGATCGTACATCAGGGTGGGATTGGCACAACGGCTCAGGCATTGCGTTCTGGACATCCAACCTTAGTCGTTCCCTATAGTCACGACCAACCCGACAATGCTGCTCGACTCGAACGATTAGGAACGTCGCGAACTGTTTCGCGCCAAAACTATACAGCTAAAAATGCCGTCAAGGAATTGAATGAATTACTGAACAATTCTAGTTACTCAACTAAAGCAGTAGAAATTAGCCGTATTATCCAAACAGAGGATGGGGTAGATATGGCGTGTCGCGCGATCGAAAAACAGCTATCTAACGGCGATCGCTAAACCTATGAATAGATAAACACAATTATTTGTAGGTTGGGGAGCCAGTGCGGTCTTGGGGTTTCCCCTTATTTGAGAACAAGCGCGTTTGAGGTCACGAAACCCAACAACAGCAGACAGAGATCGCGCTTTTCATTGTTACGTCAAAGATGTAATATGGAGAGCATCAAAAAAGATTATCGTTAACGAGCGTATTTGGTAGAATTAACAATTGACATTATGATGACGGGTTTCGTCCCTCAACCCATACTACAAAATCGCGATCGCACTTTTAAAGAAAATAACACTATTTCCTTGTTGCCTGTTGCCTTTCCCCTTTCCCCTTTTTCCTTTCCCCAAATAACCAACCCGCCTTACTCACGTAGACGATCGCAATAGTGAATGAAGGCGGGTTATTGTTTTGTTTAGTTAAACGCAAGCAAAAGATAACTCCAATTTGATTATCTCACTTAGGCAACACCTTGAAAAACGGTTTCGCTTAGGTGTTGCGTCGTACTAGACATACTTGGAAACCCTCGTTCGATTTCTTGAATTTTAATTTGCTTAGCTTGAAGTGCCTTTTGCAAAATCTTCATTGCTTCTATCGGTTTACCCCGACCGCAGAAAAAGAAATCTGCTGCGAAGTAGCCATGTTCTGGCCAAGTATGAATAGCGATGTGAGATTCTGCTAGAGTTGCAGTTGCCGTGACACCATGGGGACTAAATTGGTGAACGCACATATCGATCAACGTTGCTTCTCCGGCAGCAATTCCGTCCATAAGAGCCTGACGAATTCGTTCGGCATCGTTTAGAAGGTCTGCTGGTGCCTGCCAAGCTTCGAGAATCAGATGGGTTCCCAGTTTGTTCATTCTTTTTATGTTTACTCCACTAAAACTTTTCAAGATTTATAGGTATAGCATAGCAATTATACGATCTCAATAGCTATCCGTATTTTTGTTGAAAAAATTAGGTTAATGGCAATTACCTACGTAATTTCACCGATCTTAGATATTGGCGATTGGGATACTGGGATATCGAGCCATTGGGGACTGGTGACTGGGAGATCGGGATATTTAGGAAATAAATATAACATAAGGAATAAATTTCCAATTTACTAATCGCCAATCTCCGATCGCCATTTACAAGATCCCTTTTATTGAGACTTACAACTGCCATTTGGCATAATTGTCTCGCCTAATGAAGCTGCGATTAAATTACTTTCGGTTAATTGAGCGCCAATTAAGTTTGCTTGCTGCAAATTTGCTTTACTTAAATTAGCTCCTGTCAAACAAGTCAGTAACAAACCCGCTCCAGATAAGTTTGCCTTCAACAAATTAGCATTGCCTAAGTTGGCATTGAGCAAATTAGCTCCCGTTAGATTTGCACGGGTTAAATTGACTTCTTGGAGATTAGCAGCGTTTAAATCGGCTCCTTGTAGGTTAGCTTGACTTAAGTTAGCGCCTCTCAAGTCTGCGGAAGTTAAATTAACCCCTTCTAAATTAGCACCTTGCAAGTTGGCTCCCCTCAAATCTGCCGATCGCAAATCGGCAAAACTTAAGTTCGCTTTTTGTAAATTAGCTCCTTTGAGATTAGCGCGATGTAGATAAGCGCGAATTAATTTAACCTTTTTCAACTTGGCTTCGCTGAGATTGGCTTCAGTGAGAATGGCACGGGTTAGAATTGCCTCGCTTAGATCTGCGCCTCTAAGCATTGCGCTCGTCAGCGTAGCACCAGTCAGATTAGCTAGCTTGAGTTTGGCTCTAAATAGTTGCGCTTGAACCAAACTGCTACCAATCAAACAAGCCTTACTCAAATCGGCTCTTTTTAAAATTGTACCGCTCAATATTGCTCCACTTAAATCTGCTTTGATTAATACTGCCTCTGTCAAATTAGTTTGAGACAGATTAGTATCAATTAGTCTAGCTCGATATAAATTAGCTTGCGCTAAATCCGCACCGCTAAAGTTTGAGTTGATGAATTGTCCGCCTTGAAATTTACCCTGTTGTAAATCTGCCTGTTTGAAATTCGTGCGATTTAAATGGACTGCTTGAAAGTCCGCTTGGAAAATTTGTATACCTTGGAAATTACGTTCGCCTTTTTTATATTGACTTAGGACTTGCTTGGTACTCATAAAAATTGTTCGTGTTTTCTGGAATGACCGTTTTCCAGGCTTTCCATTGCTCTTTTTCTATTCAAATTTCAATGGCATTTCCGAGGACAGTTTAATCTATTTGCCCCAGTGTAAAAAGATTTAATCGAGATTGCTTTAACGTTTACCTTAAAAACAATCTTATCTATCCTGAAAACTTTGCCTGTTACTTCGTCGAATTTTCTAGATGGGGAGCGATTCTAAAAGACAATTACGAACCCACTCCTTACCTATAAATCTGGTACTTTTTTCCAGCCAGGTCTAGGCATCAAACTAGAAAAATCTTGTTTGTCTATTTCCTTAATGTAATCTAAAGCTTTTCCGAAATCGCTGTTCGGTAACATACATTTATATAGCTCTTATCTACTGCTATAACATATTTTTTTGGAAAAATCAAGAGCTAAAAGATTTAACGAGTTGACCCGTCAAAAAACTTAAATTAGGCAACGATCGCGCTAACTCAATACAATTATTCACCAGCACGATTGAGCTTGTCAACTTGCGGGCGATCGCGTTTGTGTAAGGTTTGTGAGTCAATCTTCTCAAACTAAGCTACGCTGTAGATCGATAGCGATCGGCAGCGAACAAATTCATGAAAGTTGGTCAGCAATTAATTTTAGTTGGAGGAGTGGCTTTAATTGGATTGGGAGGATTGATGATAGCAACCAATCCAGGTAGCCAAGTATACGAACAATATGCAACCGAACAACTAGCTGAATACTTAAAAACTGAGGGCTGTACGCAATTATCAGAAAAATTAGGCGGATTTGTCCAAAGTTATTGTAAAACGCTAGTCGATACGGGGCGACCCCAGCTTAGAGAGATCGTCTCGCAACAGACGACGCGGCAAAACTATCTATTGTTTAGCATCTATCAAACTAATCTGTCGCTTCCGTCTCCAGTACCGAGCTATCATTTTGAGACAATCGGAGCTTTTCAAAATTTTTACACGTACAAAGTCGAGCAATTGTAGACTAAAGTTGATGCAATTAACGGGCGAGCTTAAATCAGTGACCAGTGACCAGTGACCAGTGACCGTAGGGGCGCATGGCGCGCGCCCGAACAATTACCAAATCGATTTACCGATAAGCGATCGCCGATTGCCAAACAGTTTTATAGTTAATTCTCAAAGGTTAGGCTAATGAGTAACAAGTCGAACAATAATCAAAATAACGACGCTCAACAAACTCTCTCATTTGAAGAAGAAGAAATTACTAGAAACCCACCTTGGGGAACGGTAACGATGCTAGAAGAAGGTTCTCGCTATCGCATCAACCGCATTGTCGTCAAACCAGGACATCATATCAGCACTCAGATGCACTATCATCGAAGCGAACATTGGATAGTTGTTTCGGGAACGGCAAGAGTTATCTGCAATCACGAAGAAAAATTACTCAAACAAAAAGAATCAACTTACGTTCCGATGAATACTCCTCACCGCGTTGAGAATCCAGGCGTTATTCCACTGGTGATGATAGAAGTCCAAAATGGAGAATATTTAGGCGACGATGATATTATTCGCTTCCCAGAAAAGTAAAGTCAATTGTTTGGTCAAAACGTGATTTCAGATAAACAAGAACAATTTCAAAGCGAGTATCAACAAGGCAAGTATGCCTTTGAGCGAGGTCAGTATCGTCTAGGCGTGCAACATTTAGAAAAAGCCTGTCAATTAGTCGCACCTAACTCGCGTCTGGGTGGAGAGGCACAAATGTGGTTGGTGACGGCATATCAAGCTGCTAATCAGTCACAAGAAGCGATTTCTTTGTGCAAAAAACTGACTCAACATCCTAACTTAGAAATCCGAAAACAAAGTAAACGCTTGTTATATATTATCGAAGCGCCCCAATTACAAAGACCGCGCGAGTGGATGACCGAAATCCCCGACTTAAGTAAAGCTTCTGAGAGTAGCGGTCAATACCTTCGCGGTAGCGGTACGGTTAAAAAAGAAGCGTCGCCTATCATTGAACCGATCGATCTCAGTAAAGTTAACACGAAAGATAACAAATTTATTTGGGTGGCTTTAATTCTTATTCTTCTGCTTTTAGGCGGTGCGATTTGGTTGGGTTAACAAAGAAAAGATGGATGTTGGTTGACACTCCCGCGCCGTGGAACGGCGGGGATTCTTCGTTCACAGGATCTTATAAGGACTAATATTACTACTAGCCCCCGACAGAACTCCTCCAGAAGC
>JALOOL010000018.1 GCA_025454425.1 Hydrococcus sp. Prado102 | reverse complement strand
TATTAATACCTACTGAACTTTTAAAATTCATAATTCATGATTGATTCAGTCGATCTGGCTTTTACGCCAGCTTTAGAACAAGCAAAATTGATACGCGATCGCCAAATTTCTCCTCTAGAATTAGTCCAATTGTATTTAGATCGCATCGAAAAATACAATCCCCAAGTAGGCAGTTATTTCTACATCGCTGCTGAAACTGCCTTAGCTGACGCTAAAACGAAAACAGAACTCTTAAGCAATACTCAAAACCCTTCAGAATTGCCACCTTTTTTCGGCGTTCCCACTGCAATTAAAGACCTCAATTCCGTTGCCCAGATGCCCTGTAGCTATGGCGTAGCCGCCCTCAAAGACCGCATTGCTACTTACGATGATGGCATAGTAACGCGAATGAGAATGGCAGGATTCATTATTTTAGGAAAAACCGCCACTTCAGAACTCGGTTCTTTTCCCTATACCGAACCGCCTGGATTTCCACCCGCGCGCAATCCCTGGAATCTAGATTATACAGCAGGGGGATCGAGTGGCGGAGCAGCAAGCGCGATCGCGGCAGGATTGTGTCCCATTGCCCAAGGTTCCGACGCTGGCGGTTCTATTCGCGGCCCGGCGACTTGTTGCGGACTTGTAGGCATTAAACCCTCGCGAGGTAGAATCTCTTATGCACCTATAGGCGATGTTCTCAATGGAATTGCTACTTATGGCACTTTGGCGCGTACTGTCGCCGATGCTGCCGCTTTGTTAGATGTGATGTCGGGATATACTACCGGAGATCCTTACTGGTTGCCCGATCCAGACATTTCTTTTCTCGAAGCGACTCGTCAAGAACCCAAGCAACTGCGAATTGCATTTTCTACTGGATTAGCACCTTTTGGGGAAGCAGCAGAAATTTGTCAACAAGGTATTCGGGGAACCGTAGGACGTTTGGAAGAGATGGGGCATCTTCTCGAACCTGTGAGTTTAGAAATCGCGGATTTAGTCGAACCTTTCAAAAAAGTTTGGCAAGCAGGAGTAACGGGATCTGGAATTCCTGGGGAACTCTTGAGTCCTTTAAATCGTTGGGTTGGCGAACAAGCAGGTTCGGCGGGAGATTATTTACAAGCAGTCGCACAAATGCAGCTTATTTCGCGTCGTCTGGTCGCATTTTTCGAGAAATTCGATATTTTAATCCTTCCGGTTTATCTTCACCAACCAATTCGTATTGGCGAGTGGGCAGAGTTATCGCCCCAAGAAACATTAGATAAGATTATTAACTGGGTTGCTCCTTGTCCGCCTTTTAATGCTAGCGGTTTACCCGCGATCGCGATCCCTACAGGATTTGATACTAATGGTTTGCCAGCAGGCATCCAGATAGTCGGAAAACCCGCCGCAGAAACGACTATAATTGCGATCGCCTCTCGATTAGAACAAGCGAATTCTTTGCCAAATGGGTGTCCGCCATTGTTTAAAGACAAGGAAATTTCAGTTTAAGGGCGCGATCGCTTTTATTTATATTTTATCTATGTTATAAGATTGAGCGATCGCGAACTGCTATTTAGACAATTCTATGAAAATTTTAACTTGATTTATGTCTATTCCTCTAAACTGGATATTTTTATTGGTAACAACAAGTTATCAATTGCTTGCTACTTGGATTGAAAATCGCACAGATAAACCACTAGGTCAACTTATTGATGTTGGGGGTTATAAACTACATCTAAACTCCCAAGGAACGGGACGCCCAACTGTTATCATCGACCATAGTTTAGGTGGAATAGAAGGTTATTTTTTAATTGAAGAAATTGCTAAAATTACGCGAATTTGTATCTACGATCGCGCTGGATATGGATGGAGCGAAATAAGTCCCAAACCTCGTTGTAGTGAAGAAATCGTTCAAGAATTAGATATTCTTTTGACAAAAGCAGACATTGAACCTCCTTATATTTTAGTTGGAAATTCCTTTGGCAGTTACAATGTTCGTCTTTACGCCGATCGCTTTCCCGAAAAAGTCATTGGTATTGTTCTAACCGATGGACTTCACGAAAAAGAAATGCTCAAAATGCCATTTTCACTTGTTATTCTTAAATTGTTTTTCATGTCGGGTTTTGCTATCTCAACTTTGGGAGCTAGTTTAGGATTAATTAGAATATTAGGCAATCTAGGAATATTTGAATTAATCAAACCAGAACTTCGCAAATTTCCTAAAAAGATAGCAATAGTAAAACGCTCTTTTTATCGTCCCAAACATTGGCTAACGATGTGGCGAGAAATGTGGAATTTAGAAGCTAGCGCTCGTCAAGTCAGTAAAATAGATAATTTAAGCAATATTCCCATTATTAATATCAAAGCAAAAACATTTTTTCAACAAACGCTAGGGACTTTTTATATGCCAATTGCAGCAGGCGATCGCTTGCGAGATAAAATGCACGAAGAATTGCTTAAGCTGTCAGATAATTGCAAGCAGATACAAGCACCCAATAGCAGTCATTTTGTATGGGTAGACGAGCCAGAAATTATTGTAGGGGCAATTCAAGCAATATTAACGCAAGTTGAGAGTTGATAAGTACGGAATTATATTGTAGGGGCAGCAGGTTCCTTGCGCCCTCTCAGTTATTCATTCAGTGACAAGTAACTGGTAACTGGTCTAGGAAATGGGGAAAGGGGAAAGGTTTTATGTATTTTTCCTCCTTGTCTGCCTTGTCACTAGTCACTGGTCACTGTTATGTCCCAATCGTGCTATCCAAGCTTCCTCTAGTCCCTGGGGATTGATACCCCAACCAACAATAGTCGAACCATCATCAGAAATAGCCCTTGCTTCAGTTAGCGTCCAGCCTGCCAATTTTAACCCAAAATCGTTACTGAGTAACGATTTAAGAGAACGCATTCCCTGGACGCTATCCCACAAAAACGCTTCTGTATAATTGCCGTTATAACTTTTTCCGACTATCCTAGAGCCATCAGCACAGATGTCATAAGCTTGACTAACAGAGCGATCGCACTTGTTATATTTAAGATGTCCTAATCCCTGCATTCCTTTAGTACTGTCCCAACAAAAAGCTTCTTCGTACCTTCCGTTGTGACTGTAACCAACAATTTTAGAACCATCAGCAGAAATCCCATAAGCAGTACTATAAGAACCGCCCAAAGTGCCTAATCCTTGCATTCCCTGGATGTCCCAACAAAATGCCTCTGTATGCGTCCCGTTGCAGCTTTCTCCCACTACTTTAGCATTATCGGCACTAATATCCCAAGCTTGGCTGAAAGAACCGCCCAAAGTGCCTAAACCCTGCATTCCTTTTGCACTATCCCAACAAAACGCTTCTGTATAATTGCCGTTATGACTGTATCCGACTATTTTGGAACCATCAGCAGAAATTCTGTAAGCGTGACTCAAAGAACCGCCTAAAGTGCCTAATCCCTGCATTCCTCTAACACTATCCCAGCAAAATGCTTCCCAATTAGTATTGTTATAGCTATAACCGACAATTTTAGAACCATCGCCAGAGATCCCGCAAGCATAGCTAAAAGAACCGCCCAAAGTCCCTAAACTCTGTATTCCTTTGGTACTATCCCAATAGAATGCTTCCTCATCGCTTCCGTTATAACTATAGCCAATTACCTTAGAACCATTGCCAGAGATACCATAAGCATAGCTAGAAGACCGACGCGACGCTTTGTAGTCAAGATGTCCTAGTCCTTTAAAAAAAGCAGCTTTAGATGTTTTATGCGGTTGTATTTGTCGGAAATGAGTAACTTCTGTAGCAATAAAAATTTTGTCAATTGTAGGAGATTTATCAAAAGATTGACTTCTACCGTGCCATACTTTTTTGAAGGGATTAATAAGCATTTGACTTTCCTAATTTTTTAATGATTTTT
Source organism: Hydrococcus sp. Prado102 (assembly GCA_025454425.1). Lineage (GTDB taxonomy): Bacteria > Cyanobacteriota > Cyanobacteriia > Cyanobacteriales > Microcystaceae > Hydrococcus. The sequence goes on along the minus strand of JALOOL010000018.1, from coordinate 29,918 downwards.
AGAACGACGATCGCCATCGCAAGTCAACTGCGATCGCTAACAGAATCTCAGTTAACTTACCTATAGGCTTATTAATTAATTAAACAAAAATCAAAACAACTGATAAAAATTGTATGAAGAGAAGGATGCTCTAATTTTCTTAGAGCATTATTACTGGTTTTCCGAGGTATTTTTTAAGTTCGATCGATGACCAACTAAGCTATTCTCTATTGTTCGCTGTCAGTTTTAAGAAAATAACCCTAGTCGCAGTGGTTAGGATAGATCTTTGTTTGACTTGTCATAAGGAAAAATTTTCTTTGTTTTTCTTACCTCATTTACGTACATTTGCTATCCATATTAGTAATTTTTTTCATGAATTGGAGTAACTTGACAGAATTTTCATATTTCTCCCTATCCTTATAAAATTTTAATGAAGTGCTATTCAAATAACTACAAAAATGGTAAGTCTTGTGAGTAGAGAATCCGAGCGGAATTAACAATGGAGAATGCTGCTACGCACAAAGATTGGTTAGGATTAGCGATCGGCAATTCTCGCTTACATTGGGCTTGGTTTCGAGGAGAAAACTTCCACAAATCTTGGGATAGCGAACATTTTCGCGACAATTTTGTCAACGAGCAATTATTAAAAGAGATTTTGCCAACTTCTTTAAGCGATCGCGTTTCTCATCTCCCCATCTATATTGCTTCTGTCGTCTCGTCACAAACCGCTCTTTGGCAAACATATCCCCATGCTAAATTAGTAACCTTAGATGCGATTCCTCTAGCAGGAATTTATCCATCATTAGGAATCGATCGCGCTTTGGCGTTATGGGGTGCGGGGACAACATTAGGCTTTCCTTGTTTGGTCATCGATGCGGGAACAGCGCTAACCTTTACAGGTGCAGATAAAAATCCTTATTTAATTGGCGGTGCAATCTTGCCTGGATTAAGAGTGCAGTTACAATCTCTCGCTACAAAAACGGCTGCTTTACCCGAAGTAATCTTATCGGAACAATTACCAGAACGCTTTGCATTAAACACGCTAGAAGCCATTAAAAGTGGCGTAGTTTATACATTATTAGCAGGAATTCAAGATTTTCTAAGCAATTGGTTAAAGCGCTTTCCTAACAGTCAAATTGCTTTAACCGGAGGCGATGCTAATCTATTATTTGGATATTTAAAAATTCAAGCTCCCAACTTAGCACAGAAGATCTTTGTCAATCCCCATTTAATCTTTTGGGGAATGCGATCGCTAAACTTGGCATACTATCGGGATAGGTAAACGAGATTGCCACTTTTTTTTAGATTAGATAAAAATTCCTCGGCTATCTCGTCGGGATAGCTACAAATATTTTTCAAAATGTTGCTTCCCTCGTTATAGTAATGCGTTATATAGCTAGGGATTTCGCGCATCGACATTTCAGCTTTCTAAATCCAATCTTCATCATCTTCAATGTCTCGCCTCGGTTGTTCTGGCGGTGGTGGCTGGTAGGGCGGTCGAATCACTCGATAATCAGCATCATAAACGCGATCGCCCTTGCTTTCTTGTGTCTCTGGTTTCTTATCTTCTACAGGTGGTTCTTTCTCTGGTTTATCTTTGGGTTCGCGATAGACATAAGAATAGACCGAACCAGTACGATTAGATGTTTTGGGCTGTTGTTGCACTTCAAAAAGATTGGCGTTATCTTTTGGTATGCGCTCCGAATTGTCGATAGGTTCGTCTTCTACTTCGGGTTCGATACGATCGCTCTTAGCGGTACGCGAATCGTAATCGCGGGGAAATTCGCGAACAAAGTCGCGCACGGGTTCGCGTTTAGGTTGTTCGTCCTGCCAATCGTCCCATTCTTCTTCAAAATCCTTCGGATTTACATTCGATGGTCGAGTAGAAGTAGGCGATCGCGCAAAATCTTGTTGTGGGGGTCTATTATCTGAGAAAATTTCAGTAACCCGTGGCTGCGGTGGCGGCGATGGCGGTGGGGAAGAATAAGGTCGCGATTGCCGTGCTGAGGATCTTCCAGAAGCAGATGGTCTGCCTATAGAAGATAAAACTTGCCAACAAAAGCTAGTAAGAATACCAATTCCGGTAAACGATAAAACCCAAACCGCGATCGGCAAAGTCACCGTCGCAACATTTCCAAAAAAGACTAAGGTCACTAGCTGCTGGTTTTGCAAAAAGAAAACTATTCCGATACCTAGCAATAGTAATAAAATTATGAATCGCATAGTTATTTTGGTGAATGGCGTTGGCGTAGCCCGTCCCTTGGACGTTCGGCGATTGGGAGAGCAGAAAACGGGAAAGGACTAGGAAGACAAAAGAAAACATTTGCTTTGACTTCGTTTGTCCCGATCGCGAGCAAGATGCTCGCACTACTTTTCTTACTTCCGACTTTCGACTTCCGACTTTCGACTTTTAATTAATGTCCTTTCCAGCGATCGATCGGAATACAATCAATATCCAGTTGATCTAGGGCGCGAGCTACGACAAAATCAACTAAATCCTCAACAGTTTTCGGGTTATGATACCAAGCAGGAATCGCCGGAACTATTCTAGCGCCTGCTTCTGCTAAGGTGGTAAGATTGCGCAAATGAATCACGCTAAAAGGAGTTTCGCGAGGAACGACAACCAAAGGACGACCTTCTTTTAGTTGTACGTCAGCCGCTCGTTCTAAGAGGTCAGAACTCATCCCTACTGCTAGTTTAGCAATTGTACTCATGCTACAAGGAATAACTAGCATTCCTAGAGTCCGAAAAGAACCGCTCGCGATCGTTGCTCCCACATCTCCCCATCGATGACAGCACAGCTTGCCTTTGTTGGGTACTCCTGCTTGCTCTCGCCAAAATTGTTCTTGTAAATCTGGTTCTGGCGGCATACGAATGTTACTTTCTGCTTGCCATACCATATAGCTTGCTTTTGATGCTACTACGTCGATCGCGTAATCGGCTTCTAGCAAATATTTTAAGGTTCGTACTGCATAAATTAAGCCAGAAGCCCCGCTAATTCCTACTATTAATGGTTTTGTCATTAGTTATCGATCATTTTGTATTAGCGATCGCGAATTAGGAAATCTAGAAAGACAAGGGAGAATCAAAACTTTCGACTTTCGACTTTCGACTTTCGACTTTTTAAATTATTCCTTCTAATTCCAAATCTTCAATCATTTGAAGACCGCGAGGATCGCCCACTTTTAATAGGGCAGTTTTAGCGTCCTCTTTTACGCCTAGATCTTCATCTTCAACCAAAGCTTCTAAAAGAGAGTCGATCGCAGTGGCATAAATAACATTTAAAGGCAATTCGCGACACAACTGTCCGATAGTCCAAGCGCAGTTACTTCTAATAGCAGCTACTGGATCGCGCCTTAAAGCTTCGATTAAAGGCGGAATGGCAGCAATAATATCTTCGTATTCGAGTTTAGCGACTTGTGCTAAACTGCTGGCAGCCCAAAGGCGTACCGCAGAAATATCGGTTTTGATGGCATGAATTAGAGGGCGAACCGAACGGCGATCGCGACAATTTCCTAGCGCCCAAACAACCCCTTTGCGAACGTAGCCATTCCAATCGCGATCGAGGGCAGCAATTAACGGTTCGACTGCATCGGGACTCGTGTTACGTCCTAAAGCATAAGCAGCGCTTACCCGTACTAAGGGGCAAACATCGCTGAGTAAGTGGATTAGATGAGGGATAGCGCGTTCGTCTTGAAGTTCGCAAAACGCTCTCGCCGCCAGCATTCGCTGTGGCGTTTGGTCGCTAGTTAGCATAACCAGCATTTCTTCTGGATCGGGGGGAAGGGTTTCTGGTTCCAACTCCACTGAATCCAAAGGATCGGTGATACTATCTAGTTTCTCTTCTGATTCAATTACACTGAGTTCGTCATCGTTATACATACTCGATCGATTATCGCATCAAATACCGATCTTTAATTCTTAACTCTGTCTCTATTCCCTATTCTCTTTTGCCTTCAAATAGATTTACCAATGGAAAACGCTTGGGTTTCATATCCTAAACTGCGATAAAAGTCAAGAGCAATTTGGTTGTGAGAGAAAACTTGAAGACCGATTTGGCGATCGCCCCTCGCTATTGCCCACATTTGAGCTTGTTGCATCAATGCTTTAGCAATTCCGCGACGGCGATGTTCTAAGGCAACATAAAGGAGAAAGATATAAGCATAGCGATCGCCACCGATGAGATCGATTGCGTTTCCCATCCACAAACAAGCGACTGGAGTCGGTTCCGTAAATTCAACCCACCACAGAGGCGTATCTGAAGATAAATAACTCTCGACTGTTTGAGCTAAATGAGCAAAATCCTGGCGATCGGGGAACAGTTCTTGATAAGTCAATCGCATGAACTGAGTCAGCAAAATTCTATCTTTGTGCGAACCCATTCGCAACTGATAGCCATTAGGTAGATCGTGACCCATTAGGTAAAATCACAGAGGAATTTTGAGATGTTTGGGTTGTTGGTTCGATTGGTGCGGGTGCTGCCATATCGGAAGGTAAGAAGATACGGGCACTAGTAGCGAGTAAAGCGACTAAAAAGACGAGTAATATGAGAAAAGGAGCAATGTATTGACGAAAAATAGCCATTTTAAAGTTACAGGTACAGCAAGTTTTTACAAAAAATAGTTTTAAGCTTTGTAACGCTTCTTTAATCTAGTTTAGCTTTCCCCACGCTTTTTGGGTTTGTACTGCAAATTTCTCTGTATTTCTGTATTGATTTTGAAAAGGTAAATTTAGGCAAATAAAAAATAGTTTGATTTAACCTTCTTCCCTAAGAAGTACCAGACTGTTCGCTTTAACTACTACTTATGGGAGGGAATTAATTAAATAAATATTAGTAAATTAGATCTAAATATAAGTTTTTGCCAAACAAATTTTTTCTGAAATTTTTAGCATTTTGTTGAGTTTGCTAAAAGTAGAAAGTTTTATTAACTCTAGTTCATCAGAATTCATCGGCATCAACCAGACTCGACCAAAGTGTATTAAGTAAAACATGACAGTTATTAAACTCAAACCCATTCACGAGCAGGTTATCGCAATTATCGGAGCATCTAGCGGTATCGGTCGAGAAACTGCGCGTAAATTTGCCAAAAAAAGTGCAAAACTAGCCGTTTCAGCGCGTAGCGAGACAGGATTAGCTTCTTTAGTTGCTGAAATTTCCCAAATGGGCGGCGAAGCGATCGCGATCGCAGCAGACGTATCGGATGTCGAGCAAGTACGAGCGATCGCAGAAAAAACCGTTCTGCATTACGGTCGTTTGGATACCTGGGTACACGTTGCTGCAACTGGTCTTGTTGCTCCCTTTGAGAAAACTACGCCCGAAGAATTCAAGCGAGTCATTGATGTCAACCTCATGGGACAGGTATATGGAGCAATGGCCGCACTCCCTTATATAAGGCGCGAGGGACGCGGGGCGCTTATCCACGTCACCTCAGTTGAAGCGCGGCGTGCCCTGCCGCTTCAGAGCGCTTACTCGGCTGCTAAACACGGCGTTGAGGGCTTTCTTGAGTCTCTACGAGTAGAACTGATGAATGAGGGAATGCCCATCAGCGTAACAAACGTTATGCCCGCGGTGATTAATACCCCTTTCTACAACAAAGCAAAAACTAAACTAGGAGTTCAACCGACAGGCATTCCCCCCTATTATCAACCCAGTCTCGTTGCTGAAGCCATCCTGCACGTTGCCGAACATCCAATGCGAGATTTTATTGTTGGGGATGTTGGAAGGATACTCGATGTGTTGCAAAAACTATCGCCGCAACTTCTCGATACCGCCCTACAACTCGCCATTCCAGGACAGCATACTAATAAACCCAAATCTGAAAATGATGCCAATAACCTCTACGAACCAATAGAGGAATATAACAAAGCAGAGGGAGACTTTAGCCATCTAGCAATCCCTAGCTTATCGGACTGGATTGTCAAAAATAATCCTTTTGCCTCATAAGGAAAAGTGGCTAGCTATGAGGAGCGAGTGTTTTTACCCGCCTCGTTCCTCCCTTAAAAAATCAAATTAAAGGAAACAGCAATGGAAGAATCAATCTCAGCATCCAATAATCAACCGCAAGAAACGCAATCTGAAGGTGTCGGAGAACTCGAACGCTGGGGTTCGCTGATTGGCGGCGGGGCACTCGTTTTAATGGGTTTAAAAGATCGGTCTTTGCGAGGTGCGATTACAGCACTAGTGGGAGGTAGCTTAGCTTATCACGGTGCTAAAGGAGAAAAAAGCCTTCAAGAAACTGTCGGCGAAGCGGTAGGCGGCGAAAAGAGAATACGAGTAGAAAAGACAGTAACCATCTCTAACAAGTCGCAAGAAGAGCTATATCGTTTCTGGCGCAACTTAGAAAACTTGCCGACCTTCATGAAACATCTTAAATCCGTTCGAGAAATCGATCGCACTCGCTCTCATTGGATTGCTAATGCTCCTTTAGGAAGCGAGGTTGAATGGGATGCCGAAATCGTTAGCGAACAGGAAAACCAGCTTATTGCTTGGGCTTCGGTAGAAGGAGCCGATATCGATAATTCAGGCTTTGTTCGGTTCCAAAAGGCTCCCCAGGGACGAGGTACGGAGGTTAAAGTCGTTTTAGAATACAACCCACCCGCAGGCGGACTTGGAGCAACCATTGCCAAACTCTTTGGCGAATCTCCCGAACAACAAATTGGGGACGAATTACGACGCTTCAAAATGTTGATGGAAGCAGGCGAAATTGCCACAAACGAAGGACAGCCAGCCTGTCGTTAAACAGTGACCAGTTATTAGAAGTCGAAAGTCGTTGGCGAAGCCCGTCCCTTGGACGTAAGTCGAAAGTCGAAAGTCGAAAGTCGAAAGTCGGCGATGCTCATAAACTTCGTTTCGTCCGCGTCGGAGGAAAGGCGATGCTCCTTCACTTCGTGGAAGTGCGCGGCGGAGTCGGAAGTATTGGACAAGGGAGACTTTTTTGAACTTTGAACTCTTATCGCTGATAACTAATTTAAGGAGATCGACAATGAAAGCAATATGCTGGCATGGAGCCAAAGATGTTCGAGTGGACACCGTTCCCGAACCCAAAATTCTAAATCCTCGCGATGCCATTCTCAAGGTGACTTCTACAACTATCTGCGGTTCAGACTTACATATTTATAGTGGTTACATTCCCTCCATGCAAAAGGGAGACATTATCGGTCACGAATTCATGGGGGAAATCGTTGAAGTTGGCTCCCAAGTGCAGAGATTAAAACCAGGCGATCGCGTCGTCGTCTCTTCAATAATTGGGTGCGGTCAATGTGCTTACTGTCAAACCCATCGCTGGTCGCTATGCGACAACTCAAATCCGAATGGCGGATTGCAAGAACCGTTGTTCGGTTTTGGGACGGCAGGAATTTTTGGCTATTCTCATCTGTTTGGCGGCTATGCAGGAGCTTTTGCCGAGTACGTCCGCATTCCCTTTGCCGACTATGGCGCTATTAAGGTTCCCGATGGCATTCCCGACGAAAAATTGCTACCGATTTCTGATGCCTTTCCGACGGGGTATATGGGTGCTGATTTATGCGATATCAAACCCGGAGATATTGTAGCCGTTTGGGGTGCTGGCCCAGTAGGACAATTTGCTATGCTTAGTGCCTATATGTTGGGTGCAGAACGAGTCATTGCGATCGATCGCGTACCCGAACGCCTGCAACTTGCTAAAACTTTCGCTAAAGCAGAACCCATTAATTACGAAGAAGTAGACCCAGGCGAAGTTCTTAAAGAAATAACTGGGGGACGCGGCCCCGATGCCTGTATCGACGCGGTTGGCTTAGAGGCTCACGGGATGGGTTTAGAAGGGTTTTATGACGAGGCAAAGCAAACTGTTCGCCTAGAAACCGATCGCCCGCACGTCCTCAGACAAATGATAGTAGCCGCCTCTAAAGGCGGGACGCTTTCGATTATGGGAGTTTATAGCGGTTTTGTCGATAAAATACCGATGGGAGCCGCTATGAATAAAGGCTTAACATTTCGCATGGGACAAATGTACGGTCAGAAGTATATTCCAATGTTGGTCGATCGCGTTGCCAATGGCGAAGTCGATCCATCGAAAGTGTTTACGCATACTATGCCGCTAGAGGAAACCAAGCAGGCTTTTGAGTTGTTTAAACACAAACGCGATAACTGCATTAAGGTTTTATTAAAACCATAAAAAGTTACTGAAAGTCTTTTGAGTTATCATAATAATGATTATTACCGAAAATTTTGGGTTGAAAGCCCCGCACAGAGCGGGCGGCTTTTTAAATTTATGTTAGAATGGTTTACGTCAGATGCAACAACGTAACCATGTTGGTATTCGAGGCAAAACTTGAGGGATTGAAGGCGCAGTACGAAAAGCTGGATGAAGCAATTCGTACTGCTCGTTTTGTCCGTAATTCTTGCCTGAGATACTGGATGGATAACCGCGACATCGGGCGATACGATTTGAGTGCATATTGTGCTGTCCTTGCCAAAGAATTTGTCTGGGCAAACAAGCTTAATTCTCAGGCTCGACAAGCTAGTGCCGAAAGAGCATGGAGTGCTATTGCTCGTTTCTTTGACAATTGCAAGAAAAATATCCCTCTTAAAAAAGGCTATCCACGCTTTAAGTCTGAGCAAACACACGGCTCTGTAGAGTACAAAACTACAGGCTGGAAACTTTCTTCTTGTCGTAGATACATCACTTTTAGCGATGGTTTTGAAGCGGGAACCTTTAAAATGTGGGGAACTCGCGACTTGCATTTCTATCAATTGAAGCAATACAAACGAGTGCGTGTAGTGCGTCGTGCTGATGGCTACTACGTACAATTTTGTATTGACTCTGAACGTTTGGAGAAACGAGAGCCAACATCTAAAACAATTGGGTTGGATGTTGGGCTGACTCACTTTTATACTGATAGTAACGGGCAAACCATTGAGAATCCAAGGCATCTTAGAAAAAGTGAGAAGTCTTTGAAACGGCTGCAACGTCGTTTGTCTAAGACTGAGAAAGGTTCTCAAAATAGAGCCAAGTTTAGAAATAAACTGGCAAGAAAATACCTCAAAGTAAGTAGGCAGCGTAAAGATTTTGCCGTGAAGTTGGCAAGGTGCGTAGTCCAGTCTAACGACTTGGTAGCCTATGAGGATTTGAAGGTGAGAAACATGGTCAAAAATCGACATTACTGCAAATCCATATCGGATGCAGCTTGGACGACTTTTCGTACATGGGTTGAGTATTTTGGCAAGGTGTTTGGGGTAGTAACGGTTGCCGTACCGCCTCACTACACCAGCCAGAATTGTTCTAACTGTGACAAAGTTGTTAAAAAATCTTTGAGTGTCAGAACTCATGTTTGTCATCACTGTGGGCATACACAAGATAGAGACTGGAACGCTGCTCGGAACATTTTAGAGAAAGGATTAAGTACGGTGGGGCACATCGGAACTCACGCCAAAGAGAGAGACTGACCAATACTTGGGTGGGGAAACTCCTCCAAGCAAGTCAACTCGTAGAAAGAGGAAGCCCAAAGAGCAATCTTTGGAATCACCGTCCCAGTGGGGGCGGTGAGGATGTCAAAGCGATAAACTCACTAAAAACTGTGGGGTTTTGGGCGCTATCGCGTTTTTAGCCAAATAATACCGTGTAAATGATTGGGCATAATAACCCGCTAAGGACGAATTGACTGAAGGATAACTTGAGAGGCAACAGAAAAAGTTAGAAATAAGCATTTTAAGCTAAATTGCTTTTAATGACAGATTCGCTAGATCTAACCTGATAAATAACTGCAATTATTTTTCTTTTCCCTATCCACCAATAATTTTAGCCAAGTCGATCGCGGCTTCTAAATGTAAATTATGTCCTCCAGCAAGCACGATTCGCGTTGCATCGGGCATCGCTTTTTGTTGCTCGGATAAGTCTTCTGGACGGTTAAAATCGCTTCTATCGCCATAAATTAGCGTAATTGGCGCTTTAATTTGTCGTAAGAGTCCGAGATATTTAGCGCGATCGATTCCATTAAATCCAATTCCCGTGCGAGTACGTAACATAGCATCCCAGCGCCAGCATACGCCATCGCCATTGGGTTCGGTAATGCGTTCTGCAAGTTGCATTGCTAGCGTTTCGGATAGCGTTGGAGTGGTTAGGCGCAAACGTTCCGCAGCAGTAGCAACATCGGGGAAGATTTGATGTTCGGGAGGAGAGGCGAGATAGTCTAAATGAGACGTTAACTGTTCGATCGCGTTTTCTTCGTTAACTTCTGTGGGTAATACCGTTTCTACTAGAATAAGATTTTTTACCTTTTGAGGACGAATGCTCGATAGCATTGCTGCAATAATCGAACCTAATGAATGTCCGACTAAGGTAAACGGTTTATCACTAAATTGCCCAACAATAGCATCGATATCTGACAAGAAGTCTAATAAATTATACGATCCTCCTTGACCGACGTGTTGCGATCGCCCGTGTCCGCGCAAGTCTGGTGCAACGACGCGATAACCCTGTTGCGCGAGTCGTACTGCCATTTCATGCCATGCTGCACCTTGTTCTAAGATACCGTGCAAGCATAGAACCAGAGGATTGTTTTCTTCTCCCCAACTACACAGACATAAATCTAATCCGCGAACATTGATATATTGTTCGCTCATTATAGAAAGAGTAGGGGTGTGGAGGTGTAGGAGGGTGGGGGTGTGGGAGGGACGGGAAGACAAGGGAGTATATTTATTTTCGACTTTCGACTTTCGACTTTCGACTTCATTTGGTAGTTGGTATCCAAATGCGATCGCAACTTGACGGCTATTTTCTCCTAATTGATGAGGGAGTTTAATATCTTTCCAAGCGTTAGCTAAATTAGGATCGATTTCTTTGCGTTTGTAGAAATTGGGATCGCCAACGGACATGGATTTATCATAAACGCCATCGGTCATTCGCTGTCCTTCATAGGGATTCAATAACGAAGAGTCAAAGGGAATTTCTAAAAATTCGCATAACTCCTGCGTTGCTTTAGCAGGTTCTTTTACTAAATCTTCGTAACGAAGGATATGACGGCGATTTGGTTCGATTTGCTCGAAGAAATCGAGAATGTTTTGGTTGCTGCGCGTCCAAATTTCTTCGGCAATTTGGAAGGGATTTTCGTCTCCCGAACCGACTAATTTATCCATCCGCATCCGACAGAACGATTCTATAACCGAATAGGGATGGCGGATTAGATGAACGTATTTTGCACCTGCAAAGATTGCTTCTGCTCTTTCTAAGGTTTCTCGATGAAAAGCATAAGTAGGAGATTTATCGACTAACAGGCGTTCTCCTGCTAGTTCTTGCAACATTGCATAAACTTCATGAATATTAGCATTTTGCTTGACTAAATCGGCAATTAATGCTTCTGCGGCTGGCGCGTCGATTCCCTGTAAGTCCATGAAGGCACGTTGCAATCCTTCGCCTAAATGAGAGAGAGCAAGTTCTTCTTCTCGTTGCGCGATCGTGTTGAATGGTAGCAGGTGCAATTCTGGCGGGGAGCATAAATTGGGATGTCCTGCTAGCATAACTCTTAATAGGGTAGAACCCGCGCGAGGACTAGAGAGAACGAAGGCAATAGGAGGAAGTTTTTTGTCAATGGTTAATGGTTGGTTATTAGTAGTTAGTTTTTGATAATTATTTTTGAGTTCGCTAACTACTGAAGATTGATGACTTGGGCGCACGCCATGCGAAGGGCGCACGCCATGCGCCCCTACGGTGGACTGACTATTGCCATAACTTTTTTCAAATTCAGCAGCAAGATATTTTGCTAGCGCATCGATTCTAGGACGTTCGTAAAATTCTCTGGGATATAACATTAATTGGAGGTCGCTTTTAAGCTGGTTAATTGCCTCCATAACCATCAAAGAATCCATTCCCAAATCGAGAAGATTTTCATTAGGAGAGATATTTTTTCCGTTTAACTGTACGATCTGCGCCAGCGAAGTTTGCAGATAAGCTGTTAAAAATTCTTCACGTTCTGCGATCGCTAACTTGAACAGTCTATCAAAGATTTTCGATTGTTTGCGTTCGCGAAGCGCGGCTTGCCGTTCGCTTGTTTTATCCTCTTGAGGTTTTACTTCAGGACTAATAATTTCATCAAAATAGGGAGACTCTATTAATTCAGGGAATTGTTGTTTCAATTCTTCCCAATTAATAGAAAGCACTCCAACTTGAGTGAGATTTGTTGAAAGTAATTCGCTTAAACTATTTAATCCTTCTTCTGTTGGAATAGGATTAATGCCTTTGACAGCTACGCGCTTAGTAGTTGCCATTCCATCGGAAAAGTAACCCCAGTTAATACTTAAAGCTGGAAGATTTTGCGATTTTCGATAATGCGCGATCGCATCTAAAAATGCGTTAGCAGCAGCATAATTTCCTTGTCCTGGCGAACCTAATAAAGAAGCTGCCGAAGAGAACATAACAAAAAAATCTAACGAAATATCTTGGGTTAGTTGATGTAAATTCCAAGTCCCTTTAATTTTGGGAGACATTACTTTAGAAAAGCGTTCCCAAGACAATCCTTGTATAATTCCATCATCTAAAACTCCAGCCGCATGAATAATTCCCCTTAACGGCGGCATCGATAGTTCAAGTTTTTCTAATACTTTGCTAACCTCTCGCTTGTTAGAAACATCAGCTTGAGTAACTAATAGCTTAACACCTTGTTGTTCCAAAGCTTTTAAGGTATGAGTTACTGTTTCTGAAGGTTTATTGCGTCCGATTAAGACTAAACTTTTTGCTCCTTGTTCGACTAACCAGCGAGCAACTTTTAATCCTAATGCTCCCAACCCTCCTGTAATTAAGTAGCTGCCTTCAGAATGAATTTTGCTACTCAATTGGGACTTTTGATGGCTTATTTCTGCCTTAGTTAATCTAGGAACATATCTCGTTCCATTCCGAAAAGCTAAATAGTTTTCTTCATCTGGATTAACAATCTCTTCTACGAGTTGTTTAATTTCTTCTTGATTTGGTTTACAAGATAAATCGATCGCACCTCCCCAATATTCGGGATGTTCTAAGGCAATTACCTTACCCATTCCCCACAGTGAAGATTGCGCGACTGAAATCGTATCTTTTTTATATATTAGTTGAGTCCCTTGGGTAATCAACCAAATTCGAGATGATATCGATTGTTTGAATAAAGTTTGAATTAAATTTAAGACGCTTCCACAACCAAATATTTGTGCTTTTTCTAAGGAAGATGGCGTTAATTTGTTGGGATTTATATCCAAACTCCAGAGATGGATAATCCCTTTAAGTGATGGTGCAATTGTAGATAATTCTTGAAAGAGACGTTCAAAATCTTCTGGATTAGCTGGATTGATTTCCCATCCAGCAGCAGTTTTCTTAGTCTTTTTGGTTTGCTTATAAGCATCTCCAGGATAGATTAGTACGCAGTTTCGATTTAATTGTTGTAACTGTTTGGCGATCGCATCTCCTTTTCCTTGTTTATCTGCAAAAATGAGCCAAGATTCTGAAGCGCGATCGCTAGACAATGTTTCCTGTATTTTAGGTTGAGCTTTCCATTCAACTTGATAAAACCAATCGCGATCGATTCGTTGCGTTTGTTTGCTTCCTGCAACTAGTAAAGATGTTTCCTTAATCCAATAACGTTGGCGTTGGAAAGGATAAGTCGGTAAATTCCAAATACGTTTCCGTCGATCGTCTTTATCAAACCCAACCCAATCTATTTTGATGCCATGTATTGATAAAGTCGCTAAACTCGTGAGAATTTGCTGCCAATCTTCTTGGGGAGGACGCAAACTGGGTAAATAAACATAAGACGTAGAATTTTGCCCTTGTTTGTCGCTTTCTAAAATCGTTCGTGCCATTCCCAACAAGGTTGGTTTCGCACCAATTTCTAACAAGATTTGATAATTTTGTTGTTCTAAAACTTCTATACTAGAAGCAAATTTAACGGGTTGTCGGACATGATTGAGCCAATATTGTGGCGTAGCAATTTCTTCCCCTGCTAATCCTGTTAAGTTAGAAATTAGTTCGATACGAGGCGTTGCGTATTTTATTTGACTAGCTACTCGTTCAAACTCTTCTAACATTGGTTCCATCAAAGGCGAATGAAACGCATGAGAAACCTGTAATTTTTTCGTTTTAATACCAACAGATGTTAACTCAGAAACTATCCGTCCAATCGCTTCTGCTTCCCCAGAAATAACAATACTGTGAGAACCATTAATCGCTGCGATCGCAACTCGATCTTTATACGCTTCAATTGCCTTTTCTATCGTTGCTTCATTTGCCATTACTGACACCATTGCACCTATCTTAGGCAATGCTTGCATCAGTTTTCCTCTATAAGCAATCAGTTTCAAACCATCTTCTAAACTAAATACGCCAGCGATACAAGCAGCAACGTACTCGCCAACACTATGCCCCATAACGACGCTTGGTTTTATCCCCCAAGACTGCCATAATTGAGCGAGGGCGTATTCTAAGGCAAATAACGCAGGTTGAGTATATTGAGTTTCATCTAATTTTGGATTTTGGATTTTGGATTTTGGATTCTTAGGATAAAGAATTTCCAATAAAGGTTTTTCGAGATAAGGTTCCAAAATAGCAGCGCACTTATCTAAAGCAGCCCGAAAAATTGGCTGAGTCTGATAAAGTTGAGATCCCATACCAACATACTGAGAACCTTGTCCCGTAAACAAGAATGCAATCTTCTGATTAATTCCCTTCTCAACCGTACCCGATAAAACGCCAGAAAACTCCTCGCCTCTCCTAAAAGCTGCCAACTGTTCGCGCAACTGCTCGGACGAATTAGTTACAATAGCCAGACGACGATCGAAATGCGATCGCCCCGCATTCGCCGTATAACAAACATCCGCAAAATCAACATCCGAACAATTTGTCAAATAATCTTCATAACACTTAACCAAGTCCTGTAAAGCCGCCTCACTCTTAGCACTCAACGCAAAAACGCGATAACCTCTCTCCTCCTCTCTGCGCGACGGCACTAAATGGGGCGAAGTAATTCGCCCCCCGTGCCTCCTCTGCGTCTCTGCGTGAAATCCCTCCAAAACTACATGAGCATTAGTCCCCCCAAACCCAAAAGAACTCACCCCAGCAAAACGAGACTTATCTCCTCGCCGCCAAGGTTGATGTCGAGTCGGAATAGAAATAGGCGTGTCTTGGAAATCGATATGCGGGTTGAGAGTATCCAAATGAAGATGAGGCGGAATTTCCTCGTGTTGCAGACAAAGAACGACCTTAATTAACCCTGCAATACCCGCCGCCGCTTCTAAATGACCGATATTTGTTTTAACCGAACTCAACCACAAATGCCGATTGGGTTCTCGTCCCTGCAACAGAACCGCCTTAAGCGAATTAACCTCGATAGGATCTCCAAGAGAGGTTCCCGTCCCGTGCGCCTCGATATAATCGATCTCTGCGGGAGTTACGCCAGCATTAGCCAGGGCTTGACAAATGACCGCTTGTTGTGATTTGCCGTTAGGTGCGGTCAAACCGTTGCTGCGTCCGTCTTGATTGATAGCCGAACCGCGAACGATCGCCAAAATATTATCGCCATCCCGTTCGGCATCGGATAAGCGTTTGAGAATAACCGCCCCGCAACCTTCCCCGCGCACATACCCATCGGCACTCGCATCAAAAGTTTTGCAACGACCGTTAGGGGACATCATTCCCGCTTGGGTAAAGGTTTGAGTTAATTCTTGGTCTAGAATAACGTTAACCCCGCCGACGATCGCGCGATCGCATTCCCCACTTTGCAAGCTTTTTACTGCCAGGTGAACGGCAACTAAAGAAGAAGAACAGGCAGTATCTACCGTTAAAGAGGGGCCGCGCAGATCGAAGAAATAAGAAAGGCGATTAGCCGCGATACTGTGAGCATTTCCCGTCCCTACATAAGCATCAGTTTCTATTTGATGTCGCAGTCGAATTTGAGAATAATCGCTGCTGCTAATGCCGATAAATACTCCCGTCAGGCTACCTGTGAGGCTATCTGCGGCTATTCCTGCGCTTTCTAGTGCCTCCCAACTCACCTCTAGCAGCAATCGCTGCTGGGGGTCCATTTCGTTAGCTTCGCGGGGAGTAATCCCAAAAAATTGAGGGTCGAATCGGTCGATCGATTCTAAAAATCCGCCCCAGATATCGCCTTCCCAACGTCCTTTAACTTGGGTAATGGCATCTTTGCCTTCATGCAACAGTTTCCAAAAAGCGTCGGGATTATTTGCACTAGGAAAACGACAACCCATACCGATAATTGCTATTGCTTCGTGGGTAGCTAAGCGAGGAGGCGCGATACTTACCTCGCTACTTCCAACTGCTGCTGTATTGTCATCTTGTCCTAAATAGCTTGCCAGGGATTCAATTGTCGGATAATCGTAGGCAAGCGTCGGCAATAATTTCCGTCCCAACCAGTCTTCTAATTCGGCACTCAAACGTATTGCTTGTACCGAATCTAATCCATAACTAGCAAACGGTTCTCGAACGTCAATTTCACCGGGCAAAAGCGCTAAACGCTGGGCAATATTATTAACCAACCATTCTTGAATCGCTTGTTGTTGCTTGTTGGTTGCCCCAGGTCGCACGCCATGCGCCCCTACATTCCCCGTCTTCTTGTCCCATATTTCTAACTTCCGACTTCCGACTTCCGACTTCCGACTTTCCCTATCTCCCTGTCTCCATTCTCCTACTACATCCAAATTCCCTTCTAAAAACCCTGCTTTACAAGCGTGGCGCTGAATTTTGCCGCTAGAGGTTTTGGGAATGCTGCCCGTTCTCAGAAGTGCGATCGCAAATGGTTGCAATTCGTGAGTTTGAACGACTGCTTTACGAATAGCGCTAACGACTTCTTCTACATCGAGTTTTCTAATCTGCGTGCGCTTGACTTCATAAGTAATAACGAGGCGTTCTTCTCCATCGACATCGACAGCAAAAGCCGCCCCAGCAGATTCTTTAACTGCCTCATGGCTTCTTTCAACGGTAAATTCGATGTCTTGAGGATAATGGTTGCGACCTCGAATAATAATTAAATCCTTCAGACGACCCGTAACAAAGAGTTCGCCATCTTGCAAAAATCCTAAATCTCCCGTCCTCAGAAATGACCCTTCTTGAGTGTCGGTGACATAAGCTTTAAACGTTTCTTCTGTTTGTTTTTTGCGATTCCAATAACCTTGGGCAACGCTTGGACTCGATACCCAAATCTCGCCTATCTCATTGGACGAACATTGTCTTAAAGTGGCGGGATTGACGATAATAACCTTTTGTTCGTCGCCAATCTGTCCGCATCCAACTAAAGTTACATTTCCGTTTTCCGACGCATTGGCACTAACGATCTGATTCTGTTCTAGCGCTTTACCGTCAAACATTTTTAAGATAGGCAGCGCTTCTTTAATCCCCCCACAAACCAACAAGGTAGTTTCTGCCATCCCGTAACAAGGATAAAACGCCTCTTTGCGAAAACCATAAGGAGCAAAGGCTTCGGTAAACCGTTCTATCGTGTCGGCGCGAACGGGTTCTGCTCCGCTAAAAGCTAATGTCCAACAACTAAGATCTAGCGTTTCCCGTTGTTCTGGGGAGATTTGGGCGACACACATTTCGTAAGCAAAATTAGGCGCGCCGCTGGTAGTAGCGCGATCGCGCGAAATCGCCTGCAACCAGCGCAAAGGACGCTGGAGAAAGGCAACCGGAGGCATCAGAGTCATAGCAGCTTGTACGTAAATTGGCTGCAAAATTCCCCCAATTAATCCCATATCGTGATAGGGGGGCAACCAAGAAACGCCTATGCTTTTGGCAGAATCTTGAAAATATCTTTCGATCGCGCGGGCATTGTTGATTAAATTACCGTGGCTTACCATTACGCCTTTTGGCATTCCGGTAGAACCGCTGGTATATTGTAAAAATGCTAAATTCTCTTCATTAGGATCGTTGGGCTGCCATTGAGTAGCTAAATGCGACTCGATATTATCTGTCGTGATACAGTGTATGGATTCTGTCGAAAGATAGCCGAGCAACTTTCCTTCAATCGTACTCGCTAGCGATTGAGTAGTAAGCGCAAAATCGGCTTGGGCATCGGCGATAATCGCTTGTAAGCGCTCGATCGAACGATTGGCGCGAGGCGGGTAAGCGGGAACGGCAATAACCCCCGCATACAAACACCCAAAAAAGGCAGCAATAAACTCCAGACCGGGCTGATAGAGTAATAAAGCGCGTTTGCCTTTGGCATTGAGAAATTGAAGCTGTGTTGCGATCGCTCTGGCTCGTTCGTCTAGCTGATAATAGGTAAAGCTTTCCGTGACTGTTTCCCCATCGCCTAAAAAGGTGAAAGCAATTTTTTCAGATTGTGCTGAAGCTCTATAGCTTAATAGGTCTACAAAATTGGAAAAGTTACCGCTCATTTATCAATAATAGTTAGGTGTTAATTTTTCAGTAGAAAGTATAGATAACCTATAACCATTTTTTATGGGAATAGGTAGCAAGAGCGATCGCGCAATTGTATTTCTCTGTGCAAGAATAACCGATTGCCGTCGAAAAATACAGTGTCAATGATGAAAAATCGATTTGAAAGATTTTTATCTGATGCTAACCTTAGCAAATTCTCAATCTTATTGCTTTTACTCGCGTCAGCAGGAATCGTTTTACTATTCTTGGGCATTGTCGGGGCGACTTCTTTGATTCCATTTGGTCAAACTAGCGAAGAGGCAATTTTTCATCAGTCTTGTACCGGCGCAATCTATCGGGAAGCTTGGCAGCGGGAAACTTTCTTAGTGACTTTTATAATTCTACCTTAGTCATTATTGTTGTTACCTGTTGGCGATCGCGAGTGCGTCAATTTATTCGTGGAGTTGGCGAAACGAGAATTAAAAATTAAAACTTTTACAAATTCACTCAGAAAATTTTTAAAAATATTTCGATATTTTATCGTGTTTTTCTTTACTACCTCTTCCTTTGAACATATTTCTCAAGGGAGATGAGAAGTTATTAAGACCCCTTTAAAGTTAAGAAGAATAAATTCCTCAGATTACTTGAATCTATTAGAAAAAAACTAGAAAGAGGTAAAAATTATGGCTTATACAGATAGACCAGGCAATAGAGTTGAAGTTCCTCCAGTCGTTGAAGTCGCTGAATATCACGATCGCGTTCGTTGGGGCCCTATTTTAGCAGGATTAGTCGTTGCCTTGAGTTCTCAATTAATCTTAACTTCATTAGGAGCGGCGATCGGTTTGTCCGGTCTGGCTGGCTCCGGTGCGCCTCGTTCTAATGCAGGAGATGTTGGACTAGGAGTTGGCATCTGGTCGATTGTTAGCTTATTAATTTCATTATTCATAGGTGGTTGGGTAACTGCTCGCGCTTGCGGCCCGATGAATCGCAGCACGGGCTTACTCAATGGCGCAATTCTCTGGGCGACGACGCTGGCTATTAGCGCTTGGTTGCTAGCGAGTGGCGTAACTGGCGCATTTGGCGTACTCGCTTCTAATGCTGGAGATATTGTCAATCAAGCTCAGCAAGGTGGGGTGACTCCACAAGCTATAGACCCAAACGTGACGGCTCAACAAGCGCGCGATGCAGCAGGAAATGCAGCTAAGGTTGGATGGTCGTTTGTCTTCGGCTCGCTTTTAGGTTTGGTAGCTGCTCTGATTGGTTCTTCTGCTGGTACTCGTACCCGTCGTGCAAATAATGGTACGGTTGCGGCTAGAGACTATTAATCGAGCAAATTATTAATTTTTTTCTTTAACCTCTTTTTCAGAACGAAAAAGAGGTTTTTAAATTTAAAGAACTGAGCTTGTTAATCTAACCTGAGTTCGGGTTAAACCGAAGCTGAAAGCCAAAGAGGTTCAAAACAGAGACAAAAGTTATCAATGTGACAAAATAATTCTTCTAAACTAGACATAGGACGGGGATGCTGAATTAATCACATCTTTGAGCTTACTATTCCCCTCCTTTTCTTATCCCGAACTCACATTACTTAATGTTTCTTCTTTATAGGAGGCAACCGTGGACTGGTGGCAAAAACTAAAGCATAATTCTCTAGCACGTTTTGGAGCTATTTTACTGCTAATTTTTTATTTAGTGGTAATTTTCGCTGATTTTGTAGCACCCTACAATCCTTACACCTCTCAGCTAGACGGTTCGTTACTGCCACCTACAACAATTTACTGGCGTGCCCAAGAAGGGGAATTTAAAGGACAGTGGATAGGGCCGCACGTCTATCCAACTACTCAGAGTAAAACAGATTTAGAAACGGGCGATCGCAAATTAGTCGTCGATTTTAAAAATCCTTCTCCCGTAAGCTTCTTTGCTAACAGACATTTATTTTCTACTCAAGGAACGGGCAAACTAAATCTATTAGGAACTGACGAACAAGGACGAGATGTATTTAGTCGTCTCATTTTTGGCGGTAGAATTAGCCTCTTTATCGGTTTGGTCGGGATTATTATCTCATTTCCGCTAGGAATGTTAATTGGCGGAATTTCTGGCTATTTTGGCGGCTGGTTGGATGCGATTTTGATGCGCTTGGTAGAAGTCTTGATGACTATTCCTGGTATTTATCTGTTAGTAGCGCTAGCTGCTGTTTTACCGCCTGGTTTGACTAGCGCCCAACGCTTTTTATTAATTGTTTTGATTACGTCCTTTATCGGTTGGTCGGGACTTGCAAGGACGATTAGAGGACAAGTCCTCTCGCTTAAAGAACAAGAATTCGTACAAGCAGCGCGAGCAATGGGCGCAAAACCCCTTTATATTATTATCCGTCATATCTTGCCCCAAACTGCTAGCTACATTATTATTTCTGCTACTTTAGCAGTACCAGGATTTATCGTTGCCGAATCAGTTTTGAGTCTAATTGGCTTAGGTATCCAACAACCCGACCCAAGTTGGGGGAATTTGTTATCTGTAGCAACGAATGCTTCTATTTTAGTATTACAACCCTGGCTGATTTGGCCGCCCGCGTTGCTCATCATTTTGACGGTTCTCTCATTTAACGTGCTAGGGGATGGATTGAGAGATGCACTCGACCCGCGAAACTTGTCTAGAAGAAGCTAACTTGCTCATTGTCACGCTTTTAAATGACTTGTTAAGACGAGGAAACAGGCAACAGGCAAGATATTGAGTTCAAATTTCTATAGGGTGAACAATACCAAAACTTTTATAACGCTCATTAATGGATTATTGTAGGCATTGCCCACTATTCTAGATTTAATTGCGATCGCGTAGCATGGGCTTTGCCCAATCGCCTACTTATTTAGCTAATCTGAGAAATTAAGGTTCAAATGCGTCTTAGCTTACTCAATTTAAACTTTTCTTAAATAACTTAAAACCTTTATTAATTATTTCTTTTTTTAAAGGTAGAGGATCGATTATTTGGCTTACACTACTTGCAAATATGCTCGAAAATTCTGAGTTGTTAATTCACAATTGCTGAATTTTAAGCAACAAATTTTTGAATTATGTATGTTAAATACTGAAGTTTTTTAAAAATTTCATAATTCATAACTCATAATTCATAATTCAACTGACATAGCCAAACGCAAGCTCATGAATTTACCAATAGAAACCTCCATCAGTCCTCAAATCAACGTAGAAGACGATCGCACTGGGTTAAGCATCAACACCCTAAGAAGCGCTTTAGCCGATAACTTATTTTATGTCCAGGGCAAAGTTCCTGGAACCGCTACGAAAAATGATTATTATATGGCACTAGCATATACAGTACGCGATCGCCTCTTACAATATTGGCTCAACACCACGCAAACTTACAGGAAAAAAGAGGTAAAAATCGTTTGCTATCTCAGTGCAGAATTTCTCGTCGGGCCTCACTTAAGCAACAATCTTATTAACTTAGGATTATACGATCGCATTCGTCAAGCCGCAGCAGAATCGGGACTCGATCTCCAAGAACTCATCGAACAAGAAGAAGAACCAGGTTTGGGTAATGGCGGTTTGGGTCGCCTTGCAGCTTGTTATCTAGACTCGCTTTCTACGCTAGAAATTCCAGCCATTGGATACGGAATTCGCTACGAATATGGGATTTTTGACCAAGAAATCCACGATGGCTGGCAAGTCGAGATTACTGATAAATGGTTGCAATACGGCAATCCGTGGGAAATTGCCCGTCCAGAGGAATCCGTTGAAGTCAAGTTTGGCGGTCGCACCGAACACGATCGCGACGACCGAGGCAATTATCGCGTGCGCTGGGTTCCCAACCGATTAGTTAAAGGAATTCCCTACGATACCCCTATCTTAGGATACCAAGTCAATACTGCCAATACAATGCGTCTGTGGAAAGCAGAAGCAGCAGAATCTTTTGACTTTCAAGCATTTAATCTCGGCGATTATTACGGGGCAGTTAATGCCAAGGTCGTCTCAGAAAACTTAACCAAAGTTCTCTATCCCAACGACGAACAAATTCAAGGAAAAGAACTGCGCCTACAACAGCAATACTTCTTCGTTTCCTGTTCGCTGCAAGATATGATTCGCCTGCTGTTAGATACAGGAGAAAGCTTAGAGAATTTCCCCCAACAGTTTGCCGTCCAACTCAACGATACTCATCCTGCGATTGGCGTTGCCGAATTGATGCGCTTGTTAGTGGACGAACATTTTATGGATTGGGATAAAGCTTGGCAGATTACACAAGATACCTTTGGCTATACTAACCATACTTTATTACCCGAAGCTTTGGAAAAATGGTCGGTCGAACTTTTTAATCGCCTGCTTCCCCGACATTTAGAAATTATTTATGAAATCAATCAGCGTTTCCTCAATCGCGTGCGACTAAAATATCCCAGCGACCTCAGCAAAATATCGCGCCTTTCTCTTATCGATGAAAGCGGCGAAAGATACGTCCGCATGGCAAATCTAGCTTGTATCGGTTCTCATGCGATTAATGGAGTCGCCGCCTTACATAGCGAATTACTCAAAAAAACCGTTCTCAAAGATTTTTACGACCTCGAACCCGAAAAGTTTAGCAATAAAACTAACGGAGTCACCCCTCGCCGTTGGATGGTTCTTAGCAATCCCAAATTAACCCGACTGCTAGACGAAAAAATTGGCGACAGATGGATTAAACATCTCGATGAATTGAAAAAATTAGAGGAGTTTATTGAAGATGCTTCATTTCGCCAACAATGGCGACAAATCAAACAGGATATTAAAGGAGATTTAGCTGCTTATATTCGTCAAAAACTCAATATTATCGTCGATACAGAATCGCTATTCGACATACAAGTCAAACGCATTCACGAATACAAACGCCAACATCTCGGCATTCTGAACGTTATTACCCTTTATCATCGTCTCAAAAGCGATCGCAATCTCGATCTTACGCCTCGCACTTTCATCTTTGGCGGCAAAGCAGCGCCCGGTTACTTCATGGC
Organism: Hydrococcus sp. Prado102; assembly: GCA_025454425.1. Lineage (GTDB taxonomy): Bacteria > Cyanobacteriota > Cyanobacteriia > Cyanobacteriales > Microcystaceae > Hydrococcus. The sequence goes on along the minus strand of JALOOL010000018.1, from coordinate 6,619 downwards.
AAAGTTGATAATTAAGTTAATCAACTCCGTCGCCGATATCGTCAATAACGATCCTGACGTGCGCGATCGCATCAAAGTAGTCTTTATTCCCAACTATAACGTTACTCTCGGTCAGCGAGTTTATCCAGCCGCCGATCTTTCCGAACAAATCTCCACCGCAGGCAAAGAAGCGTCGGGGACGGGAAACATGAAATTCTCTCTCAACGGCGCACTTACCATTGGAACTCTCGACGGCGCTAACGTCGAAATCCGCGAAGAAGTCGGTGCAGAAAACTTTTTCTTGTTTGGCTTGACAAATGAAGAAGTTTATGATCTAAAAGCACAAGGCTACAATCCAAAAAACTATTACAACAACAACGAGGAATTGAAAGCCGTTATCGATTTGATTAGTTCGGGTTTCTTCTCTGGCGGCAATACCGATTTATTTAAACCCTTGGTAGACAATCTGTTGTATCGGGATGAATATATGCTCTTTGCCGATTATCAATCGTATATCGACGCTCAAGAAAAAGTTAGTGAGGCGTATCGCGATCGCGACAAATGGACGCGGATGTCAATACTCAATGTAGCGCGAATGGGCAAATTCTCAAGCGATCGCGCCATTCGAGAATACTGTCAAGACATTTGGAACGTCCAACCCGTCCCGATTGAAATGGTACAACTCTGTCCGGGAGGTCAGTGTTTGTTAGTATAAGAAGTCGAAAGTCGAAAGTGAGGAATTCAAAAGAAAAGTAGTTTAATCAACTGGTAACTGATAACTGAAAAAGCCTCCCCTACTCTCACGTTATGAGTCTAAAAATATACTTCCTCAGACACGGAGAAACCGTATCCAGTCAAAGCGGAACCTATTGCGGTAGTTTGGATGTCGATCTAACGCCAGAAGGGTATCAAATGGCAGACGATTTTGCTGATGCCTATAAAGACTTACCCTGGAAGTCTGTTTTTGCTAGTCCCATGCACCGCACTCTGGTTACTGCCAAACCTTTGTGCGATTCTTTGGGGATAGATATAAAACTCAGAGACGGACTCAAAGAAATTGCCTATGGAAAATGGGAAGGCAAAATGCCAGAAGAAGTCGATCGCGATTTTCACGATGATTACGTGCGTTGGTTGGCAGACCCTGGATGGAGTGCGCCGACGGAGGGAGAAAAAGGAGTTGATATTGCTCGTCGAAGTTCTCACGTCTTAGATGAAATCGAACGAACTTGCGACGGAGGAAATGTTTTGGTTGTCTCGCACAAAGCAACGATTCGGATTATGTTGTGCGAGTTGCTAGGGATTGATGTAGGACGCTTTCGCGATCGCATTGGCATACCCGTTGCTTCCGTTACCATTGTAGAAATTGCCGAACGCGGGCCTTTAGTTCAGGTTATGGGCGATCGCTCTCATTTAAGAAAAGAACTTCGCGATCGAATGGGGAGTTAGATGCAAAAAGTGATTAATTGGCGAGCGCACTAATAAAGGGGCAAAATGCCTCTTTTTTATTAAATTATAAAATTATTATGTCAAATCTGAATTTCTATAATAAAGTAGTTATCCAAATAGCAAAATTTTAAACAGTTGGAGAACTTTTTAATGGTGGATTTAGGAGGATATTCATGGATATTACCAGTAGCCGAAGAAGCCTATGCTCGTCGTGAAGAAATAATAAGCAACTGGGAGAAGATAAAAACGTTTTTACAAAGAAAAAGACTCTCTATTGCTGTTACAGGACTGCCAGGAGTAGGTAAGACTGTACTTTGTGATTATTTAACGGGAAAAGCTTACAATCAATTTTATTCAACTCCAGCTAGATCGGAAGATGTTGAGTATAAAGATATGAAAACTAAGAAACAGCTTATTTCTTTTTCCGTGTTGCCTGGACAAAATTCACCTAAGAAGTTAGGCGCACTTGATGAATTATTTGGGGATGAAACTCCTGTTGATGGAGTAATTTACGTTGTAGCAAATGGATTTTCTACGATTCGTTCGCCTTTTTCTCAACAATTAACTAGTGTGTCTAACTTACAAGCTTACCGTGAAGCAAGATTTGAAGAAGAAATAGAAGATTTAAACGAGATTTGTGACTATATCCGAAAATCAATGAGGCAATCTAACCAACCAGCATGGATGTTAATTGCTGTCACTAAGCTAGATTTATATTACCATCCATCAGTTGAGGAAGCGAGAGATCGTTATTGTGCAGGACAAAGTGTTTTCACACAAAGAATTCAGAAGTTAAGCAATCAAGTGGGTAGCGATCGATTTACTTGGGATGTTTTACCTGTTTGTAGTAAGCTTGATGATTTTAAACTAGGAAATCAAACCTACCGATCTCAATTTAGAGAAGCTGAACGAGATCATTATCTTGCACAGTTTAGTCGAAAGTTAACAGCAATATGCGAGGCATCATCATGAGTGCGTCTACTAATCCAGAATCCGAAGAAAAAAATTTTAAAGAAAGTAAAAAAAATTCTTTTTCTTATGAAGATTACGATTTAGATAGTTTGATGTCTTTTGCTGAAGAGTTAAAAAAAAATTGTGAGATTTATGCCGATCAAATTTATGATTTAACTTCTAAGCAAACAAAAAGTTTTATATTTTTATTGTGTGGAATATTTTCAGGAATATTTTTTCAGTTTTTTTTTCATGCTTATGTAATTATAAAAGTCAATCCTAATGCTGATAAAAATAATTTAATTTATTTAATTATTTTTATAATGATTTCAATGGGTTTTGTATTTATAATTTATAACACCGATCAACAAAATAAAATCAAAAAAATTAGAAAAAAAATTTTATCAGAGGAAACCGCTTTAGAAAAAACTGTCTCTCTACTTCGAGAGATGGGAAATATAGTAGCTCAAAAAAAAGGATGGAATCAATTAAAACAAATTGAATTTCAAATAAGATTATCAAGATTTGAGATAGGTAGATATTCAATTCCTAAAAGTTTACAGTCATCAATTTTTTCACAGCTATTTCAAGCTAAGAAATGAACCTTTACTCAAAAATGATCCCGATCGCAATGCAAACATTCGTTTAATATTAGAGAAAAGTAGTTTAGCGAAAAGAATGTTAATAACGTTCCAACAAAAGCTGCACCTCTCTCCCCAATCCCCAATTCTGCATCTCTTCCCACTCAACTAAACGCACGGCAAGAAAAGCTTTAGCTAAATCCGCTCCCAAAGCTTTCAAAAGTAAATCGTCTTGTTGCAGATGCGCGATCGCAACGCCTAAATCGCTTGGTAAACGATGAATCCCTAATTCTTCTCGTTCCAATTTGAGCAAATTGGCTGGATCGATCGCTACAGGTTTTGGTAACTCCAGCTTTTGACGAATTCCATCCAATCCCGCCACAATCAATGCACCTAAAGCTAAATACGGATTAGCAGACGCATCCGCAGTTTTAAACTCGATATGAGTCGGACTTGGAGAAACTGGATTGCTAGGAACTCTAATAGCTGCCTCGCGGTTGTCAAAACCCCAACAGCAAAACGCACCACTCCAACTCTGGGGTTGGATACGCTTGTAAGAGTTGGGAGTCGGGGTAGTTATTGCCATCAATGCAGGTAAATGAGTCAACAATCCTGCAATAAAATGACTGGCAAGCGGCGATAACTGTCCGCTATTGTCGGGATGGGGAGTAATATTTTTCCCATTTTGCCAGAGACTAAAATGGATATGAGCGCCGCTTCCTGCTTGGTCGATAAAGATTTTTGGTAGGAATGAAGCGATGAGATTGTGTTTTCGCGCGATCGCCCTCACCGTTTCTCGAAAAACAATCTGTCGATCCGCAGCAGCAAGAGCATTTGTATACAGCACCGATATTTCCTGCTGTCCAAAACCCGATTCGGGATAATATTGTTCCACCAAGATTCCTTGTGCGATTAGCGCCTCGGCAATCTCATCAATAACGGGTTGATGAAGATCCATCGATAAGGTAGACGCAAAGACGGTTTCATCTGCTGGAATAATGTTTTCAATTGAAGGTTGCAGTAAATAAAATTCGTTTTCAAGGGCAGCTTTTATTTCGATTCCTTCCTCTGCTGCTGCTGCGATCGCCCCTTTAAGAAAATGACGCGGACAACACGACCAAGGTTGCCCGTCTTTTACCATATCTCCAATTGCCCTGGCATGACCGGGCGCATAAGGCAACTGGGTTAAAGTTTCCCAATCTGGTACGAGACGAATTTCACCCACTGGACTCAATCTACTATTGGCAGCAGGAATATCGTATAGTGCGGGGATAGCTTGTTGTGCTTCTGAAATTCCAACGCCATGCACCCAATAGTCAGATAACCGCTTCGTATGGACGGCTTTGCCTCGAATGACATTGCCATTGTCGCACCAGAGAATACGCACAAAATTAACTTTTGAGCGATCGAGAAACTTTACAATTTTTTTATCCATTCGTTAGGATCGCTTACTTCTTACCATAAACGCGCTTTTCTTTGGCGATCGCGCTGGCTGCCAAAACGCCACCCAAGAAGCCAAACAAATGACCTTGCCAAGAAATTCTTGGGTCAGTTGGTAAAACGCCCCAGACAAGACCGCCATACATTACGCCGACTATAATCGATAGCGCGATCGATGGCAAATTTCTCTGAAAATATCCTCTAAACAGCAAAAAACCGAGATAGCCAAAAATTAAAATACTTGCGCCAATATGAACCGATCCAGGCGCAGCAAACAGCCACACGCCCAAGCCGCCGACTACCATTGTAAATAGCGTAACGATGAAAAAATCGCTTGTTTCTTGCAACATAACCAACCAACCGAGAACCAGAAAAGGAACGGTATTGGCAATTAAATGCGGAAACCCGCCATGCAGAAAAGGAGCAAACAAAATCCCTCGCAATCCGACAAAATGGCGCGGAATAATGCCAAAAATATCTAATTGGTTGCGGAAAACAAAGCGATCGAGGATTTCAACAACCCAAAAAGTACTGACTAACGAGCCTAAAATCGTGGCTTGGGTTTTTAACTCGCGGGTAATCGCATTTCTGCTCATGGTTTTTACCGAGTATGGTTGAGAAGCGAACTTTATTCTTCTTCTACACTAACAAGCTGTAGCGTTTCGTACGGGGATTTCAAAAAATTTTCAGCGTTCGCGGATAAATAAGATTAGATTAGCTCAATTGTAACCAACTGATTATTAAAGACCAATCCTAACTAGCTTCTTCAATGATGTTTTGAATTCTTTCAATTTTCAAATTTTCTACATTAGTCGCCCGTTCAAAATGAGCGTCCAGCCACTCCAACAAAATTGTATTAAATTTATCGGGATACTCATCGTGGGGACAGTGACCCGCATTTTCCATTTCCACAAATTTAATTTTAGAGTTGAGAGACGCTAAAACAGGCGCGATCGCAAAGGGAACCATACAATCTTGACGACCCCAAACCAACAACATCGGAATCTCTAATTTTGGCAATATCGCTGTGGCGGCGGGAGAAAATTCGGGCAATCTTACCGACTTAAATAAATTACAAAATGTTTGTGCCGCACCTTCATCTTGAGCGGGTGAAGATAAAATGTCTATTAACTCATCTGTAACCGCCGATCGCTCTATGTAAGCAACTCCCGCCCAACGACGCACGATATTCGGACGGCGCACGACTTTAAATATAGTCTTGAGTAAAGGTGGAGACGCGATCGCGTTTTCAAGTCCCGTGACAATTGGCAGAAGCCATTTAGGAAGTGCCGCTTGTCGTATCGATACATCTGGCAAGCTAAGCATCACAATGCCTTCGACCATTTCGGGATAAGTTGCTGCGGCTGTCATACAAACCAGCGACCCAATGGAATTTCCAACTAAAACAACGGGTTGACGAATAAACGTTCGCCAAAAATCGTAAACTTGCTCTACCCAAAGCGCGACGCTGTAGTTGGTATCAGCTTTGCGAGAAGCCCCAAAACCCAACAAATCCAACGCGTAAACGGTGCGATCGCGACTTAGTACGGGAATATTATTGCGCCAATGTTCGATCGAAGCCCCAAAGCCATGAATGAGAATTAAAGGCGGTTTTGATGAGTCGTGCTTTTGCGCTCGCATATAGCTGTAGCGTGTTTGCCAGCCTCTCCATACCCAATCTCTCTGATGACCTATCCGTTTTGACCAATCTGTTAACAACGATCGCCCAATACCTTATATGTAAAAAAATGTTTACTCTTTACTATTGTAGTACCGCCTTTAACTGTTATCAGCGATCGGGCAATAGGGAGTAGGGAGTAGGGAGTAGGCAATAGGGAGAAATGGAGATGAGGAGTAGGGGAATGGAGAATCATGAGTTCTTGACACTCCCACCGATTTATCGGGGGTCTTCTTGCTCACACAAGATAATTTTCATAATTCTCATCATTCATAATTTCCAGCGACCAGTTACAATATAAAGTAAAGAAATGTAACAATTCCTCGCCAAATAGGCAAAAAACCATGACACAAATTCAACCCACCCAAACCCCTAAAGTAGAAGATCCCAAATTTGGTTTCAACGATTACGCAGAAAGACTAAACGGTCGTGCAGCCATGATTGGCTTTGTTTTAACCCTTTTAATCGAATACCTAACCGGACAAGGCTTATTATCTTGGTTGGGCTTGCAGTAGTAACAAGGCTATAAAAACTACATATTTTT
>JALOOL010000220.1 GCA_025454425.1 Hydrococcus sp. Prado102 | reverse complement strand
ATCTGGCAATATCAAAACTATAACCAAATTGCCATAGAGGCAGGTTATAGTCCCGGTTACTTTACTACCGTTGTTGCTCCAGAGTTGTATCGGCGACTCTCCGAACTCATCGGTCAGCGCGTAACCAAGAAAAACTGTCGGGTACTGCTGGAATCTTATGCAACCACCCAAGCATCCCTAGAGACAAGACCTTTGAGGCAACATTTGGCGGTTTCCTCCCTCCAGGTTAAACAGAATACCTCACCTGGCTATCCTAGTGGCTCAGTCCCTCTCGACTCTCCCTTTTACCTAAAACGCTCTTCCCTTGAGGAGCAAGTTTATCAAGAAATCGGGAAGCCAGGAGCATTAATCAGGATTAAATCACCCAGAGAAATGGGCAAAACCTCATTACTACTGAGAATTCTTGACTATGCGAACTGCAAAGGCTACTGTACCATCAGCTTGAATCTAGAACAAGTCGATCGGGCAATTTTGAGTAATTTAAATCAATTTTTGCGCTGGCTGTGTGCTAATATTGGTCGCCAGCTTCAACGTCAACCGATGCTAGACGAGTATTGGGATGAAGATCTAGGAAGCAAAATTAGCTCCACCCTATACTTACAAGACTATATATTAGAGTCAATTGATACTCCCTTTGTCTTGGCATTGGATGAGGTGAATCAGGTCTTTGAGCATCCCCAAGTCGCGAAGGATTTTTTACCCTTGTTGCGTTCGTGGTACGAAGAAGCTAAAAGACTTCCCATTTGGCAAAAGCTTCGTCTCATCGTCCTTCACTCGACAGAAATTTACGTTCCTCTCGAATTAAATCAGTCCCCCTTCAATGTGGGGCTACCAATTCAGTTAGACGATTTCAATTTAGACGAAGTGCAGCAGTTAGCCGAACGCTACGGACTTGACTGGACAGATGGGGAAGAAGCCAGACAACTAATGTCTATGGTAGGAGGACATCCTGTACTGGTAAGCCTAGCACTCTATCATCTTAGTCGCAAAGAGATCTCTTTATCGAAACTGCTAGAAACGGCTCCCACTGCTACGGGAATTTATTCTCACCACTTGCAGCGTCATTGGGCAACCTTAAAAAAACAGCCTGAATTAGCCCAATCTCTCGAACTCGTTTTGAATGCTACTAAACCCGTTCTTTTAGATCCCATCCTAGCCTACAAGCTAAGTAGTATGGGAGTAATTCAGCAATCAGGAGATCGAGCGCTCGCAGGCTGTGAATTATATCGACAGTATTTTTGTTCGGTTTTTAATAGACCTCTGGCGAAAGTAATTTAAATTTCCTCTTTTTGTTAGCGAATGATATCAATTAGCTAAATGTTTGCTACCGATAGAGCATCAAGAATAAATTGCCATCCGCTTAAAGAAGCGATAACATTTGGAGTCATCTGCTTATATAGCGATCGCGATCGAAAATTAACTATACATAATTTAGAACTAGAGCGAAGCGACGCGAGCGGATTTTATAAGACGATTTAACCCCACATTTTGGACAGTTTATCTGCATTTTTTTCCGGTTGCGATCGCCGCCCAAAAATTTTTTCCTCGACCATAAATTATCTGTCAAAATCTTCAGGATTTTACGTTTCATTCAAGTTAACAACGAAAGTTCTAAGAATATCTACTTAGCAGAGCGATGAAAGTAAGAGCAAATATATCTATTTCGTTGAAGAGAAATGCCTGACATTTATCAGATGTTCTTTTTTGATTGAATGTCTACGATGAATGCAATCGCCTAATCTAACTGTTGAAATTATATAGACTGTAGGAGTTTTTTTATGTCAATCGATGTCAGTAAGTTTCGCGGTTCGATCCCATCGGGTTATTTGTGTCAAAATATCAAAATTTCTGAAGGAATCTGGCCAGAGAATTTATCCGGTCATGTTTTCATTGTTGGGCCTTACCACCGCAAGAACGATAGCCATTTATTTACTGGTGAAGGTGTAATTATCAAGTGGGATCTGAAACCTGAAGAGGGAAAAATTAAAATTCACAGCAAAAAATTAAAAACTTGGGATAGTTTCTGGCATTTTATACACGGCAAACTACTGCCAAAAGTATTCTTTCCAGCCAGACTTGGTTTTTTTGGAGTTGCAGAAATAGCTAATACTGCTATTGTCAATCTCGATGGTAGACTAATTCTCACCGCAGATGCAGGGCGTTACTGGGAAGTAGAACCCAATACCCTAGAAACGATTACGCCAATAGGATATTTTGACGAACATATTGTTTCTGTGCCTGTATCATTCTTTCCGATGGTAGCAAATACAGCCCACCCCTTTTACGATCCCCAGACTAAAGAACTGATTACCTGCGAATTAAAGTCTACACCCCGTCAAGAAAATTTATTTACTGATATGGTCAGTAAGGCGTATATCACGCTTTGGGACGGTAAATGCAAAGATGGCAAAGACAAAAATCAGACAGGCATAAGACATTGGGAAGTAGACGGAACAGTTCTCGACGGCAGCCCTCATACAACTATTGTGACAGAGGAATTGGTGATGATTCCCGATATGCCTTTCCAAATGGGGGTGACAATGCTATTAGGGTTAAAAGTTCCGCCTCGCCAAGCTTATCCGAAAACACAAATTTATGTTGTCAATCGTAAAGACCTCAAACCAGACAAGGCAACTGTCCCATCACATCTAGTCACTTTTGATGGCGATAGCTACCATTTTTTGTGCAACTACCATCATATCGATGGAACAATTGGTTGTGTTGCCATACAACAAGCAACTATTAGTTTAACTGAAGCAATACAACCTGGCGATGTCAAACATTTTAGTGGCGATCGCTATTCTGAAAAATACTATGGGATACCTTGGATGTTTGGGTTCGATCCGGGAGTATTACGCAAAGTAGTCATTAAAGATGCTCAATTGATTGGCGAAGAAGCTTTTATTCATCCTGGTTGGTTTAATACCATGCTTTACACTGCCGATCCGCGAGAATTAGGCGATCGCGAGGGGTATTCTGCTATCTACCAAGTTTATGCTGGGTATCATCGAGATTTAATCTGTCGCCGTCAATACCTTCGTTTCCGCGACCATGAAAATAGAATTTTGACAGACAAGCAACTTCCTCAAGCGGATCTTCCTTCAGTGTTAGCTAAAATCCCTTTAAACAAGAATTGGCAAGAACTTACTCAGCAAATTAAGACAGAACAAGAACAAAATTCCGATCTTCCCGTATCTGAACTTGGCAAAGATTTGCTTGATTTTTACGTCTATCCTCAAGGATATGTTTTAGACAGTATTCAATTTATTCCCCAAGACAAGGGATATATTTTTACCACTGTTTTGACACCAAAAGAAGAACCAGATTCGATTTGGTTATTTGCTGCCGATAATCTCAAACAAGGGCCGATTGCTAAACTCGATCTACCTGAAGATGTTCAATTTGGCTTCACCTTGCATTCAGATTACTTCGATCGCGCTTCTCTACGGGTATCGTCCTACAATGTCAATAGATGGCGATCGGCTTTGCGTAGTTTGACGAGAGTTCCTTATGAATATATCTTCAAGCGACCCAATGACGTTCTTAATAGAAAGGTTGGTTAAACGCGATTTAAAACTTTCTCTAATTTCCACCGAAGATCGGGGATCTAAGGACAACCAATGTCAATCGAGATCCCCCTAAATTCCCCTTAAAAAGAGGGGGACTTTAAAAAGTCACGGGGTTAGCAGACTTATTTGTTTAAGAGACTGTTTATAAATTAAATATAAAGAAATCACTAACTCGTCCCTTGCAGTTTTTAAGGCGATTTTGACTTGGAATGATATCCAGAAAGTTTCCGCATAATAAATAGTTAGCTGGCTTCGTTTCCGGGTGATGACACTACTATGAAGTTATCGGTTAGTCGCTTAGAATTGACTTGCAGTATTTGTAGCAGTTGACATGGAAGAATACTTAAGAGCTAGTGAAGTGATTGATTGGCAACATCCTGAAATTATCGAGCTTGCCAAACAAATTGCATCAGGTCACAAAACATCAACGGCGATCGCAAAAGCGTGCTTCGAGTGGGTGCGGGATGAAATTCGCCATAGCATCGACTACCAAATGAACCCTGTGACTTGTCGCGCTTCTGATGTTCTAAGATATAGAACAGGTTACTGCTTTGCTAAAAGTCATTTATTGGCAGCATTGCTACGGGCAAACCGTATCCCAGCAGGATTTTGTTATCAGCGATTGAGTATTGATGATAAAGGTGCGCCCTACAGTTTGCACGGTTTCAATGCGATTCATTTACCGGAAATCGGTTGGTATCGAATTGATGCAAGAGGGAACAAAGAAGGAGTCAACACTCAATTTACCCCACCTGAAGAAAGATTAGCTTATAATCCTCAGTTACCCGAAGAAGTCGATTTTCAGGCAATTCTTGCCGAGCCACTTGAGATTGTCGTAGAAGTGCTACAAGCACAAAAGACATGGGATGATATGCTTCGTAACTTTCCAGACATTGCGTTAGAGTCTGCGAAGAACTACGGTCTTGTGGCTGATAACGAGTGTGTGCCAGCCAGCTAACAATCGCAATGCACACCGACCGCAGAGAGGTTATCGGTTGGGAGTTCGAGGTTATCTGCGGCGGGTGATTGGGAACGTTAGACAGAGAAAATCTGCACCATCAGCAAATTAAGCGGAGAAAGGTGTCGGTAGAAAAGCATGAGAAGATTATTTTTCTATTTAACATGGAAAGAACTATTTCATTCGCTGCTAGGCTTGATTGGTATCATCTTGTTAATACTCCTCTTCGTCCGGTATCCAAGCCTGATATCATGCCATTACTCATGTGGATTAATAGCTTTGCGAAAGAATCTTTTGTGCTTACAAGTATTTTTGTAATTGTTGAAGATGGTCTTTACCGCCTAAATTCTATCCAACCACTGTTTTGGATCGCGTTTTGCATGGAAGCAAGCAAGTACAAAAACCGTATCTCTTTCAAAAATGTAAAAAATCATGAGATTATAGCTCATCGGGAGAAGCCTAACCGTTTTTTAACCTCTTCCCAACTAGAACCATTGGCAGGGTTTTTCGTATAATTCTCTAACCGTCTATTTAGTTCTTGTTGCTGCGCTTCACTCAAGGGAAGTTCTTCTTGCTGTTCTAGAATGCTGTCCCATAAATCTTCAGCAAGTTGGATGCGTTCTGCAACGCTGAGTTCAGCAATGTCAAATTTCAACAGGGGATGAAAACCCATAGGTACAAAGTTAGGGTTTAGTTTGTATTCATTTTACAATATAGAACTTTAAGATAGTGCGATCGCGCGTTGAAAACGATCTTTGTTGGCAATATTCTTCGGCTCGCACGCGAGCAAGATGCTCGCACTACATTTAATATTTAACTATGATGGCTTACTTAACTGGAACGGGCAATTTCATTCTGCGTGTGGTGGCTACTCCCTAATCCCTACCCCGAAGTAGCTTGTTGACTATTAAACTAACTGAGTGATGATAACTCTAAATGGCTACCAAATTCTTACTAAAATCTACGAAAGTTTTAACTCCGAAGTCTATCGAGGGATTCGCTTATCAGACGATCGCCCTGTTATCCTAAAAGTACTGAAACAGGATTATCCTACTGCTCAAGAACTCACTCGCTACAAGCAAGAATACAAAACTATTTGTAGCCTTAATTTTGATGGGGCGATCGCGGCTTATGGTTTAGAACCCTATCAGAGAACTTTAGTAATTATTCTAGAAGATTTTGGGGCGATCTCTTTAAAAAAATGGCTCGAAGGAAAGCCTTTAGGGTTGCAAGAATTCTTTCCCATTGCGATAAAAATAGTCGAGCATTTAGGTAATATTCATACTGCTAATATTATTCACAAAGATATTAACCCTGGCAATATCATTTTTAACACCACAACCAAACAACTTAAAATTATCGATTTTGGCATCGCTACTAAACTCAAGCAGGAAAATCCTAGTCTCAAAAATCCCAACGTCCTTGAAGGCACTTTAGCCTATATTTCTCCCGAACAAACAGGACGGATGAATCGCAGTGTAGATTATCGCACCGATTTTTATTCGCTTGGAGTCACTTTCTACCAATTACTAACTGGACAATTGCCTTTTGAGTCAACCGATCCTCTAGAGTTAGTTCACTGTCATCTAGCAAAACAACCTTTATCTCCTCATCAAATTAATCCCGATATCTCCGTACAAGTTTCTAAGTTAGTGATGAAATTGATGGCGAAAACGGCTGAAGAACGCTATCAGAGTGCTGATGGGATTAAAGCCGATTTAGCAGAATGCTTGAGGCAATTAAATACTACAGGAACAATTGAAGATTTCGCGATCGCAACTCAAGATTTAGTTAATCGGTTTCAAATTCCTCAAAAATTATATGGAAGAGAGTCAGAAATTGACACCTTACTAGCAGCATTTGAGAGAGTTACAGCATCAAACTTTTCTCAACCCGAACTGATGCTTGTTACGGGATATTCTGGGATAGGTAAAACATCTTTAGTACAAGAAATTTATCAAGCGATCGCCCAAAAACGAGGTTATTTTATCCCTGGTAAATTTGACCAATTTGGGCGCAATATTCCCTATTCTGCTGTTGTTAATGCCTTTACTAATTTGATCGAGCAACTCTTAGGAGAAAGCAAAACACAACTCAATCGATGGCGTAAAAAGCTTTTAACTGCATTAGGTGCGAACGGTCAAGTAATTATTGATGTTATTCCCGAAGTAGAATTAATTATTGGTCAGCAACCAGCCATTCCAGAATTAGGAGCAACAGCAGCCCAAAATCGCTTCAATTTAGTGTTTAAAAACTTTATTCGCGTCTTTGGTTCTGCCAAGCATCCTTTAGTTATTTTTTTAGACGATTTGCAATGGGCAGACTCCGCCAGTCTAAAGTTAATCGAACTAATAATGACGGATACAGATCTTGAGTATCTGTTCTTAATTGGTTCTTATCGAGATAATGAGATTCACTCTACCCATCCTTTAACGATTACTCTTGATAAATTGCGGCAACAAGGAACAATAATTAATCAAATTATTTTAAAACCTTTAGACTGCGATCGCATTAATCAATTAATTGTAGATACCCTCAACAGTGACACAGAATATGTGCAACCTCTTGCAGAGTTAGTTTGGCAAAAAACCAATGGTAATCCTTTTTTTGTCAAGGAATTTCTGAAAACTATCTACTCGGAAAATTTGCTGGTATTCGAGCGGGTTTGGCAATGGAATCTCAAAGAGATTGAAAGGATTAGCAGCACCGATAACATGGTTAGATTTACAATTGGCAAACTGGAAAAATTGCCTAAATCTACCCAAGAAGTTTTAAGTTTAGCAGCTTGCATTGGGACAGAATTTGACTTAAATACTATCTCGATCGTCTCTAAAAAATCTGCTTCAGATATTTTTACAACTTTAATCCCAGCGATTGATACGGGTTTAATTATTCCTTTATCAGAATTAGACGAACAACTATTAATTCAAGATTATAAATTTGGACACGATCGCATTCAACAAGCGGTTTATAATCTAATTAATGACTCACAAAAACAAGTTATTAACCTAAAAATTGGTCGCTTACTCTGGAAAAATACCCCACCAGAAGAATTGCCAGAGAAAATATTTAAAATTGTCGATCGCCTTAATGTAGGGGAGCGACTTATTAGTAAGCGATCGGAACGAATTGAAATTGCTAAACTAAATTTGCTAGCAGGACAAAAAGCAAAGTCAGCAAATGCCTATGAAGTAGCACTCAAGTATTTAAAAATAGCTCAAAAACTCTTGACCAAAAAAAGTTGGCAAACCAACTATGATTTGAATCTAACTCTCTACTCAGAAGCAGCAGAAGTAGCTTATTTAAATGGCGATTTTGACCTGATGGAACATTTCGCCTCAGTGGTACTACAACAAGCTAAAACTTTGCTGGATCGAGTTAAAGTTTATCAAGTCAAGCTCGAAGCTTACCAAGCACAAAATAAAGAGTTAGAAGCGATTCAAATGGCGCTTCCCGTGCTAAAAAATTTAGAGTTTACTTTACCAGAATCGCCTCAACTATTAGACATTCAACAAGAATTAGAAACAACTCAGACAAATTTAGCTAGCAAGCAGATTGAGGATTTAATTAATTTACCTCAAATGACCGCTCCAGAAAAATTAGCCGCAATGAAAATAGCAAGTTCCATCTTTTCTTCTATTTTTATTGCCGAACCTAAACTATTACCCTTGTTAGTTTCTAAACAAGTGAATTTGTCTGTTCAATCTGGGAATACTTCTCTATCTGCCTTTGCTTATGTCAATTATGGCTTAATTCTCTGTGGTTTAGTAGAAGAACTAGAGAAAGGCTATCAATTTGGACGGCTGGCTTTAAACATCGCCCATAAATTCCAGACCAAGGAACTTATTCCCCGAATAATTGCTGTATTTTTTGCAACAATTAGTCTTTGGAAAGAACCAATTAAACATTCATTAACATCGCTTCAATCCGCCTATCAAATTGGCTTAGAAATGGGCGATTTGTACTATGGAACTACCTGTGCCTATCTCTACTCGTTTCATTCAGCTTTTGTGGGCAAAGAACTCGCTCAATTGGCATCAGAAATAGCAGCCTACGATCTGGCTCTGAGTAAACTTAAACAACAAAATACCCTTAATTATCTTAAAATCTATGGTCAGACTGTCTTAAACTTGATGGGACAGTCAGAAAATCCCTGCCGTTTGCTTGGGGAATCTTATGATGAAGAAATCATGCTGACCCTTCATCAAGAGACAAGCGATCGCTACGCACTTTGCGCTTTATACGTTAACAAATTATTCCTGTGTTATTTGTTTGGAGATTGCGATCGGGCGATTGACAAGGCTAGTCAAGCCCAACAATATCTAGATGGAGCAACAGCAACCTTACTGATTCCTCTGTTTTATTTTTATGATTCTTTAGCTCATTTGGCTGTTTATAACTCTGTGCCAAGTTCAGAGCAACCGCAAATTTTAGCCAGAGTTGCCGCTCGCCAGCAAAAAATGCAGAAATGGGCAAATAGTGCCCCAACGAATTATTTACACAAATTTTACTTAGTAGAAGCAGAAAAATATCGAATTCAAGGCTGCTATGTTGAAGCAATGGACTACTACGATCGCGCCATAGCCAAAGCTAGAGAAAATGAATACATCAATGAAGAAGCTCTCGCCAGCGAACTAGCAGCAAAATTCTATTTAGACTGGGGTAAAGTTAAAATTGCCAAAACCTATCTGAGTGAAGCGCATTATCTCTATTCTTTCTGGGGAGCAATGGCAAAAGTTGAGGATTTAGAAACCAAATATCCGCAGTTGTTAATAAAATCCTCGATTGCTGCTTCGATAACGGACAAAGTGAGGACAACGATTAACACCAACACTCATGCGGGAGATGTCTTAGATTTAGCTACCATTATGAAAGCATCCCAAGCGATTTCTAGCGAGATCGTTTTGGCTAAATTGCTGACGACTTTAATAAAAATTTTAATTGAGAATGCTGGAGCCGAGGTAGGCTATCTTATTTTAGAAACAGAAGGGCAACTCTCGATCGAAGCTTCAGGTTCGGTGGATGAAAATAACATTACTGTTTTAAAATCGATTCCCATTGATGGTTATCTGCCTAAATCGATTATTAACTATGTTGCACGTACCCGAAAAACTGTCCTGAGAAACGATGCTGCCCATCAGGACGATTTTACGAACGATCCCTACATTAAATCACATCAAACCAAATCTCTCTTGTGTACGCCACTGCTCGATCGCGGTCAACTTAGAGGAATTATCTATCTAGAAAATAACCTTGCCGTAGGCGCTTTTACCGAAGAGAGATTGAAAGTTCTCCAACTTTTATCCAGTCAAGCTGCGATCGCGATTACTAATGCCAAACTCTACACCGAAGTACAAGAAAATCAAAATCGACTGACCCAATTTTTAGAAGCAATGCCAGTCGGGGTATCGGTTTTCGATTCTACAGGTCAAATTCACTACATCAATCAGATATCCAAGCAATTAGTACAAGAGAGCAATGCCTCTCTAGACGCGAAAGCCGAGCAATTGTCAGAAGTTTATCAAGTGTATCAAGCAGGAGGGAAACAATTATATCCAGCAGAGCAATTACCCATCGTGCAAGCGCTTTCTGGCAAAACGGTTAAAAAAGACGATCTCGAACTTCGCCTACCCAATAAAACGATTCCTTTAGAAGTTTCTGCCACGCCGATTTTTGATGAAACAGGCAAGATTAAATATGCGATCGCCGCTTTTACTGACATTAGCGAACGAATTCAGTTTACCCGCGAACTCGAACTGAAAAATATC
>JALOOL010000219.1 GCA_025454425.1 Hydrococcus sp. Prado102 | reverse complement strand
CCGCTTATCGTAGAGAACCGATCTCCAGCTTTATCTTGCTAGTGGGAGCGGTAGACGCGATAATAGGCGGTTTTGGCGAACGCTGGAGCCTACTATCATTTGGGGTAATGATGGTACTTTTAGCAGCCGTCTTGCGGTGGTGGCAAACTCAAAAAGCGCAAGATGCGATCGCCCAAGAAACGCCCAAATATTACCTACCGCCTAGCTCGTCTAGAACCCCCTTACCCATGTTAACCAGCGAAAAACATCGTCGATGATAACTGCTGTAGCACCCTATCGGCTAAAAATTGGCGAAGTGGCTGCCGAAAGCGGTTTGCCAGTCAAAACGATTCGCTATTATGAAGAATTAGGGTTACTCAGTCCCTCAGTGCAACGAACCAGGTCGGGCTATCGCCTTTTTGACGAATCGGTTTTCAATCGACTGGCATTTATCAAGCGATCGCAATCGTTAGGTTTGAGCCTCAGCGAAATTCAAAAGATCCTAGCGGTTCGCGACGCAGACCAAGTTCCTTGTGGCATGGTCAAAGAATTGCTCGTCCACAAACTAGAAGCCATCAAAGAACAAATAAAAGCCTTAGAAATTCTACAATTTGAGTTACAAGGAATACTATCGGGTTGGCAAGATAGCCCAAGTCATGAGAAAATCGCCCAAACAATCTGTCCCAATATTCAGTCAGAACTATGAAATTTAGGGGCGAAGCTCGCAAAAACTTAATTAATTGGGTGCTAATCCTAGCAACCATTCTTGCAGGCACAGGCAGCCTTTCCGCACAAGCTCAAATGTCACCCGATGGCGAAAACCCCCCATCGGAATCCGAAAACGCAGTTGGGGGAAGTTCTTGGAAAAGAGCGAAGACAATCCTGACCATCCCACAAGCTCATTTGACGGGAATAGACGCTCTAGTCTTTAGCACCGATGGAGAAATTATCTTCAGTGGCGGTAGCGAAAATGATGGGGCGCTCAGAGCGTGGTCGCTCGATACGGGTGAAAAAATGGAGGACGTTCGCGCTCAACAAGCAGACGTATTGACCCTAGCAGTCACCCCTAATGGCAAAACCCTAATTAGTAGCGGTACGGATGCGATTATCAACCTTTACGATCTCAGATCGAAAGCAGAACGCGATGGGGAAGCTTTTCCTGACGTAGAAAGCGGCCCTCATCCCTCATCTTTTATCGAACACGAAAGACAAATTCTTTCGGTTGCGATTAGTCCCGATGGGAATACGATGGTCAGCGGCGGTTTGGATGGGATTAGAGTTTGGTCTTTAGTGCCTCGCCGTCCCGTTTATCAATTAGTTGGGTTGGGGAACCCCGTTTATAACGTCTCATACAATCCCAACGGCTATATCATCGCTAGTGGAGACGATAACGGTAGAGTTCAATTTTGGAATATTCGAGAAGGAAAGTATATTTCGGAATTCTTACCCCATAACGAAGCAATTACCGGACTGACGTTCACTCCCGATGGCAAGCTATTGATTACGGCAAGCGACGATCGCACCGCTAAAGTCTGGGATCTCGACACCGGAGAACTCATTTTTACTTTACAAGGACATACGGGTAAAATCCGCGCGATCGCCCTCAACCCCGACGGACGAACACTAGCGACTGCTAGCAACGACGGGATTCGTATCTGGAATATAGAAACCGGAGAGGAACTCGCTCGACTGCAAGCACATAAAGATTGGGTCACTTCCCTCGCCTTTAGTCGCGATGGACGCTTACTAGCAAGCGGAGGATTAGATTCTTCGATTAACATCTGGGAAAATCCCTTGGTGAGAAAAACGGAAGCTGAAGAATCCGAGGAACAGGACGAAGCGCAAGAAACTGAAGATTCAGAAGAAATTGAATCCCAAGAATCGCCATGAATTCGCTCCAACAACTCGAACAAGTTGTCGTCACTGCCGAACAGATGCGCCAAATCGAAGCGCGAATTTTTGCGGCAGGAATGCCCGTCGCTGCCTTGATGGAAAAAGCCGCTCTTTTGACGGCAACACGCATTCAAAAACTCTACCCGCTTGCTCGATTCAAGCAGGTAGGGATCTTAATCGGGCCGGGTCACAATGGAGGAGATGCTTTAGTTGTCGCTCGCGAACTACACTTGGTAGGGTATCGAGTCGTTCTCTACCGTCCTTTTCCCAAACTCAAGGATTTAACGGCACAACACGCCCAATATGCAGAGAGTTTGGGCATTCCCTTTTCCCAAGATATTCAAGCTTTACAAGCGTGTGAATTTATTATCGACGGATTATTTGGGTTTGGATTGGAGCGATCTCTCTCTGGAGAAATTGCCGATGCGATCGCTCAACTCAATCAATGGTCGAAACCTACTGTTAGTATAGATATTCCTTCTGGATTGCATACCGATACGGGAGAGGTTCTAGGCACGGCAGTTCGAGCGACGCATACGTTATGTTTGGGTTTATGGAAGCGAGCATTTTTTCAAGATTCGGCGCTGGAATACATTGGCAAGGCCCAAAGAATCGATTTTGGCATTCCAGAGTCTGACGCACGGGCAATTCTGGCTCAAAATGCGCCAATTGGCCAGATGAATTCGGTAGCCGCCAAACAATACTTGCCTATCCCTCGTCCTCCAGTCACTCATAAATACAAGCAAGGACATTTGTTGCTAATTTGCGGTTCTCGTCGCTATGCAGGAGGAGCAATTCTAACCGGATTGGGAGCGCGTGCGAGTGGAGTAGGAATGCTTTCTATCGCTGTGCCAGAGTCGCTAAAACCCATCTTAACGGGACATTTACCCGACGCGCTGGTTATCGATTGTCCCGAAACGGAAACAGGCGCGATCGCAAGCTTACCTTCAATTGCCGCAGACTTTAGTAAATACACTGTCATTGCCTGCGGGCCGGGTTTAACCCCAGAAGCGCAACCTGTCGTAGAAGCCGTTTTAAAAGCAAAATGTCCTTTAATTTTAGATGCCGATGGGTTAAATATTCTCGCGCAATTGGGAACGATCCCAACGCTTTCCCAACGAGAATCCCCAACGATTTTAACCCCTCATTTAGGCGAATTTAAACGTTTATTTCCAGAAATTGAAAATCCAGATCGCGATCGCATCGCAGCAGTACAAAAAGCAGCGGCACAAAGCGGGGCGATCGTTCTCTTCAAAGGAGCGAGAACCGCGATCGCGCATCCTCAAGGTTCAGTTTGGCTGATTGGCGAAAGTACGCCTGCCCTAGCACGGGGCGGTAGTGGAGATGTTTTGACAGGCTTAATGGGCGGCTTGTTGGCGCAAACGCTTAGCTTAGAGAAGCCATTGGATGCGGTGGTAGCAACTGCTGCTTGGTGGCACTCCCAAGCCGGAATCTTAGCTGCCAAAGAGCGTACCGAGTTAGGAGTAGATGCCTTTACTTTGTCGCAATATCTCGTCAATCTTGTTCTAAAAGTTTAGAAAGTTTACTTCTCATATCTTCTACGTGTTGGCTATTTTTGGGCATTGCTAAGACCCGAATGTCAACCTCAACAATATTGTCAATTCGAGTAGTTTTTTCCCAAATTCTACTCTCGATTTCTGATTCATGCTCGTAACGGAAGGTTACTGTTTCTGAGTTGACCTCTAGAATTTCTACGTTTTTAATCCAACCGTTACTGCTTCTAACGTAAAGCCAGACATTCGGCTGACCTGTAAGTTCTCTTAGCTTCTTTTCCATATAAAAATGCTCGACTCGCTTTGATTGAAGACTATAAAAATTGCGGCAATCTATCTATAGATATATTGTTAACATCAATCGAGTCAGTTTGTAAATATATATCTTTGGATAGATGCAATTTCAAGAAAGCTCTTCCTTATTTTTTAGCACAAAAAATTGTTTTTGAAAATACGCGATCGCACTTAATTTTGATGATTGCTGAGTTAAAGAAATATTTTTCTTAATTCCTCAATTTTATGGCGATATTCTTTCAATTACGCTAATTTTCTTCGTGAAGACATCAAACTCAACTCTTGCATTGACTTAGACTTTCTAAGCAAGCAATCTCTACAATAATAATAGCGAAATCGATATTGAGCGTAATAGATGAAATAATTTGTTGAATTGCTCTTTGTGCGGGTCGAATAATTAAAGGCGTTCGGATTGATTCTTCATACCCAAACCATTTATCAGAAAGTTCCCTATCTCCTAAAAGAAATCCACGAGCGGACGTAAAAATAATCTAAGTAACTTTTAATAAATTTTGCCTTTTTACAACTCTGATAATAAATATTTTGATTTTAAAGCGAGCATATGAATGAACTTTTATCAAAGTTTATAGCCAATTTTTCGTAAAAATTCTTGGCGCGCTTTAACATCTTGAGAACTTTCAACGCCTTTGGGAGAAAAGCCATCGATAACCCCTAGAATTCCCCGTCCTTGTTCGGTTTCGGCTACGATCGCCTGTACGGGATTGGCAGTCGCACAGTAGATAGTACAAACTTCGGGACATTGTTTAATACTGTTAAGAAAATTAATTGGAAAAGCATTTTGTAGCAAGATAACAAAACTATGTCCCGCTGCGATCGCGTCTGCATTTTTGGTAGCTATTTCTTGTAGTTTTTCGTCATTTCCCACTACGCGAATCAAACACGGCCCTGATGCTTCGCAGAATGCCAATCCAAATTTTACTTGACTCGACGTTCCTACCATCACCTCATATAAATCCTCAACGGTTTTGATGAAATGACTTTGACCGAGGATGAGGTTACATCCTTCTGGAATTTCTAAGGATACAGATTTAAGCTCCATAATATTTGCTCCTATTCAAAAAAATTTATTAATGGGTTTCACTATTGAAGATTTCTTCCTTGCACGTACACTGTCGAAACAGGCTTCATCATCTTCCGTTCCACTTTGATGTCTTTAAATCCAGCCATTTCCAGATAAGGCTCACAAGAGATCCTCCCTGACCGTTTTCTTGGCTGAACTCGGACATATAAAGCCAAGTGGGTTAGCTAAAATATTCAACCTCAGTTTGCTGTCTAGTTACATCATAAAAAATAGAGGCGCGATCGCATCGCACCCCTATAAAAAGCTTTTTATTTAACTATCTACCACCAAAAAACTACTGGCGTTGATATTTTTTAAGCAAATCTGACACCGAAGGATTAGCATATGTCGGGGTTGTTTTAGCTTTTGGAAGCGAACTTTTTGCGGTCGCACTATTGACCTTATTAACCTGAGAAATTTTAGGCGTAATAGCCGCCGCTTGTAGAATGGGCGTACTGGTGACAGAATTGTTAGCCAACGTAAACAGAGGATTAGATAAAATTCCTGCTAGAGAAGTTGCAATTACCGATAAAACCAAACCCACTTGTAAGGGGCGCATTCCTGGTAAATTCCAGCGAATTTCGGGGTAATTTTTGACGACATCCGACATTTCATGAGGTTCTTTGACGACCATCATCTTGACGACGCGGATGTAATAGTAAATCGAAGCCACACTGGTCACTAAAGCCAACAAAACTAAGCCATAGAGTCCAGCTTGCCAGCCAGCCCAGAAAAGGTAAATCTTGCCAAAAAATCCAGCCAGAGGGGGAATACCGCCCAAAGAAAGCAAACAAACGCTTAAACCTAGCGTTAATAGGGGATCTTTTTGATATAAACCCGCATATTCGCTAATGCGATCCGTTCCGGTACGCAGCGAGAAGAGAATCACGCAGGTGAACGCTCCCAGGTTCATGAACAGGTAAACCAAGAGATAAAACACAATGCTAGAGTAACCCGCATCGGTTCCTGCAATTAATCCAATGATGACAAAACCTGCTTGACCGATAGAAGAGTAAGCCAGCATCCGTTTCATGCTGGTTTGCGCCAAAGCGACTACGTTTCCCAAGACCATACTGAGAATGGCTAAGGCGGTGAAGATAAAGCGCCATTGTTCGCTTACCAAAGCGAAAGCCGTCACTAGCAAGCGAATGGCGAGAGCAAAACCAGCCGCTTTAGAACCGACCGAGAGAAAGGCTACAACAGGTGTAGGGGAGCCTTCGTAAACGTCTGGAGTCCATTGGTGGAAGGGAACGGCAGAGATTTTAAAGGCAATTCCAGCAATGACGAAAACCAACGAGATCGCCAGTCCGAGAGATTGACCGCCCGTAGCATCGGTAATTTTTGCCGAAATATCGTTGAGAATCGTTTCTCCTCCCGATAATCCGTACAACAGAGAAACGCCATAGAGGAAGATGGCAGAACTCGAAGCGCCAATTAATAAGTATTTTAAAGCGGCTTCGTTCGATCGCGGATCGCGCTTCATGTACCCCGTCATCAGATACGAGGAAATACTCAACGTTTCTAGGGAGATAAAGATCGTTACCAGTTCGTTTGCCCCTGAGAGGAACATTCCGCCCAGCGTGGCTGTTAGCATGATAGCGATAAACTCTGCCAGAGATGTACCCGCTTGTTCGACATAGCGTATCGACATCAAAATCGTAACTGTCGTGGATAAGGCAACGATCGCGCGGAAAACAATGCTGAGGTTATCCGCGTTAAACGCGCCTAAGAAAGATATGGTATCTGTTCTGTCCCAACCGAGATAGAGGGTAAAAACAGAAGCCAGCAGTCCGGCGATCGCGGCGTAAGGAAGCCAACGCGACGAACTGCGCCCCATAATTAAATCCCCGATGACGACGACCATTAGGGTAATAATCACAATCCCTTCTGGCAAAATTGTTCCAGCATTAAGCTGACTAGCGATCTGAGAGGAAAAATCCATAGGGTATAAGTTAAGTTAAACTAATTTATCGTCTTAAGGAGCAGTACCTAACTAACTGCTTTTGGATCGTTAAAAAACCTTTCAAGAAAATTGTAACCTGCAAGAGACTCCAATCTTTGCGATCGCTCGTTAGGAACCGTTTTGTTATTTAGCTTAGAGGACGCTATTTTTTTTGAATCTAGATAGGCTTATTGACGCGATCGACTTAGATTGAGCTATGTTAAAACTAGGCGATCGCAGATACACTGCCCTCGAAGGGTTCAGTCTCTTCTGAATGCGTGAATTTTAACTGCGTGAATTTAACATTGATATTCTGTCACTGTTAAAAGCCTATCCGTTAGTCTCTGTAGAGTTCCTCTACACTGTCATAACAGAGCAACTATTAGTAATTCCTATGTCAACTCTCGTTATTGTCGAATCCCCTACCAAAGCTCGTACTATCAGAAATTATTTGCCTAAAGATTATATTGTCGAGGCATCGATGGGACACGTGCGCGATCTTCCCGCCTCAGCGGAGGAAATCCCGCCGGAGTATAAAGAACAAAAATGGGCAACCATAGGAGTTAACGTCGAGAAGAATTTCGATCCGCTTTACGTCATTCCTCAGAGTAAGGAAAAGGTCGTCAGAGAATTAAAAGCTGCCCTTAAACAAGCAACGGAATTAATTCTAGCAACTGACGAAGACCGCGAAGGAGAAAGCATTAGCTGGCATCTCACCCAGATTCTCAAGCCAAAAATCCCCATGAAGCGGATGGTTTTTCACGAAATTACCCGCGATGCCATTCAAGCTGCTTTGAAAAATTGTCGCGAGATCGACGAAAATTTAGTTCACGCGCAAGAAACGCGGCGGATTTTAGACCGTCTCGTCGGTTATACTCTTTCTCCCTTACTGTGGAAGAAGATTGCGAGGGGTTTATCCGCCGGACGAGTTCAATCTGTGGCAGTACGCTTGTTGGTTCAGCGAGAACGGGAACGCCGCGCCTTCAGATCGGGTGGTTATTGGGATCTCAAAGCTACTCTAGAACAAGAAAAATCGCCTTTTGAAGCCAAATTAATTGCATTAGGCGGCAAAAAAATCGCGACGGGTAGCGATTTCGACCCGACAACGGGACAAATCGCTAGAGGAAGAGATGTAGTGCTTCTGGACGAAGAACAAGCCAATGCGCTAAAAGATCGCCTCGAAGATAAAATCTGGAAAGTTACCAACACCGAAGAAAAACCCACGACTCGCAAACCCGCACCGCCGTTTACCACTTCGACCCTACAGCAAGAATCCAATCGTAAATTGGGTATTTCGGCGCGAGAAACGATGAAAATTGCCCAGAAACTCTACGAACAGGGTTATATAACCTATATGCGAACCGATTCGGTACATTTATCCGACCAGGCGATCGCGGCGGCAAGATCCTGTGTCGAACAAATGTATGGGAAAGAATATTTGAGTCCAAAGCCGCGTAATTATACCACAAAAAGCAAAGGAGCGCAAGAAGCCCACGAAGCGATCCGTCCGGCGGGAAGCACTTTTCGCATTCC
The DNA here is from genome assembly GCA_025454425.1 of Hydrococcus sp. Prado102. Classification (GTDB taxonomy): domain Bacteria; phylum Cyanobacteriota; class Cyanobacteriia; order Cyanobacteriales; family Microcystaceae; genus Hydrococcus. The sequence goes on along the minus strand of JALOOL010000219.1, from coordinate 9,621 downwards.
CAGAGAAACGGGTTTATCGGGTGCGGAATTTTCGCTCTACGACCTCATTTGGAAGCGCACGGTCGCTTGTCAAATGGCAGACGCTCGCTTGACCATGATTGCGGTTAATATCGACGTAGAAGACGCAGGATTTCGCTCGTCTGGCAAACGGATTGACTTTGCTGGTTTCTTTCGAGCTTATGTGGAAGGTTCCGACGATCCCGAAGCCGCGATCGATAGCCAAGAAGTCATCCTTCCTCCTCTAAAAGTCGGAGATACGCCTGAATGTAAAGAATTAGAAGTTTTGGGACACGAAACGCAACCGCCTGCGCGTTTTACCGAAGCTTCCTTGGTCAAGACGCTTGAAAGTGAAGGGGTTGGTCGTCCCAGTACCTACGCCACCATTATCGATACCATCCTCAAAAAAGGCTATGCCAAGTTAGAAAATAAAGCTTTACTCCCTACTTTTTCAGCCTTTGCCGTCACCAGCTTGCTAGAAAAACATTTTTCTGACTTAGTGGATACTGGGTTTACTGCCAAGATGGAACAATCCTTGGATGAGATTGCTAGTGGCAAAGCACAATGGCTTCCCTACCTACAAAAGTTTTATTTAGGAGAGGCAGGGTTAGAAAATCAAGTTAAAGTCAGAGAAAAAGAAATCGATGCTAGCTCTGCTAAAGCAGTTAACCTAGAAAATTTGGATGCTACAGTCAAAATTGGTAAATTTGGCCCTTACTTAGAAGTTCCCAACGGCGACGGCGAGGTAATAACAGCTTCTCTTCCGGCAGATTTAACCCCCGCCGACCTCAATCCCGAACAAGTTCAAGTGCTGCTGCGCCAGAAAATTGAAGGCCCCGATAAAGTAGGACTGCATCCAGAAACGGGAGAACCTATTTATATCAAGGTTGGCAGTTATGGCCCTTACGTTGAGTTAGGCGAAGAGTCAGAAACCAATAACAAACCCAAACGCGCTTCTCTTCCCAAAGGCGTTAAACCAGAAGAGGTAACGCTAGAAATGGCAGTCGGTTTATTGTCTCTGCCTCGTACTTTGGGAACGCATCCAGAAACGGGAGCGCCTATTAAAGCTAGTTTAGGACGGTTTGGCCCTTATGTCGTACACGATCGCGGCAAGGATGGCAAAGACTTTCGTTCTCTCAAAGCTGAGGATGATGTTTTGAGTGTTAGTTTAGAACGTGCCTTACAACTACTTTCCGAACCGAAACGAGGACGGGGAGGCGGTCGCGGCACTAAAAAAGACCCGTTACGCGAACTCGGTTCCCATCCCGCCGATAACGAGCCAGTTAATATTTATGAAGGCCCCTATGGAGTTTACATCAAGCATGGCAAGACTAATGCCGGACTTCCAGAAGGCGAAACCGTTGAAAGTTTGACGCTGGAAAAAGCTTTAGAATTATTAGCCGCTAAAGCAGGAACCAAAAAATCGACTCGCAAGTCTGCTGGTGGAACGACTGCGAAAACTACTAAAACTACTAAGTCTACTAAGACGACCAAAACCAAAAAAACCACCAGCAAGAAATCGTAATGGAATGAAACAGTTCATCGCTAATACCTTTAACGCCTATGCAGACGAACTAGTTAAGTTTAGTCGCCTGCACGGTCGTTACGCTTGGTTAATCTTTCTACTCATCTTCAGTTTTATTCTGGCGTTTAATTTTCCAGTGCGTTCTCAAAGCATCCCAACAGATCGACCCGCCGAAATTCGAGGCGTTTGGCTGACCAATATTGACAGCGACGTTTTGTTTGAGCGGCAAAAACTGTCCGACGCGATCGATACTTTATCTAGGCTCAACTTTAATACGCTTTATCCTACCGTTTGGAATTGGGGACATACACTTTATCCAAGCGAAGTTGCCAAAAACGCGATCGGACATTCCCTCGACCCTACCGAAGGATTGCAAGGACGAGATATTCTGGCAGAAACAGTAGAACGAGGACACAGTAAAGGGATGGCTGTCATTCCTTGGTTTGAGTTTGGTTTTATGGGCTCAATCCCTTAAAACCAGAAGTTCAGCAATTTATTACCGATTTAATCGTCGAAATTGTCAGTAAGTACGATGTCGATGGCATTCAAGTGGACGACCATTTTGGTTTTCCTTACGATTTTGGTTATGACGATTACACGGTTAAGCTGTATCAGCAAGAACATAACGGAAAATTGCCGCCTAAACCGCCAGCGAATATCAAAACTGTTAGTAGTTGTGTCGTCCAAAATCAAGAATGGATAGAATGGACGCGCTGGAGAGCCGATAAAGTTACTAATTATCTAAAACAGGTATTTAGCGCGATTAAAGATAGTAATTCCAACGCGATCGTATCTGTTTCTCCCAATCCACAAACCTTTTCTCTCAATTGCTACCTCGCCGACTGGCAAAAATGGGAAAGAATGGGATTAGTAGAAGAATTAGTGCTGCAAGTGTATCGCAACGATATGAATGCTTTTAGAAGAGAATTATCGCAACCGGAAGTAAAAGCAGCCAAGCAACATATTCCCTTTGGAATTGGGGTTTTATCTGGATTAAAAGGTCGTCCGATCGCTTTTGAACAAATTAAAACTCAAGTAGAAACCGTCCGAGAACAGCAATTTGCAGGCGTATCGTTCTTTTTCTACGAAAGTTTGTGGAATTTGGCCTCAGAATCGCCCGAACAACGTCAGTCTGCTTTGCGATCGCTCTTTTCTTCTCCTTTGAAGCGAGTTAGTCTTTAATAGTGAATGGGGATTGGGGATTGGTGACTGGGTAGGTTGCTAGATTCTTAATTTCCTTCAAAAGGGAATTTTCTCCCAGTTTCCCCAGTCTTCTAACCCATACTCGTATTGTTCTTCAACAATATTTTTTAACGTCTCTTGAGCTAGTTTCTGCACATCTGTATCGGGATGGAATAAAAGCGATCGCAGCGTTTCAACAGCTTCTCTTTCTTTTGTATACTGCAACAATTGTCCTAATTCCATCACTAAATTCATTCTAACTGCTGCATCGCTTTCTAATGAAATTTGCTGGCGAAAAGCACGTTCTATCTCAGCCCTTCGTTCGATACAAACGGCTAGAAGATAAGAAACCGAACATCGAAGATTAGGTTCTCGATGCGATAGTAATTGCAAATATACTGGAAGTCCTTTTAAAACAGCTTGATAGGCGGGTTGTATCCATGTTTCCATCATATCGCTGTCTCTACAATGCCAATAACTACTTTGATAGATATTAAAATAAGCACAACTCGCGATCGCGTTTAGTAGACCAAGGACACCAACGCGATTAATTTCAGTAGGAACTGAAAGCAATTCAATGAGAAACGGAATAGCATAACTTGTTGCTTCGTAAATCGTTTCTTGATGCAAAAGATTATCGTATAGCTTGCTCAAGGCATCATCTCTAAGTTCTTTTTGCTCAGAAGCTAGGGAACGCAGAAGATTGGGGATGTCTGTTGCTTCGCCGCGAGCATGGAATAACTCGCTCCAATTAATGCGTTCTAAACCTTCTAGCATCGTTCTATTTTTATAGCGATTTTCAGTTAAAAGGTTAGGACATATAAATATTTTTAGGGCGCACGCCATGGGTCGTGGCTGCGTGGCGAATTACTTCGCCACTTTAAAAGCCCCGTCCCCTACAGTTATACGGTGTCCTAATCTATAGTTCGGTTGCTATACCATAATTGGCTCATTTTAACCTCATAAAAGGAAATCAGCCTTTAAAAATAAGGCTGATTCCGTACTTATTAGAATACTTGTTTATGCTAGTTGCGAGGAGCGGTAAGAGCATCCCAAGCGGCTTTAGCAGCATCATTTAAGCGATCGCCTAGTTCTGCAACTTGCTTGACTAAAGCATCCCAATCTTTTTCAATCTCTTTTTGCATTAATCTCATCGAGTCAGAAACGCGATCGGGATTAAAATTCATTTTATCAACTTCTTCTCGTACAGAACGAATCGCTTCTAGATATTTTTCGCGGGTAAATTCGCCTGCTTTTTGAGTTTCTGATTGCGCTTTAGTTTTAATCGCTTCAATTAACGCCATTGTTTCTTGTTTAATTTCATTGGTTTCATTGGGCATTTCCGATTCAACTAAGGCTTTTGTTTCTTCGGAAACTTCGACAAGTGAGCTTTCTTTGGGAACGTTAGATTCAACAGTCATCGTTAATTTCTCCTGTTAATTAACTAGAAAAGATAGATTTACGCTCTAGAAATTTGTTTTTCAACTTTAAGCAAATTATTAATTCTTGCTTCAGTTGAAGGATGAGTAGAAAACAGATTGGCTAAAAACTGACCTGAAAAGGGACTGCTAATTAGTAACGGCTCAAACGCTGGATTGCTATCTAGAGGAAGCTGTCTGCCCAAACTTTCCAATCGTTGTAGGGCACGAGCGAGAGCTTTAGGATTTCGAGTCAAACGAGCCGCACCAGCATCGGCTTCAAATTCTCTGGTGCGGGAGATAGCGAGTTGAATAACGGTTGCCGCGATCGGCGCTAAAATCATCGTTAGCATTAATGCTAGGGGATTTGGGCTACCTCGGTCATCTCTGGAGCCGCCACCAAACCACATCATATAACTGACCATTTGGGCGAGGAAAGAAATAGCCCCTGCAACAGTCGCAGCAACCGCTTGAGTTAAGGTGTCGCGATTGCGGACGTGACTGAGTTCGTGAGCGATGACGGCTTCTAGCTCGTCTTCTGGCAATAACTTTAAAATTCCTTCGGTTACGGCTACTGCGGCGTGTTCGGGGTCGCGTCCGGTGGCAAAAGCATTGGCTGCCTGAGTTGGAACGATATAAACTCCTGGCATGGGCAACGAGGCGCGATCGCTGAGACGTTTGACCATATCGTATAGCTTTGGTGCGCGATCGCGAGTCACAGGCTGCGCTCCATAAGCCGCCAGAGCAATTTTATCGGAATAGAACCAAGAACCGAGGTTGGTGACGGCAGCTAAGCCAACGCCGATAACAGCACCCGTCCAACCTCCAATGAGCCAATAACTGGCACTAATCAGTAAAGCACTGAGTAATCCTAGTAAAGCAACGGTTTTAAATTGATTCACAAAAACTGCCCTCCTTTAGGGAAGCCAAAAGAATCGCACAAGTAAAATAAATCTTGCGAAGCTCTGACAGCTTGCTTTTATTTTATCTAGCGATCGCGGTTGCCGTTGGGAGGGGAATACTCAATAGTTCGGTTCGGTTTTACGGATCTGCTATAACTCGATTTTTAAATTAGTTATTAATTATCCGTACTGATTACTGATTACTAATTAAAGTAGTTCGTCTTCAGAAGCATTACCGTTAACTGCTCCAAGCTGCTGACGAACATCATCGATCGCCAAGTTGAGTTGAGCAATTTTATCTTCTAAACGGCGACGTGCCTTTTCCATCGTTTCTTCTGGCTCGAATTTAGCGCCTTTGCCTGACGAAAGCAGAGAAAGATCGTCTTCTTCAGTTTCTTGTCCTTGCCGACGAGTGGCAATAACTGCTCCCATTACGCCCCCAACAACGCCGCCAACAATCGCTCCCAAAAAAAATCCTCCTGCAAAACCATCGCGCTGACTCATAATTCCTAATCCTTATGCTGAATATCAAGAAACGATCGCTTAAGTTCCAAAAGCGCGATCGCCTGCATCTCCTAATCCAGGTACGATATACCCTTTACTATTTAGTCCTTCATCAATGATAGCCGTATAAATATTCAAGCTAGGATATTTTTCGCTTAATAATCGCAGAGCGGGAGGTGCGGCGACAACCGAGACAATCTGAGTCAATGCCGGATCTCCGCCTCGACTGGTAATGTGCGCCATGGCGCACATTACCGAACCCCCAGTCGCTAACATCGGATCTAAAATTAAAATTCGCGTTTGGGGCGTAAATTGTTCTGGTAGTTTGTTTAAATAACAACTCGGTTCGAGGGTTTCTTCGTTGCGAACAACGCCTAGATGATAAGTCGAAGCTAAGGGAAGCAAGGTTTGCGCGCCATCTAACAAGGCCAGTCCAGCGCGGAGAATGGGAATAACTGCCATAGGAACGGTTGGGTTGACCAGCGTTGCCGGACATTGAGCGAGTGGCGTTTGGATGGTCATATCGATAGTTGGCAACCAATGGCGAGCAGCTTCATAAGTCAACCACCTTCCCAATTCTGTCATTGAGGTTTTAAACAAAACTGATGGCGTATTTTCATCGCGCGCGATCGCTAACCAGTGTTTAATCAAGGGATGGTCGGGAACGTAGACTCGTAATTGTAAAGTCATTCGATTTTGGATGAGAGGATTTTGGATGAGAGGATTAGTGCTACAAAGGGAAGCCAGTTGAGAGACATCAAATACTACATCCCTAAAAAGACTCCCCACACCACCATTAAGGCGACTCAAATAGTCGATTGTCTGGTAAATTGCTAACTGCTCTCTGCAAAGAATTGAGCGATTGATTATAGCCAATAATGGCTTGTAAAAATTGGCTGCGAGCCTCAGTCAGATCTCGTTGAGAGTTAATTACATCCGTTTGGGTGCCAACCCCAGCTTGGAAACGCAAGCGAGCCAGTCGCAAAGATTCTTCAGCGCGTTGTACATTGAGTCGCGTTGTTTCGATATTCTCTTGGTTGGCGGTAAGGTTGTAGTAACCTTCTTCTACCTGTAGGCGAACTTCGTTACGATCTCTGGCAAAATCAGTATCTGCCTGCTCGACATTTCTATCTGCCTGTCTTGCTCTAGCAAAAGCACTCCCACCGTCAAAAAGCGTCCAGCGCATTCTGGCTCCAAACGTATAGCCATCCGCAATATTGAGACTATCATCGAAATTGTTGGCAAAATTATATTGAGCAAAGAAATCAACCTGTGGTTTGATGTCCGCTAGTGCGATAACGCGATCTTGTTGCCCAATTTCTCGTTGAATTAGCCGTTGCTCTAACTCCGCACGATTTTTATATGCCAAGACAATGCTTTCTTCTAGAGATAGGGGCCATCGACCTGCTTCTTGAATTTCATCGGCTGCCGTTAGTTCTACTTCTTGGGCTACGCTTAGGGTTTCTGCTAGCTGCCGTCTGGCTATTCGCTGTTGCGAGATAGCACTGGTCAAGTCTTGGTTGGCTCTCGCCAGGTCTACTTCAGAACGCAACGTATCGAATCGCGTTCCTAAACCTGCTTGTTCGAGGAGTTGAGCATCGCGCAAACTTTGGGAGGCATCTTCGACGGCCGCTTGTGCGATCGCCACTTGAGCGTCGGCGTTTTGCAAGCGATAGTATCGGTCAGTTGCCTCAAAGCGCGTTTGTTCGGCGAGACGTTCTACATCTAACTCGCTCTGACGACGGAATCGTTCGGCTCGTTCGATTTGTGCGCCTCTACGTCCTCCGGTATAGATGTTGTAGCTCAGTTCTAAGTTACCGCTGAAGTTCGTGCTTTCTTCGGTTGCTAGAGAAGTTTCACCTATCGGCGCAAGACCTAACTGTTGCCTGAATTGATTTGTACTATCAAATCCTGCGGGATCTGCTGCTCTTTGCTGGCGTATTCGTTCATTTTCTCGATCTATTTCTTGATTTTGGCGATCGCCTTGGATAGAAGAGTCGCGATCGAATTGGACTTGAGTGCTTAAATTGGGATATAGTAAGCTTCGCGCTTCGTCTAGCTCTGCCTGCCGACGTTCTAGCGTAATTCTGGCTGATTGAAGATCTTTGTTGTTGCGAAGTGCTAGTTCGACGGCTTGATTGAGGCTGATTGGCTCGGTTATATCGATTTCTACTTCTTCGGGTTTAGTTGGAAATAGCAGCGGATTGGCATTTGGATTGAGATTTTCTGGGGCGGGTTCGTTTTTGGAAGAATCTGGTTGCGGGGGTTCTACCCGTTCTAACTGGGGTACTGTTTCGGATGCTGGCGGCGATTGTTGGTTCTGTTGGGGCGTTGTAGGTGCAGAAGGTTGGTTTTCCTCTAACTGGGGTACTGTTTCGGGTGCTGGCGGCGATTGTTGTTCTTGAGTCTGCGAGATATTATTGTTGCGATGTTGAACTTGAGTTAATTTCTCAAATTTAGAACGCGGTGGCGATGTTGTTTGTGCTGTCGCTGAAACACCCCAAGCGAGGGTCATTACTGCACTGACACTTATTGTTACTAAATAACGAGGGGTTAGCATAAGTCTCGATTTGAAGATTGGTTTTAAAGGGCAATTGCTAAGAAAGTCTAAAAATATTCAAACAGTCTCGTTCGATAACTTCAAGCTTATTTAATCTGGAATCGATCGAAATTTCAAGAGCTTGGTTTGCGATCGATTGTACTTTTGGTTAAAAAATCGCGATTCCTTCTCGTCGGGGATCGCCGCTACCTTCGATTTCTCCGCTAGCGGTTTTTCTGACTGCATGAACGCCACCAAAAAACATATTTTGCTCTTGCCATAATACTACTTGAGTTGCTTGGGGAAGCCGCAATTGTTCGATGATTTCCGGTTGGAAAATAGGTTCGATGTTAAAGATATCGTTTTCCCAATGAACTCTAGGACTTGCTACGGCTTCTTCGATTGATAAATCGAAATCCAATAGATTAGAAATCACTTGTAAAATTGCCGTTCTAATTCTATTCGACCCGCCAGACCCCAAAACTAATTCGGGGGTTCCTTCTCGTAAAACAATCGTCGGCGACATCATTGAAGAAATGCGGCGATCGCATTCCCATCGATGAAAGCCTAGTGGATTTAAATCGGCTTCTCCTAGCATATTATTAAGCATGATTCCCGTTCCTGGGATGATATATGACGATCCTTCTCCATTAGAAATCGTAACGCTAGCTGCATTGCCTTCGGAATCGAGGACGCTAATATGAGTAGTACTGCCCCATTTATTTATAGTAGAATTTAATTGAGAGCGATAAGTTTCTAAATATTGTTCGTTTAAAAATTGTCTAAAAATTTCTTCTTGATAAATATAATTATCGTAATCTTTTTTTCTTGCTTGATTGGTCAGACACATGACTTGGGCAAGGATTTGTAAGTGTTGGCGACTGCCAAACTCGATTTCTTTTAAATTTAGACTTTCTAAAATTTTTAAGGCAAAAGCAATCAGCATTCCCCCCGAACTTGGCGGAGGATTGGTAAGAATTTCATAGCCGCGATAATTAATTTTTAAAGGTTTCCTAGTCATGACTCGATAATTTTTTAAATCGTCTAGGGTTAAATATCCGCCTTTTGATAAGTCTTGAACTAATTGCTCGCCAATATCTCCTTTATAAAAAGTTTTAATGCCATACCGCACCAATTCAGAGAGCGTTGCGGCAAAATTTTTCATATAACAGATTTTTCCCGCCGTTAATAATTCGCCTTTTGGGGCATAAATTTGACGAGATTCTGCGTATTTTGTCAAGATTGGTTCGAGAATTTTAAAGGTAAAACTATTAAAGTTGCTGACTAAAAAACCATTTTGGGCACAATCGATCGCGGGTTGAGCAACAACTTCAAAAGGCAGTTTTCCCAATTTTTGATGAACTTCCCAAAAACCCGTTAAATTGCCAGGAGTAGCGATCGAACCCAAACCGATATGAAAAGCTTGAATGGCATCGCCAAAATTAACATCAACTTGATAAAAATCGAGTTCTTCATTTGGTTTCTTGTGACGAGGCGTTTGACAAAAAAAATCAAATAAAATATCTCGATTGTCTTTCGTATGCGCTAATAAAA
>JALOOL010000526.1 GCA_025454425.1 Hydrococcus sp. Prado102 | reverse complement strand
TGTGAAGATATGACCGGCGTCCATGCAGTTCCCGAATTTGCCCAGAAATCTTCAGTTGGCGGTGACACCAAAAAGTCGGCGAGAAAATTAAACTTCCCAATATAGGACAAACAGCAGAAGTGCTGAATATCGAACCAGAAGAAGGAGAAGTAACAGTTCGTTTTGGGTTGATGAAAATGACCGTTGCGCTAACAGAAATCGAGTCTTTGGATGGGAAAAAGGTCGAAATGCCTGCTAAACCGAAAGCAACTCCACCGCCACCGCCTCAAGCTACTACGCCAAAACCTGCCGTTACCGTGCGCACCTCCCAAAATACTGTCGATATTAGAGGAAGTCGCGTCGCTGAGGCAGAAGTTGACTTGGAGAAAGCAATTTCTAAAGCAACTGAGTCGGGGGTGTTGTGGGTTATTCACGGTAAAGGCACGGGACGCTTGCGGCAAGGCATTCATGAATTTTTGCAACAGCATCCTCAAGTGGAACGCTTTGAGATTGCACCTCAAAATGAAGGCGGTGCAGGCGTAACCATCGCTTATCTGATTTAAATACCTGGTTCAATCCTAATTAAAATCTGTAGGGGCGAACGGCTGTTCGCCCCTACAAGTATTTTGTTCGTCTAAAAGATGATGTTTAATTAGGCTGACATCATAATTATGACCATTTACTTAAACACCGATGAAAATGTCAGTATTATTTAGAGAAGGTAGTCGCGTTAAGGGTCAGGGCTGTTTCATTCGTTGCGTAATCTACCGGAAAATTGATTTCCTGGCAGATGTTGAGACTGATTTGAGAAATCTAAATCTATAAATGACTCGTAATTAGGGTAGAAGCTATTTCTTACCCGATTTTTCGATTAAGAAGTGTAAAATAGCACCAGTTACGATCTAACTAATGATAATGCTACGTCAGAAGTCTCAAAACTGATGAAGGGCGATCGGTAATTAGGGATTGGGAATTATAGATTAGAAACTAGTAAATTTCCCAATTTACCAGTCACCAATCCCCAGTCACCAATCCCTAACCGCCAATTTCTAACCGCCAATTGTCTTTTTATTGGTTAATATGGAAACCTCCAAATCTGTAGCTGATTCTAATCAAAAACTCTCAATTAAATTCCCTTCTACTTCAATTTTTCCCCTGCGTCCGGCTACCTTGGTCGTTTTGGGGATTTTAGGATGTTTTTGCGCGATCGCAACTGCTTGGTTTCTTGAAAAAAACTCAGTCACAGAGTTTTTCTCTCGTATAGATTTTTGGCAACAAAATCCTCCATTCTGGATAGCAGTCCCTGAAGTCAGCAACCAATATCTTCTTTTTTTACCAACAGTTATTCTTTTTGGCATTGTTTATACCATTATCAAGTTATCGCCTCAACCTAAAGTTTGGTCGCGGACGATCGTTATTGGAATTTTACTAGCGTTAACAATTCGATATCTTTTATGGCGAGTTTTGTCTTCGCTCAATCTTTCTAATCCTCTCGATGGCATTTTTAGCTTGCTATTACTGTTCATGGAAGCGATCGTGATTGCCGGGGGTTCTATCCAGTTATATTTAATGTTAGGAACCAAAGATCGCAGCCGCGAAGCAGATCGCTACAGTCAAGCAGTAATCGAAGGAAAGTATACCCCATCCGTTGATATTTTAATTCCAACTTTTAACGAACCTGAGTTTGTTTTACGCCGAACGGTTATTGGCTGTCAAGCCATCGATTATCCTTATAAAAAAGTTTATTTATTAGACGATACAAGAAGACCAGAAATTAAACGATTAGCTAGAGAATTAGGCTGTTATTATTTTTCAAGAGCCGATAATCGTTCTGCAAAAGCAGGAAATTTAAATCATGCCTTAAGCAAAACTCAGGGAGAATTGATTGCGGTTTTCGATGCCGATTTTATCCCAACAAAAAACTTTTTGTTGCGCGTAGTAGGCTTTTTTCAAAAAGAAAAAATTGCCTTGGTACAAACGCCACAAACTTTTTATAATGACGATCCCATTGCTAGAAATTTAGGAATAGCTAAGATTATTCCTTCAGAAGAAGATATTTTTTATCGACACGTTCAACCGATAAAAGATGGTGCGGGTAGCGTCGTTTGTTCGGGCACTTCTTTTATGATGAGACGTAGCGCGCTTCAAGAAGTTGGTGGTTTTGTAACGGATTCAATTAGCGAAGATTACTATACAGGAATTCGTCTGTCTGCTAAAGGTTATGAAGCGGTTTATTTAAACGAAACCTTGAGTGCGGGATTAGCAGCAGAAAGTATGTCTGCTCACATTCTTCAAAGATTGCGTTGGGCACGAGGGACGCTACAAGGATTATTTATCGATTCTAATCCTTTTGTCATACCAGGACTGCGGTTGCGTCAAAGATTAGCGCATTTAGAAGGATTTATTACTTGGTTTTCGATTCTTCCTCGCTTATTTTTTATCATAATTCCTATCGCCTATAGTTTCTTGGGAATTGAACCTTTAGCGATTACTTTACCGGAAACAATTTATTTATTCTTCCCTTATTATTTATTACAGCTAACGACTTTTGCTTGGTTGAATCAGCGATCGCGATCGATTATTTTATCTGATGTTTATGCAGTCGTATCGTGTTTTCCTTTATTTGTTACAGTTGTCAAAGTCATGTTTAATCCTTTCGGACAAGGATTTAAAGTAACGCCTAAAGGACTATTTAGAGCCAAAAATCAATACAATTGGCGATCGGCTTTACCGCTAATTATCTTTTTTAT
>JALOOL010000525.1 GCA_025454425.1 Hydrococcus sp. Prado102 | reverse complement strand
AGTAGTTATTATTAATCGAACAGAAGACAGTAGTTATGAAGAAGACTTGGCAACGGACGTATTAGAGATTATTACTGTTTTCTCAGCGCGGTTGTATGGAAGTCGCTCTCATAAGAATAAGAAGATAGTAGAAGAATTGAAAGAGGTAGCCAAAAAGATATGACAACATTAACTTATTGCAAAGGTTTACCTACACCGATTGAGGAACTAAATTCCATCGGTGTTACGAAGCTTGAAATGTTGCTCAGAGCGTATAGCAAAATATCTCGTAGTGCCGTCCGTGAAACAGTAGATTATTTATTAGTTGTTACCAGTGGGAGCAAATTTGACAAAAGCAAATGGAATACTCATTTACAAGGTAAATATCAAATTAACAAGCGTCAAGCTGGTGGAATTATTGCCCTAGCTCAAGGTAAGGTTGATAGTGCCAAAGAATGCAGAAGAAACCATATTAAACAGCTAGAAGAGAAACTACATTCTGCTAAAAACTGGGTGAATAAAGCAACTAAAAAACTCAAGCTCGGACAAAAGTTTTACGCTAAAAAAGACTGGGTTCATGCTCGAACTGGTTGTAACTTTCCCCTCTCAACTAGCTTATCAGAGCGAAGCACCAACTGGCAGCGTGAGTGGTTTAAAATCCACCACAAGCAAAGGTATATACACACTCTCGGTCTACGCATCCAACACCTCAAGTTAGCTCCGATTAGAGTTAAAGTACCGCTGGAAGAGGTATTTATTGTTGGTTCCAAAGACGAGAGTTACGGAAACCAAGCCTGTCAGTGGGATGGAAATACATTAACAATGAGAGTTCCTTATTGCTTGGAAGATTCCTTCGGTAAAACTGTTAGTTCTAACATTGGTAACTTCGAGCGGAATATTAACCGATTGCCAGAACAAGGTGCTAAAACATGGCACTTTTATCGTCGAGATGGGCGGTGGGTTGTGGCGGTACAATTTACTCCCGCAACCGTTAATAAAGTTAGTAGACCAATTGAATATGGCTGTATCGGTATCGACATGAATCCAGGGTCAGTTGGGTGGGCGTATATAAATAGTGATGGCAATCTTAAAGCTTCTGGCTCTATTCCTTGGCAAATGGGTTTGCCTAGTGGCAAACAAGATGCACAAATTGTTGATGCTTGTCTCCAACTAGCTGTTTTAGCAAGTACTTATGCCTGCCCAGTTGTTTGCGAAAAGCTAGATTTTCAAAGTAAGAAATCTCTATTACGAGAGCGAGGTAGAAAATATGCACGGATGTTATCTCAATGGAGTTATGCACGTTTTTATGAGTTGTTAGAATCGATTTTATCTAACCGTGGTATCTCTCTAATTAAGCGAAATCCAGCATATACAAGTTTAATTGGCTTGGTTAAGTACGCTCGGATGTATGGACTATCTTCTGATATTGCCGCTGCTTTAGCTATTGCCAGAAGAGGCATGAATTTGTCTGAACGATTACCGCGCCCCGTGTCCGCCTATCTACAGGTGAACTGTAGAAAGCACGTATGGAGCGTGTTATCCCAATTGAATAAATTAATCAGTCAATCCGCTTTAATTAATCGTCGTCACGACTACTATAGTGTTTCTAACTGGAGTCTGTTGGTCAAGCCTAATGTTGAGCCCTAAGGTCGAACATTAGGCAAGCGTAAGCACTAATAGAGATTGACTAAAAGTTATACCGTGGACTTTTCATTCTCAAATCACCTGTGAGTAGATTTGAGTAGGTTTTTAGAAGCGGTTTAATTGTCTTTCCCTATGACGATCGCGGTATGGATGTAGTGGGCAACGATCGCAATTTCTTAGCTCAACTTTACCAGAAATACAACCATTATTTACTTGACTACGATCGGGAGAAAATGGATCGGCATTTTCAAGGTACCTATTAATTGCGAAATGTGCTGACATTCCCAAAACAGCCATGATTAACGGTAATATCTGCTGTTTTGATTGAAAAAATATCTACTACCTAAATATTAAGTATCGATTTGAGGTCGAATGATGCGAACAATTGTAATTGGTGATATTCATGGCTGTTATGATGAGTTAACTCAATTATTAAATAAGATAGAATTAACAGCAGCAGATTGGTTGATTTCTTTAGGAGATATTGTCGATCGCGGATCTGACTCGGTGAAAGTTTACGATTTTCTCAAAAATCGTCCGAATACGATCGTATTAATGGGCAATCACGAACGCAAGCATTTACGCCAGACTCTTTCATATTCTCAAGAAATCGTGAAACTTCAATTTGGCGATCGCTATCCGGAATTTTTAGCCTGGATCGATCTTTTGCCTTACTATTATGAAACAGAAGAGGCCATTTTAGTCCATGCCGCCGTGGAAAATGATATTGAGATCGAACTTCAACGCCAAGAAGTTTTATGTGGTTGTACTGCTGGGGAAAAATACTTAGAAAAACAGTATGGTCAGACTTATTGGCATCAATTATATACTGGTAGAAAACCGATAATCTTCGGTCATCATGTGGTGGGGACAGATCCATTAATTACTACTAATAAAATTTATGGTATCGACACGGGAGCCTGTCATGGTGGACGATTGACTGCGCTAATTTTACCGAATTTTGAGATCGTTCAAGTTGCCGCATCCCAAGATTATTGGCGAGCAGAAATGGTTAAATGGCAATTACCCGTGATGCAGGCTAAACCGTGGGAGCAATATAAATGGGTGAAAATTAAGGCAATTTGCGAAGAATATAAAAATACATCT
>JALOOL010000218.1 GCA_025454425.1 Hydrococcus sp. Prado102 | reverse complement strand
TTTGATTGGGAATCCACGCGGCGTTGAGCCGCTAGATTCCCCCGCTATCCTTCCCCATCCCGCTAGCGCTGAGGATGGGGACTGACGCGGACTCGTTCACCATTCACTTAATTCAATTTTCTCTCTAAATCGAACAAAAAACCGTGAATATATTCTTCTGTCCACTCTGCACCGTATAATCGCGTAAACATTCCCCGTGCAGGATCTTTTTCGGCACGATAATGAATATAGCTTCGTTGAGCTTGCAAAATCTCTTCTAGTCTTTGAGTGTTAGTAATGGGTTCCGCTTTCTCGACAAAATTTAGATATGCTTGCAAATAATCCTTAAATGCTTCTAGGACTCGTGTTTCGACCACTTCTGTCTCTTGCGGACGAGTCCACAAAAAAGCTGGGGAAAAGAAAGGTTTAGCCTCTTCTGGAAAATCGCCGCCCCAAGGTAAGTGTTGTTGATAAACTCTAAAAATGGGTAAGATGGGTTCGCTATATTTTTGCTGATAAGCAGCATCGTGAAAGAGCGGCTGCATATCCAAGGCGATTAAATGTCCTCCTGGTAAAGTGACTAAATCTGCCCCAAAAAAAGGCAAATCATAGGTTGGCTGCGGAAAAATAACGAAGTTAAGAACTTGTAGCGAATCTCCTCCTCGAACGTGTGCGGCTCGAATTTGCCGCAATTTGGGAGATTGAAATCCATAGCTAGTGGTAACGACTTCTTCTTGTTTCTTTCCCTTTCCCATTGTGCCTTCTTTGCGTTCAAATCCTTCTGGAATGGGATAGGGAGAGAGTTCTAGCCGTTCTTTTAGAAGGGCGATCGCGTAATCTAAAAAAGGCTGATATAAAGTCATTGGAATTGCGAACTTGAAAAAAGAATTGTTATCGTTTAGCGGTTGAAGTTGCTAAAGGAACGGCATCTTCAAATAAGAATTCATATAAGAAACGTTCTGACCATTCGTGTCCAAAATAACTGCTAAATAAACCAGAAGCAGGGTCGCGATCGGCGCTATATTGGTCGTAATCTTTTTGTGCTTTAACAATGCGTTGCATATCTTCTGGATCGCTTGAAGGCGTTGCCTTTTCTAAAAGTTGTAAATAAAGGCTAATATATTCTTTGTAAGCCGGAAATAATCTATTGACTACAGTTTCTGAATCAGTTTTTGCAAACAATAAATACTTAGAAAAATATTGATTTGCATCATAAAATTTCATTTCTAAGTCTTGCGCTAAGTCGTTGTATTTATCCCGTATAGAACGCATGGGTTCGATATATTTATCGATATAATTGCGATCGCGAAAGAGTGGTTGAAAATCTAAAACTACTAAAATCTTTTTCTGACCAAACGCTAAGAAATCGATCCCTAATAAAGGTAAATCGTAATGGTAACTAGGATAAATGACGCTATTAAAGATTTGAGCGGTTTCGCCTGCATTGATGTAAGTGTAGCGGATTTTTCTCAGTTCGCGACATTCATAACACCAACTCTGAATTGTAGCCGGACATCTGCCGCGATCGCTAACTAGATAATCTAATCCTGACGGGATAGCACGACGAGATAAATCGAAGCGATTGCCAAATTCTTTCTCTAAAAACTCGCGAAACGGCACAAACATAAGCAATTACACGAAGATTAAAACTTTTCAGAGGATAGAAGATGCTAGCGATCGCCGTCTCATTTCTCGCTAACAAAGCAATAAATTGTAATGTTGGGATTGGTGATTGGGGACTAGTGATTGGGAACTGGCTTCGCAGGCGGAAAAGGGTAAAGGGGAAAGTGTAAAGAAACTTTTATCTATTTTTCCCCCAAGTCTCCCTTGTCCACCTTGTCTACCTTGTCTCCCTGGTCATTGGTCACTGATAAAATCCCCAATCCCCAAATTTAACGGAAGTTTTCTGGTTTTAGGCGTACCGAACTAGAGTTAGTATTTTTAAACGGACTGCCTTGCAATTTGGTTCCCGTTCCGCCATCAGCAGGGTCGAGGAAAGGACGTAAATTGATAGCATTGGACGATTGAGAACCCGTTGCTATACTTGATAAACTTTGGTTCAAGATTTGACCGAGTTGTCCGAGATTGCCAATTTGACCGAGTTGACCGACACCTGAATTTGAGCGACCATTACTCACAAAAGTATTAACTCCCTGCGTTTGTTCGCCGGTGTCAGCAACGGTGAGATTTTGGAAAACGCGATCGCGCGTACCAACTGGATCTTGACCGTTTGGTACGGTAAAGACAATGCGACAGCTTGAATCTCTTTGAGTAGTTACGCAGACAGTATTGTAATTATTTTCTACTGCCGTACTCATCTCTTGCAATCCGTCCGGTCGATAAGATTCCAGACGACGACTAATTTCAGTACAACGACGTTGCGCCGACCATCCGCCGCCCATTTGACGCGGAATCGCCCAAGCGTAAGCTTCTCCCGGACGACTTTCTGGGTGGTACATGACGGTATATTCGCCATTATTTAACTCGCAAGTAAAGCGAGGTTCAGTACTTGCAGAAGTTGAGGTTGCTTCTTCCGAGTCAGGATCGCTGGAAGTTTCTTCTTCCGATCGCGTCCCATCGTCATCGATAATAACATCGGGAACGTCGCGGCGCGGGCGATCGCTTTCGTCTCGGTTTTCTCGCGATCGGCTTTGCTGCTGCCCGGAGGGCAATCGTTCTATTTCTTCGCTAACGAGTTGAATTGCCGATTCTAAAGGGTTAGCATCATAGTTGGGCGCTGGTGAAGCTAAAGTGCTTTGGCTGGTTGATAGCAGTAAAATGCCTATACTTAAGGGGAAACTGGTTGCTTTGAGCAAAGATACTGCAACTTTAGCTTGAGGAAGCGAACTTTTTAGTGATTTCATAGCTACAGATTGATGGATACGTACTTGAAACAATCCAAGGCAATTCGCGAAATTGATTAGTGAGTGAAAGTTTTTTAGCTGCACTTCTAACCATCTCCGAGATTTCACTTAGGATTGCTATCTACTGTTGTAACCTTTAATTTGCAATTTGACATAACAAAGTTAAGAAGTCGGATAGTAAATTAAGCATTAACAAGCTTGGAAATCCGGCTGATAATGGGCTATTACTGGGCAATTCGCCAATATCCCCCGGCTGAGTTCTTTAACCATAAATGCTTCTGGAGGAACATCACCTTCATATTTAATTCCATAAGTTGCAGCCGCAACAAACCCAAAGCGAGAATAAAAAGCTGGATTGCCTAGCACAAAAATAGCAACTTGTCCAGCTTTATTACATTTTTCTATTCCAATTTTTATTAGCTGCGAACCGATTCCCTGTCGTCGATATTCGCTTAAAACAGCAACTGGAGCGAGTCCGACAGCTTTCAGGCTGAAATTTTCCCTTTCAACTGTAACAGGACTAAAAGCAATATGTCCCACTACGCGATCGGCTTTGCCGATAGCGCAGTGCATCGATTAGATTAGCTTCCGCTTGGCGATCGAATGCTTTTTCTATTACATCTCGAATTCCCGCAAGATCGTTAAGCATTTCAGAACGAATAATCATAATTGATATGTTTTGTTTACAAATTTTGATAATCTTAGTCCAACGGGCATTGTATAAATAAACTTGTTAAGGTGTATAAACATCTACTAAAAGTCACAGTTTGTTTGTCAGGCTGTGCGGAACGTAGAAAGTTAAAATCTCTTACAGATTCTTGGCTTTACTGCGTTTCGGGCAAATTGGCAACGCTAAGACTTGAGCTTTCTAAGAGAGACTTTCAAACAACAAGTTAGGCATTTTGAGGGATTCTTCCTATGAAGTTCTTTTATTGCTGAGCTTGTTAAGTTTTGTAACAAAAATTAAAAATTACCTTCCCAAAAACCTTTATTCCGATTGAGGAGATTTTTTGAATGGCTTTTGGACCTGCATCCCAATTAGGTGTTGCTCTATTTGAAGATACCCCACCCTTAGAAAGGGTAGCTGGTAGCTCGACAGAAGATGTCGAAACCATTATAAAAGCCGTCTATCGGCAAATTTTGGGCAATGCCTACGTGATGGAAAGCGAACGAGCTACCGTACCTGAATCCCAATTCAAGTCCGGTGAATTAAGCGTGCGCGAATTTGTAAGGGCGGTTGCTAAATCAGACCTTTATAGATCGCGTTTCTTTGAAACCTGTCCTCGCTACCGTTTTATCGAACTTAACTTCAAACATTTACTCGGTCGCACTCCCGACGGTTTAGAAGAGATGAGAGGGCACAGCACTATCTTGGATACCGAGGGATTTGAGGCAGAGATTGACTCGTACATCGATAGCGACGAGTATCAAAGCGCCTACGGAGAAAATATCGTTCCTTATTATCGGGGTTACAAGACTCAACCTGGAAAAACGATGGTTGGGTTTACTCATATGTTTGCCCTTTTGCGCGGCGCGTCTAGCAGCGACCTCAAGGGAAGTACGTCTGGAAAGTCGCCTGTTTTGAATAAGTATGTCATTCAAGACATTCCACTGTCGGTTATTCCTCCTTCGGGCGGTTCGATAGGCGATGGCTGGTCGTTCCAGGATACGCCTTCGGAAGCGCGTACTCGCGTAGGTGCAGGTGCTGGCGAAGACGGCAAGATTTATCGCATCGAAGTGACTGGTTACAGATCGCTCGATCGCGTTAACAAAATCTCAAAACTTCGCCGAAGCAATCAAGTCTATTTTGTTCCTTACAATCGACTCTCGCAAGAATATCAGCGCATTCACAAGCAAGGCGGCGTAATTTCCAGCATTACTCCCGTTAATTAGAAATGGGGAGTAGGGGAGTAGAAGAGAGGGGAAGTAGGGGAGTGGGGGAGTAGGGGAGAAATTAATACATTTTCTTCTGCCCTCTGACTTCCGACTTTCGACTTTCGACTTTCGACTTTCGACTTTCCCCAATAATAGCAATTAGGAGAATTTACAATGTCTGTAGTTTTAGATGCTCAAATAGAACTGCGCCCTAATAGCAGTCTCGACGATATCAATATCGCGATTCGGGCAGTTTATAAGCAAGTGTTAGGCAATCCTCATATTATGGAGAGCGAGCGCCTGGTGACGGCAGAATCGCAGTTGTGTAATGGCACAATTACAATACGCGAATTTGTACGCACAGTTGCCAAATCTGAATTTTATCGCGATCGCTATTTTGAATCTTGCTCGCCCTATCGTTTTATCGAGCTAAACTTCAAACATTTACTCGGTCGTGCGCCTTTAGATCAAAGCGAGATTTCCGAACACATTCGTCTGTGTATTGAAGGCGGCTACGATGCAGAAATCGATTCTTATATCGATAGCCAAGAGTATCTAGAGAAGTTTGGCGACAATATCGTTCCTTACTATCGAGGAGCGAAAAGTCAGGTAGGACAAAAGCAAATCGGCTATAATCGCACGCTATCCATTTATCAAGGTTATGCAGGCGTTGATAGTGCTTTTAAAGATTCTCGCTTAACCGAAGCGATCGCGACCAATAGCGGTAATAAAATCGATCTCCCCAGCACTGGCGGTCGTCGCAGCGCTTATAAAGATGCTACTGAAAAGACGTTTAAAATCGTCGTCAAAGGGTCTAAATTTGATAGTCCTCGCCGCAGTAGCAATACAGAGTATATCGTGTCGGGTGCTAAGATGACTCCACAAATTCAGCGGATTCATCGCTCTGGCGGAAAGATTGTCAGTATTACCGAGATTGATTGAATTTTAAATAGTTTTTTGGGATAGGGATGTATTTATTGCTTCTCTATCTTTACTTTTTACTCTCTGTTTTTCGATTGTTGTCCCTACCGTTTCATTGACTTCTGTTGTTGGTAATCTACCCCCAAAAAACTAAAATGAGCGTAGTTACAGGAAGTGGAACCCACAGCAATACAGATAAGCGTTTTCGGATTGTTATGTCTACCGTTGGCGCTCCTGGCTTCAAAAAATCGACTGAGACTTATGAAGTCAGTTTCGCTCAATTATCTCAAAAAATCCAAAATATTCACAGAATGGGCGGCAAAATTCTCAGCATTACTGAGATTGGCTAACGCATTTATCAGTCAGCAACGATCGATTAAAAGCGATCTGAGCGAGTAGAGACACGATATATCGCGTCTTCACTGATAACTGATAACTGATAACTGATAACTGATAAATGGATATTGTTAAATTTGTTAAACTTTCTCTCGGTCGTTGGCGATCGCAACGTAGCGCTCACCATCTCGCTTTCGCTCATTTTGAAGCAGTAACTTCGACTATTGATATCGTTGCTTTGGCGCAAGACAATCCAGAAGTCGTTAATCTTTGCCAATCTTACCAAATCGACCCTAAGTTGGCGATTTCTCCTTTTCGCATGAGTTGGGAAGGCGAATCGGATTGGGACGAACAGGAAGTTCTTAAAGGAACGACGGTTCTCGTCCCCATCCCAGATTCTAATACTCCCAACAAAGGTTGCTTGCTTCGCGACCAAGGGTATGCAGAAACCATTCCTGCTGTTGGAAATTACACGATTACCGAAGATGGCACTTTTATTTTACAAACCCAATACGATCGCGCCACCGCCGAGGAAAAAATTTGGTTTGCGACTCCTAATTTGCGTTTGCGAGTATCGCTAATTAAAACGAGCGAAGGAACTGGGGTAGTAACGGCTTCTTTTTCATCGGAAATTCGTTCTTTGAAAGGGTGAGGAATGAAGAATGTCAGATTTAATGCTAACTCTCGCTCGTTGGATTGCTGGAGATTTTAGTAACAAAAAACAGGCAGATAGCGACCCGAAAAATTATGCTCATATTCGCGTATTTTTTCGTCCTTTACCCGTCGATTTTTTTGGAGGAATTGGCTTTTATTCCGAGCAAGTTTACGACCACGATCTTTGGAGTCCTTATCGTCAAGGTATTCATCGTTTTGTCGATAGAGGAGATTTTATTTATGTCGAAAATTATGGTTTAATCGATCCTATTTGTTATGCAGGTGCGGGACGAGATTTAAATATTTTAAAAACGATAACTCGCGATCGCATTCAAAGACGAGAAAACTGCTCGATGATTTTTAAGAAAGAAGGCGATATTTTGCGGGGAAATGTTGAAGGAAATTGCTGTTTTATCGAACGCGACGGTCGTCAAACTTATTTAATTAGCGAAGTGGAATTAACCGAAAATACATTTGTTAGTTGGGATAGAGGTATGGACGTTAATACTCGCGAGCAAGTTTGGGGTTCTGCTACGGGAGCTTTGAAATTTGAAAAAAGAGAGAATTTTGCCGATGAAATTCCTAATGTTGTCGTGTCAAATTCATAAATTGAAATGTCAGGTCAGATGAGTGTATCGGAAGTTGGAACAATTATGCTACCTCCAGTAGCTTGTAAAAAAATGCAGGCTTGGATACGAAGTCGTCACCTGATTTGTTCGGGGCACTTTTTCATTTTTGAAACTTTAGAATATTCGTCAGTTGAAAGATTTGAAGAGTGTGTTAATAGTTTGGGTGGAACTTTGATTTCTGTTGAGCCTGTTAAAAAAATTTGGATTGGCAACCACCGACAAGTTTTACTCTACCAAGCAAAAGCAAGTTTGCATACTCCCCATCACGAACTCAAACAATATTGGATAAAATATGGCGGATTTTATACAAAGTTTGATGAAAGAGTTTAAGAGGATGTCTGATTAAATATGCAATCGCGATCGCTCTTTTTTAGCACAAAAAAATATCTTTTATCTCGCTTTTATAAGGGTGAAAATGAGATAAAAAAGAATGAGAAAATAAGAATAAAACAAAAGAAAATTTAAGGATTTTAAAAATGATTGGAAATTACATTAGTCCGGTGATTGGTAAAGCCTCTCAATTAGGCGTTGGTTTGTATGAAGATACCAAGCCGTTAAAGTTAAAATGGGGAGCTTCTCTTGAGGATTTAGATAACATCATTCGGGCAGTATACCGACAAGTATTGGGGAATGCTTATGTCATGGAAAGCGAACGTCTTATCGTAGCAGAATCTCGCCTTACCAATGGAGAAATAAGCTTGCGGGAGTTCGTGCGACAAATAGCGCGATCGCAATTATATAGTTCTCGTTTTTTTGAGAATTGTCCCCGTTATCGAGCTATTGAATTAAATTTTAAACATTTATTGGGTCGCGCTCCCGAAAGCTACGAAGAAATGAGCTATCATAGCCAAATCCTCGATCGCGGTGGCTATACAGCAGAAATTGATTCTTACATCGATAGCGACGAATATATCAATACTTTTGGCGAATATACCGTTCCTTACTATCGAGGATATAAAACCCAAACGGGTAAAAATATCGTCGGGTTTACTCACCTATTTCAACTGTTGCGAGGCGCTTCTAGCAGCGATAAAAACTTAACGACAGGAAATCGTTCTCGCCTTAATCGTTCCGTAATTACTAATCAACCAAATAATGTAATTCCCCCTTCTGGCGTGGGAAGTTATGGCGCAATGACCGATGTTAATAAACTTTTAGCTGAGGTACTCAAACCAAAAGCGCCGATACAAAGCACTCCTGAAATCGCGATCGAGTCTACTTATCAAACGGTAGTTTATCAAGATTTACAGAATCAATACGACGAACAAGAAAAGATTCTCGCACAATTGCGATCGCAATTAGCCCAATTAAGTTCGTTGGCGAGTATTGGAATCAGTCAATTGAGTAAATGGCAGTCTACGACTCCTGGAACTTCCGAGATAGCAATTCATTCGCCTAGCGAGATTCAACCATCGCTACAACAGAGTGTCGAACAACAGAAAAACGCGATCGCACAATTGGAAACAAAAGTTGCTGAATTGCGTCTTTATGCTGCGATCGGAGAAGCTAAATTAAATAAATGGCGCAGTCGAGTTTTTTAAGGAGAATCTTAAAAATCGCGTTGATTGAAAGAGATTTGGTCAGTTGCCCCCGGATTCATCCGTGGGGATTTTCCAAAATCCAAAATCGAAAATCCAAAATCCCAAAGACCGATTAAAATTAAACAAATTGCGTGAGGAGTTCAAGAATTTGCGGATCTTATTAATCTACCCCATATTTCCGCCGACGTTTTGGTCGTATGAAAAGATTCTCGAATTAGTCGATCGCAAAGTCTTATTGCCGCCTTTGGGATTGATTACCGTGGCGGCTATCTTGCCGCAAGAATGGGAATTTAAATTAGTAGATCGCAATATTCGCCCCGTTACCGAAGAAGAATGGGCATGGGCAGATATCGTTATTCTCTCGGCAATGATCGTCCAACAACAAGATTTACTAGCGCAAATTAAAGAAGCAAAACGACGCGGTAAATTAGTTGCCGTTGGCGGGCCTTATGCTACTTCCGTTCCCTCCGAACCCGAAAAAGCAGGGGCAGATTTCCTCATTTTAGATGAAGGGGAAATTACCCTACCAATGTTTGTAGAAGCCGTACAAAAAGGCGAAACCAGTGGTGTTTTCCGCGCTACAGAAAAACCCGACGTTACGATAACTCCCGTCCCTCGTTACGATTTGCTAGAGTTAGACGCTTATGATTCGATGTCGGTTCAGTTTTCGCGAGGCTGTCCTTTTCAGTGCGAATTCTGCGATATTATCGTTCTCTACGGTCGCAAACCGCGTACTAAAGCCCCTGCCCAACTATTAAAAGAATTAGATTATCTCTACGAATTGGGATGGCGGCGAAGCATCTTTATGGTCGATGATAACTTCATTGGCAATAAGCGCAATGTCAAGTTATTGCTGGGAGAATTAAAAATTTGGCAAGCCGAACATCAATATCCTTTCCAATTTAATACCGAAGCATCAATCGATTTAGCCGCCGACTCAGAATTGATGGAATTGATGGTCGAATGTAACTTTAACGGGGTGTTTTTAGGGATTGAAACCCCAGATGAAGATAGCCTGCAACTAACCAAAAAGTTTCAAAACACCCGCAGTTCTCTAGCAGATGCAGTCGATAATATCATTCGTGCGGGATTGCGTCCTATGGCAGGATTTATCATTGGTTTTGATGGCGAGAAAAAAGGGGCAGCTTCCCGTATTATTCGCTTTGTTGAAGAAGCAACCATTCCTACTGCCATGTTTGGAATGTTGCAGGCACTCCCTAATACTGCCCTTTGGCATCGATTAGAGAAAGAGGGACGATTGCGCGTGGGTGGCAAATTAGATATTAATCAAACCACTTTGATGAACTTTCTCCCCACGCGCCCCATTGAAGATATTGCCAAAGAATATATCGAGGCATTTTGGACGTTGTACGATGCGGAGATTTTTTTAGACCGGACTTATCGCTGTTTCTTAAAATTAGGGGCACCCAAGTGCAAAGCACCTGCAAAGTTCCCTAGTTGGGTAGATTTGAGGGCGCTAGGGATTGTCGTTTGGCGACAGGGGTTCAAACGCAATACTCGTTGGAAATTCTGGCATCATTTATTTAGCA
>JALOOL010000217.1 GCA_025454425.1 Hydrococcus sp. Prado102 | reverse complement strand
ATATCCGTTCGGGAAGATATTACGATCCAAACAACTGCCATTGTAACTACTGATGATTGGTCGGATTTAACCAAAGAATTACTCGATAGTTTGCCTCAAGTTTGGACGAGAGGATTGTTATATTTTTTGGCAATTTTTGTGGCAATTATTTTACCTTGGGCGATGCTATCTAAAGTCGATGAAACTGGAACCGCCAGAGGACGACTCGAACCCAAAGGTAAAACCTTTAAGCTAGATGCGCCAGTTGTAGGCACTGTAGCAGATATTAAGGTTAAAGAAGGCGAATCAGTTAAAGCAGGTCAAAGTTTAGTAGAACTCGAATCCGAGTTAGTTATTAGGGAACTTCAACAGCAGCAGGAAAAATTATCGGGTCAACAAAATCGACTCGCTTTGTTAGATTTGCTCAAAAATCAGTCAATTACCGCTATTCGTACCCAAGAACAACAAAATCAAGCGCAAGACTTAGAAAAACAAGCACAAATCCAGCAAGCACAACAAAACCTCAAATCTCTGAGAATTTCTTACTTCCTACAAAAAGAAGAAAAACAAGCGCAAGTCAACCAAGCAAAACAAGATCTAGATAAAAACAAAATTGCTTATAAATTAGCCGAAATTGCTTTAAAAGGGTCGCAGGAAAAATACCAACGCTACCAACAAGCATTGGAAAGCAATGTTATTTCGCAAGACCGCTTCCAGGAAGTCGAACAGTTAGTGAAAGAAAACTCCGAACGCTTGATGCAATCTAAATCTGATATCGTACAAGCACAATCTCGTTTAAACGAACAACAAAGTAGCTACCAGCGCATCATCGAACAAGCACAAGCAGAGATTGCACAAGCGCAACTGAAACTGCAAGAACAACAGAGAAATTCTCAAAGTTTAGCTTATTCGGGGAGGTTGGCGTTACTCAAGAGTCAAGACGAACTAAAGAACCTCGAAACCGAAATGACGACCCTGACAGCAGAAATTGCCCAGAGTCAAAGTCAAATACAATCTTTGCAATTTCAGCTAACACAACGAGTCATTAAAACACCTATAGAAGGCATCGTATTTCAGTTACCCGTCAAAAATGCTGGGGACGTTTTGCAAGCAGGAGATTTAATTGCAGAGATAGCACCCAAGGGATCGTTGTTGGTGTTGCGATCGCAAATGGATACAACCGAAAGTGGTTCTTTGCGAGTTGGAATGCCAGTCAAGATGAAGTTTGATGCTTATCCCTTTCAAGATTATGGCGTAGTAGAAGGAAAGTTAAATCAGATTGCACCTACTTCTAAAGTAACGGACACGACCCAAGGACAAGTGACAACCTATGACTTAGAAATTGAACTCAAACAAACTTGTATTCCAACTCCAGATCGATGTATTGCGCTGAAACCCGGACAAACAGCGACAGCAGAAGTCATCGTTCGTCAGCGACGCATTATTGATTTTCTACTCGATCCATTTAAACAGTTACAAAAAGGTGGTTTGAAGTTATAGCAATTCTCTGTTAATCGTAGGTTGGGTTGAGGAACGAAACCCAACACTAAACCTCCTGCATAAGACTTCTAACCTTGGATTAAATATGGAAAAAGAACATTTATTTAATAGTAAAAGCTAAAAAATTTTAATTATTAATTTATTTTGGCAGGATATTTACTAACAAACTTTGTTGGGTTTCGCTATCGCTCAACCCAACCTACAGATCGAATATTTGTCAGTTAACCAAATTATAAATTTAGGAGTATTATTATGTCCCAAACGATTGTTATTACCAAAGAAGATATTCTCGATCGCGTTAAACTAACTTCTAAAATTCCTGAAATTGTCGAGCAAATTGTAGCAAGTAAAATTATTGCTGATGCTGCTTTTGAGGCAGGAATCGAAGTAGCAACCGAAGAACTTCAGCAAGCAGCAGACCAAATACGACTCGTTAATAAACTTAATAGCGCTGAAGATACTTGGAAATGGTTAGAAACACACGGCATGACTCTCGATGATTTTGAAAAAATGGTTAGCACCAATTTACTTTCTGCTAAATTAGCTCAACATCTATTTGCCGATAAAGTCGAACGCTATTTCTTTGAACGTCAACTCGATTATGCTGGCGCAGTAATGTATGAAATTCTTTTGGATGATGAAGACTTGGCGATCGAACTTTTCTATGCCATCAAAGAAGGCGAGATTAGTTTCTATGATGTTGCTCATCAGCACATTAAAGATACTGAATTACGCCGAAAAGGAGGATACAAAGGAACAGTGCATCGCAAAGATTTAAAACCAGAAATTTCTGCTGCTATTTTTGCTGCAACACCATCACAAATACTCAAACCAATTATTACTGCACAAGGCGCTCATCTAATTTTAGTAGAAGAAATCGTTCAACCTCAACTCGATGCAACTTTACGCTATAAAATACTTTCAACTTTATTTGCTGATTGGCTGCAACAGCAAATCGAGCGATATGAATCTGTATTAATAATTAATGATTCATAAGTAGTTTATTTTTGAATTTGAAAATTAGAGACTTAATTGTTACACAAATATAAGATTTACGCGCTTATCAACTTTTTTACAATACATATGTTGTAGAGTGGGCATCGCTCGCCCTAATTATAAGGTTTTGTTAGTCCTGAAATACTTAAAGAGAATGGATAAAACATTTTGTAGGGCGGGCAATGCCCGCCCTACAGATTATTAAAATAATTGTAATCAATTTTGTTTGCCTACTTAAAATGCTCAAATTACAATATTTTTAATAAAAATATTATTTAGACAAAATTATTTTATATATGCTCTATAAAAAAAGCGATTTTACTTGAATAATTATACTTTGTTAGAGAACATAGAATTAAATACCGAGCGATTCGGTAACTAAATTTAATCCCCATTAAAAATTTTGGAGGAAAGTAAAATGCAAGGAAAAAATAACGGTAAGATTGAGATTTCTGATTTAATTGTTGATGCTGTTTATAATGCAGTAGCACGACGCAATTGGGATCTTGAAACAGAGGAAATGGCGGTTTTATTAGAAGAGGAAGTTGGAGCTATTAAGGGAGGACTCAAAATAAAAAGAGCGGATTTATTAGAGGAGGAAATTGCAGCCGTCAGAGGCGGACAGACTTCAGGTGCTGGCATCATCGTTAAATATCCACCAATTGTTGCAGGAGGTATTCCAATACCTCAACCAGAGGTTATGTAGTTCGTCTCTTTTTAGTAAGTGAGATTTGATTCATGGAGTTCAATACGGCTAAAAAAACCCTTTGTCCCAGCGCGCGTCCAGAATTCGCTGAGAGTTTTGTATTTGGTGTCATTGGCGGGACGGTGGAAGAACCTCGCGTAAACTACTTAAAGCAGCCACTGCCTATTACAGATGACCTAATAGCAATGTCTGCTCCAGTAACGCCAACTGAAGTTTTTCGGACTGCGGCACCTTGTATGGCTAAAGGCTGTCAGCATTTTGACGGTGGCAACTGCCGTTTAGCAATGCGCATTATCGAACAGCTACCCGCAGTAGCAGAAGATTTACCACCCTGTCCCATACGCCGAGACTGTCGTTGGTGGCAGCAAGAAGGCAAAGCTGCTTGTATGCGTTGTCCCCAGGTTGTTACAGATAACTACAATCCGTCCGAACAAATGCGTCAAGCAGCAGCACCAATTGCTAGCTAAATAACACTCTAAATTAAAAAAAGCGATCGCGCTCTCAATAAAAATTGAAATTGCGATCGCTTTTTTATTCAAAAGATCTATCTTCCTGATCTCGCTACAATTACTTTCTTACTAGTTCGTCCGACGACCTCTGTATCTAATTTCGTCGTCATTGTTCGGCAAAATTTCAGCGTTTAACTCATATAATACCTCATCAATTCGAGGCAGTACTTCGGCTGCTAATTGCGGTAAGGATTCTGTGCGATCGGGAATTGACGTTTCTTGAAATGTTTGCAATTCTAATTGTAATTTCTCGACGGTGCGATTGATTTCACCTTCTAAAAGACCGCTCAATGCTTTACCTGCTTTGACGAGTAAAAAGATATCTCGATTGCAATTAGTAAGAATGATATAACCTTCTTGAGCGCGAACAGAAATCGTTTCAATGCTTTGCCAATTAAATTCGTCCTGAGTACTTTTAGCTAGATATAACATACTTCCAGCCATAATCAGAGTACTATTTTTATCCATACCTATAGGAGAAAAAATAGGCTGTCCTTCATTTGAAACTAAAGCAACTCCCTGAATTCCAATGGGTTTAGCCATCAATTCTTGTAAAATTTTCTCGATTTTTAAAGTACCCATAGACTGTTGTGCAACCCAATTTGTTTCCGATATCACTGGCGATAAAGCATTTAACCGCTCGGTAGAATAATTATTAGTTACTATTAAAGAGTTTAGCGAAGCAATTCTTTCGCTTTCATCACTTCCGATAAATAAATTTAGCAGTTTTTTTTGTAAAAGATCTTTGTGAGTTTGCTTGCGAATTTCTGAGGTAATAATAATTCCCTGACGAACGCCTTGATAGTTACAAAAATCGGGTATGGTAATATTTTCTAGAATAGTGGGAGGCTGGCGACGATCGCAGATTGCCACCGGCCCAATTCCCAAACAAGTCAAAATATTTTCAAGCTTAACAGTACTCAAAAGACCTGGTAAATAATAGCCAATACAATAAGGGATATTCGCTCTTCCTAAGTCATCTGTTCCTTCGTTATAAAACCAGCCAAATAAAGTGCGATCGCTTGAAAATTGATATAAATAAATCGCTCGATACCCAGTTTTGGGAGGATTGTAAGTATCCCAATGTTGGTAGACTATTTGTTGAACGAAAGCGTGTTGAATATCTGAGGGAACTTGTTGACTGACAAGCGATTTAAATCCTACCCCAGGAAAGCTAGTATAAATAATTTGACCGACAAGTAAAGACATGATGAGTGAGGGCGATCGATCCAATCGATCTGAAAATATTTGAACAATAAATCGGCTTTTTCTTAAAAATTGAGGTAAATTAATTGACTGGATTAATTAGACCATCATTGAAACTAAGATTATCCGAACCTCTAAGTTTAGAAACTAACCAAAGTATGGGAGCGGCTGAGTCAGCAGTAATTAAGTTAGACATACCATCTGCTGCAACAATTGGAATTGACGAATAGAAAAATTTGTAATTAATTTTTAAATTTTTAAGATGATTTTTCAAAGGTTGAAGATTCTTCCCAAGAAGCTGCCAATCGGTTGCTTGAGAACGAACGAGATCGCATTTAGTCAAAACAATAGCAATAGGATGCTGTAGATTGTTGCTGTGGATCATGTCAGCAATTGATTTAACAGGCTCAAAAGACTGAGAAAGCATCTTGGGGTCTTTTGCCCTATCGACGAGGGTACGAGCATCAATAAACGAGCAATAAGCATCCGAATTCAAAACCATCATCAAAAAAGCGGGATTATAAATCTGACAAGATTCGCCAGGAGGATCCCACCAACGGAATTGACATAGCGTTTTCGTACCCCAGATATTGCGCATCTTGAGGGTAAAATCAAAGTTAGCAATTTTCATGGTCGCTGCGGGGTATTCACCCGTTTGCGCCACTTGACGAAGGATATTTTCGAGGGTTTGCTGAACTTCTGCGTCTTCGCAATCAAACCATAATTGCTGACCGTTATCTTGATATTGGTTAGTGTAAAGTTCGATACAGCTACCGACAAGAAAAACTGTCTTGCCGACTCCTCGTTGACCAATACTGAGCAAGCTATAGATTCTGGGAACAGTTTTGGTAGAGCTATTGGTCATTATTTACGTTATTCTATAAAATTGGACTGTTAACGATCGCCCTAGTAAATCTACAGGGTTGTTGTTTATTATTCCTGAAACTGTTATTGTTTCTCACACAAATGATAACGTATTGCCATCTTTATCAAAAAACAACACAGTCAAGGCTTTTTTTTAAATAATAGCTGGAAAGCGAATAATAAAAAGACTTCCTACTCCAGGCTTAGACTTGAGGGTAATCGTTCCTTGATGGGTTTCAACGATTTGGCGGGATAAATGAAGTCCCAAACCGCTGCCCGCTTTTTTATGTTTTCCTGCCCGAAAGCGATCGAACACGAACTCTTGTTCTTGGGACGAAATACTACAACCAGTATCTTGAACGGCAAATATTATCCAAGCTTTCGTCCCGTCGCGATCGGTATCTAATTTTGTTCGAGATAAGCGCAAGCAAACCCGCACAGAACCTCGATCGGTGAATTTAATCCCATTGCCGATTAAATTGGTCATCAGTCGGTGAAGTTCGAGGCGATCGCCTTGGATGCAGAATCTTGACGCGATTGCGTTGTCTGTAACTTCTAAATTGAGAGCAAGTCCTTTTTCTTGTGCTAGCGGCATTAATTCCCGCACGACTTGTTCGGCTAAAGTTTTGACATCTACCTCAACAAAACTTAATGCTTTGCGGTCGAATTCATAGCGATAAACTTCGAGTAAATTGTTAACCATCCCTAACAAGTTGAGGTTGCTACTAATTAGGGTGGCGATCGCTTCTTTCACAGAAGGAGAAAGTTCGCCCAAAGCTTCTTGCTGTAATAAATTAAGCATTCGATCTGCTGCAACCAATGGAATGCGAAGATCGTGAGTCAGCCAAGACATATAATCTTCGCGCACGCGGATTGCGTGTTCTAGGCGATCGACGCTATGCTTGAGCCGCAGGAGCGATCGCACTCGCGCCAGCAATTCATCGACATCGACGGGTTTGCGAATAAAATCGTCTGCCCCAAGATCCAATCCTTTGACTGCATTCGATTGCTCGTGAGCCGTAATGAGCAGAATAGGAATATAAGGTAGGTTAGGTTCTTGGCGAATTTGTCTGGTCACTTCAAAACCATCGATTTCAGGCATCATCACATCTAGCAAAATTAGATGAAAGGTAGATTGTTTGATGCGATCGAGAGCCTGCACCCCATCTTGCGCTAAAACAATTTCATATCCCTCTTCTCGTAAAATACTCTCTACCAGCCATAAATTTTCTGGAGAGTCATCGACAACGAGAATTTTATCCTTTTGAGCAGATTGCCTCACTTTAGTAGTTCAAAGTTCAAAGTTCAAAGTTCAAAGTAAATATTCTTCCTTGTCTTCAAGAGTCCTCCTTGTCTCCTTGTCTACCTTTTCTTATTGTAGAGAAGCAAGCTTTAGATTATTGATATTAATAGTGTCCAACGATCAAAAACCAGTGACCCAACTTAGTAATTGGTCACTGGTCACTGGTCACTGGTCACTGGTCACTGGTCACTGGTCACTGAAAAAGTCTATCTCATAATTCTGTCAGCTTCTAATGCACCAACTGCTTCCTCTTCTTCTTCAATGTAATGGTCTGCAAATGAACCTTTGGGTTCTTTTAGGAAGAATGCACACAGACTCGCACAAATCAATGCTGCAATTCCCATAGTTGTAAAGAGGGTAGCAGGATTGGTCAGACTGAAAATCGTCAGATAAATGACACCGCCAAAATTACCGTAAGCGCCGACGTTACCTGAGATTTGTCCGGTAATTTCTTTTTTGATTAAAGGGACGATTCCATAAGTTGCACCGCATCCAGCTTGTGCAAAGTAGGCTGAAAACATCGTCACGGCAACTGCTAATGGCAAGGGCCAAGCTGCTTGAATATTGTGTGCGAGGAGATAGCCAACCCCAATGCCGACACTAATCAAAACCATTGTCCACTTGCGAGAACCCAAGCGATCGCTAATTAATCCGCCGCTAGGACGAGAGATCAAATTCATGAAAGGATAGCTAGCAGCAATCATACTTGCCGTGACGTGATCCAGGTGAAAAGTTTGCTCGAAAAATCCTGGTAAAATGGAAACTGCTGCTAATTCCGAACCAAAATTGGTGACGTAAGTAAATTCTAGTAATGCAACTTGGCGAAACTCGTAACGCTCGTTAGGTGAGTAATGTTTTTTGCCTGTAATAACTTCTTTGTTAACTTGCCAAGCTTTGTAAGATTGAAACAGATATAATGCGCCCAAACCTGCCCAAATTACATACATTTGGGAGGTGTTGAGGAAGTGAATTTTGGGTTGTGCCATGCGCCATGCCAACAATCCCAAGGCAAAAATTAAGCCAAAGTTCATCACCAGCATCGCATAGAAGCTTCTAGCGCTGGTTACTTCCATTGCACCGCTACGCTTGGGACGATGGTAAGATTTGCCAGGAGGCGTATCTTTGACGCTTTTGAGGTAAATTACACCGTAAACTGCACAAATAATCCCCGTTAAGGCGATCGCAAAACGCCAGTTAGAATGACCTGTCGATAAGAAAGCTGTTGAGACTGCGATCGCAGGAAGCGCAAATTCAGCACCAAACGCGCCAAAATTACCCCATCCGCCATATATGCCTTCAGCGATGCCAATTTCTTTCGGGGGAAACCATTCTGCAACCATGCGAATGCCAACGACAAATCCCGAACCGACAATCCCCATCATCAAGCGACTGATGACGAGTTGGCTGAAGTTGTGCGCCTCGGCGGTTGCCAAACAAGGAATTAAAGCAAAGAATAATAATCCTGAAAACGTAATGCGAGGCCCAAAGCGATCCAAGATCATTCCAACAATAATTCGCGCTGGAATTGTTAGGGCTAAGTTACATATTAATAAGGTCGCTTTTTGTTCTGGCGTTAAGCCTAATTCTTTGGCGATTGTTGTGGCAAATGGTGCGAAGTTAAACCACACTACAAACGTTAGGAAAAATGCAAACCAGGTCATATGGAGGATTTTATATCTCCCCCGAAGCGACCACATTTCTTTTAACATTTTGACTTACCTCGAAAAGATTTCAAGCAATAACAAAAATTAAGGCTTTGGGACAATCGTTAGTTTCTTGAGAGCTAATGACTAACAACAGAGAACTAGATTTAATGAAGCGTTTCAGCAAGCAAACGAATTTAGATTTGAAAATTTTAGTGGCGATCGCACGTCTAAAAATGTTGTTTGTCTTAACTGGCGATCGCGCTTATTAATTCCCAAAAATTCTTTAAATTTTGAATGCAAAAAAGGAGTTTAGTAAGTTTTCAATCTCTTGATTTTTGTAAAGCTCATTTTGAAATTCTGCATTCTTAATTTCATTGCTTAATGTCCGTTTACTGACAGCACAATCTGAGGAAAAACGATTGAGTTTGTTCGCTCATTTCTATTCTCAGAATCGCGCTATTTAAGTTGTATTTTGGTATATTTAGCTACAAAAAACTTTGAATGATGCTTTTCATGCACAAAAAATATGTTTTTTTTACATATTCAGAGTTACTAACACAAAAAGATATTTATGAAGTTTAGATTTTTATTAAATTTTTAAAAAGTGCAAATTTATAGAGCGAGTCTAAATAAATCATGAATAATGTAATGCAAGGCAAATTCGCGTTTGCCATGGGTACAAAAAATGCGATCGCATAAATCAATTATTAATTATTCATAGATTTGTAAGGTAGAACAGTCTTTGTCTCTACGGATTCTGGTTAAATTAGCCATTTATCGTAGAGCAAATAACTGCGCTTTAGATGCTCGAAGTTCAAATTGATTGAGATACGCTATGGGTTGACTCGGATCGAATTCTCGCTTGTCGATAAAGGCTGTAGCGGCTTCTTTCTTCATCTTGTCTTTGGGAAGTTCGATTTTTAAGGCTTTAGCAACTTCTTCATAAATTTCGACGGGATAAATTTTGTTGAGAATTTCATCTGCATCTTTGGGATATTCTTTTTG
The DNA here is from genome assembly GCA_025454425.1 of Hydrococcus sp. Prado102. GTDB lineage: Bacteria > Cyanobacteriota > Cyanobacteriia > Cyanobacteriales > Microcystaceae > Hydrococcus. The sequence goes on along the minus strand of JALOOL010000217.1, from coordinate 9,272 downwards.
TTCGATTTGATTCCAGCGAATCATCTGAGTCAGCAACCAAACAGCATGAGATCGCCAGGGATAGTTAGCAGTATCGGGTTTTTTGAGATAATCGGTTTCTTGGAAATGGAAAATCTCAAAATCGGGAATCGAGACGAGGTTGTTATTCTCATCCAATTGCGAGTAAGGATATTTGCCGCTCAACGCTGGCGCGATCGCATCTGGGGTAATATTAAGATATTGGCTCTGAGAGAGGATTTGAGCGATTTCAGCGCGATTTTCAGCGCGATCGCAATATTGACAAGCTTCTATCAGTGCAGCTACTAATGCTCTTGCAGTTGTTGGATTATCTTCTATCCATGCTTGCATTGTTGCCAAAACTTTTCCTGGGTGTCCCCGCCAGATATCTCGACTCGCACTAGCAACAAATCCCGCCTTCTTTAATACTGCATCCTGAATCCAAGGTTCGCCGACGCAATAACCAGAGATATTGCCAGCTTGTAGCTTAAAAATTAATTGTTGAGGGGGAATTTCAGTCAATTTGACTTCCGTATCGGGATCGAGTCCCATCGCTGCTAACCAATAGCGATAGAGATAGGTATCCGTTAAGATTGAATGTCATCAACGCCACTATCGGCTTAGTATTCGATCTTAGTTGAGCCTGCATCGGCATTCCATACGACGCTTGCGCCCCATCCAAACGTCCTCCCGTTAATCCGTCTTCGATATCTTGCCAATTCGCTTGTCGGCTGAAACCCACCGTCAACCCATAGCGCGAGAAAAAGCCTTTCTCTTTTGCAATAATTAGAGGAGCAGCATCGGTCAGTCCCACGTAACCGAGCGTTAGATAGGTTTTCTCTAGTTTGCCAAAGTTTATGTTATTTTGTTGTTCGCTTCCTGGCGAACCAGTGTTACTGGTATTTTGCGTACAAGCTGCAATAACAGAACTGGTGACTCCCAAACTGGTGTATTTTATGAAAACGCGACGTTGCATAGGAAAGGGCGATCGAATTTATCTTCAATGTTTATACCATTTTGATAAGGTAGGGCGATCGAAAAGTCTATTTGAGTCTTGACGCTAAATTTCAATTACACCTGCTATTAACTTCCAACATGGAACTTCGCCATCCCAGTTAAGAGGTGCCCAAGGTATGCTGAGACTTACAGTTATTAAACAGTTATTTTGAGGTTGATGTCCTGCTTCTAACTTCTTAACAAACACCGGATCGACGATCTTTGCTCCTGATAAACACTGACCGTTAGAAGCTTGAATAGTGCCACGCCACTCTGTATTCCCTTTAGAACTTGTTTTTTGTTCTACAGAAAAACTTACAACTTGAACTAGTTGGAGTGTGCGACGTTGATGAAATGGAAGACCTTGCAAATAGGAAGGATTAACATATTTCCACGAATTGTGGAGTATGTGTGTAAAATCGCCACAATACTTGAGTAGATCGGCTGGTTGTGCTTTTCCCAAATATTGCCATTGACCAGTAAGGACTGAGAGATTTTCACATTCAAAGTCGAAATTATTTCCAGTATCGGCAAGGGGAATTTCCAAAATATCCAGTAACTCTGGCTCTCTACCTTCAACTAATCGAATCGCTCTTGGAACTCTTCCATCTTGGGTATATAAAGTGTCGCATACGGGACGAACCCATTTTTCTTTATCGAGAGTAATTCCAGCAATACAACGTTCTTGCAACTTCCATGAGTTAGCAAGACAAATAATTTTCTTCAAGGGAAACATATTTTTTCACTTTTTAAAGGTGTGATATATTAATGTTTCCCAATTTTTTATTCAAATACTCAGCAACTAGACGGCGATGACAGAAATGTGGTTTTGCCTCACTACAAAGTAAGCAAGCACCATCAATTAAATCTAAAGAAATCTTTTTCTCAATTTGACGATTAGCCATAAGATTCAAAAACTTTTGCTCGTATACAGACCAATCGCCTTTTTTCTTTTTATATTCATCAAGAATATCTTGAGTTGGGGCCAGATCCAGAATATGAATATAGTCGATCCCACCGATTGTCTTGAGAAAATAATCCAAATCCGCTTTTTTTGTAAATCCGGCCAATTGAGATACGTTATTTAGACGGGTATCTATAACCCGCCTAACATTAGCTTTTTTAAGAAGCTCAAAAAACTGTTGAGCATTCTTTTGAGTAAATCCAATCGTAAATAGGTTAACTTGATTGTTCGCGACCATTATTCCTTTTCTCTACATAAGCAATTTCTTCACCTTGAAGTTTATATGCTTTCTCTAAACATTTTTCCTTTGTCGGCAAACTGCTATTCTGTGTAGTAAATAGCGAAAGTTGAATTGGTTGTTTATGAGTTCCTACAAATTCTGTTAAACCATGCTCGATCAGCATCCTTTCTTCTAGATCTTCATGAGATTCTAAATCCCCATTTTTTAGAATATGATGAATCTGTAAGTCAAAGTGCCGTAGGTGTTGGCAGACTAAAATAGCTCTGTGGCAAGTTAGGGGATCTTTCTCCGCACACATAAGAGAGATTTTATATTGATTCAATCCTTTCAGAACTCTTTGAAGTCCTTGGTTAAATGCGTCAGTCACAGCAATCTTTTCGTAAACTGCTTTTCCATCAACATAGCATTCAAGATCGCTAGGTCTTGCACCTAGTTCCTGTCCGAGAAAGACATAGCGGATGCCTTCTTTTTCTAAAGCTTCTTTTAATGCTAGTCGATTGAAGTGCGGTAAGAAGCGGCTGTATGGATGTGAACGTACATCAGCAAGAGCAGTTATCCCATGCTTCAGAAGCAGAGAAATAAATGTTTCTATCTTGTGATTAGAGTGACCAATGGTAAATAGATCCATCAACACGCTCCTTCTGTGAAGGCTGGTCAGACAATCGCATCATGCCCGCACTTTTTATGATAAAACATTCCTACCAGACAACTATCTATTAAACCCTTGCCGTAGCTTTACGCAAAGATTGTATAGTTGCGATCGCGTGTTGCGCTACGATATCTATCTCTTGTGTCGTCGTAAATCTGCCTATGCCAAACCGAAGCGACGCATAAGCAAGCGATTCTGAGCGTCCTAGCGCCGTTAGAACGTGCGAGGGAGCCGTTGAGGTCGAAGAACAAGCAGAACCCGAAGAAAGGGCTACTACAGGCTGTAGAGCGATCAATAACGCCGAACCATCGACCCCTTCTACGCTGATATTAAGATTCCCTGGGAGGCGTTGCGTGGGATGACCGTTGAGATGAATCCCTTCTACTTGAGAGAGTTGTTGCCAAAGTTGCTCGCGCAATTGTTGCAGGCGTTGCGATTCCGATGCGAGTTCGGCTAATCCCAATTCTACTGCTTTGGCAAATCCGACAATTTGCGGCGTATATAGAGTACCAGAACGCATTCCCCGTTCGTGTCCTCCGCCGTGTATCTGTGCAGCTATTTTAACTCTAGGATTGCGGCGGCGAACGTAAAGAGCGCCAATTCCTTTGGGACCATAAATTTTATGTGCGGTCAAAGACATTAAATCGATGTTCGTTTGTTGTACGTCGAGGGGAATTTTACCTATCGCCTGTGCTGCATCGCTATGAAATAAGATTTCATGCTGGCGACAAATTTCTCCGATTTTAGCTAGCGGTTGCAAAACGCCGATTTCATTATTCGCTGCCATAATCGATACTAAAATCGTATCGGGACGGATAGCTTTTTCGAGTGCTTCTAAATCGATTAATCCATCTTCTCGAACGGGTAAAAAAGTGACTTCAAACCCCAAATTTTCTAAATAATGACAGGGATCGAGGACTGCGTTATGCTCGGTTTGCAGGGTAATGATGTGCTGTCCCTTACTAAAATAAGCTTCCGCAACGCCTTTGATAGCTAAATTATTCGCTTCGGTAGCGCCGCTAGTAAAAATAATTTCTTCGGGAGCGCAATTAATAGCAGCAGCTAGGATTTCGCGAGATCTTTTCACTGCTGCTTCTGCTTCCCATCCATAGACGTGAGTGATGCTGGCCGGATTGCCAAAATGTTCGGTAAAGTAGGGCAACATGGCATCTAACACCCGTTTGTCCATCGGTGTTGTAGCTTGGCAATCTAAGTAAATAGGACGCACAGACAAGATCGCAACCTCTAATTAGGAGAGTAAAGGGAAAGTCGAAAGTCGAAAGTCGAAAGTATTAAGACAAGGGGAACAAGAGAGAATATTAGCTGATGTACTCCTTACTGATAACTGATAACTGATAACTGATAACTGAAAGGGAGACAAGGAAGAAAGTATACATTAAGTCTAATTCTTTATTGCAAGAGTGCCTTTCCCCTATTCCCTATTTCCTACTCCCTATTCCCAAAACTGTACATCATCTACAATTAAAAAACGCTATAAAAACCGCGATAAAATCTTATAAATCAAGCGAAAAAGGGCTGTAATCGCAACTGCTGCTACTCCTCCCAAGACGGCAAAAATCGCGATCGTTGAAATCGGCAATTCCCCTCTTAGCAACGGAATTAACATCAACGCAAAAGTTAATCCTGCCAAAATGGGTAAATCTTTTCCTTCAATAAAGCGGCGAGATAGAGCAAAAACGATCCCGCCCATACACATCCCCAACAACCCAATACTAACCCCAGGAGAGGGAAGTAAGCCAGTCAAAGCAATATAAAACAATACTCCTTCAAACCCCGTAAAAGCAGCCCCACCTAACAATTCCAGCAACGAAAAAGACCTGCGTTTAACTGGCGGAGTCGGGGGAGGATTAACGACGGGTTGCTGTCCTATTTGAGTTCCTAACCGAACGGGTGGCGGTTGCAGTTGAGTATTAACTCCTTGCTGAGGCGGTAAAGACGGGGAATTTAGTGCGTCGAGGACTTCTTGTGCCGATTGAAAGCGATCTTTAGGAGTTTGTAGTAACATACGATCGAAAACGCTTGCTAGGCGATCGCTCGTTTGAGGAGCATAAGTTCTCCAATTCCAGCAATAATTAAAAGAATCGTATAATTGTTCGGGTTTTTTACCTGTTAACAAATTGAGACAAGTTGCCGCTAACGCATACAAATCTGTAGAAGGATAGACTTGAGAACCCGACATTTGTTCTGGTGGGGCAAATCCCATCGAATAAATTCCCGTAGAACGTCCCGACGGGGAATTTCCGGCTGTTACTTGCTTGACTGCGCCAAAATCGAGCAAATACAAGCGCCCATTTTTATCTCGCATAATGTTAGAGGGCTTGATATCTCGATGAATCGTATTGTTGTGATGGACGAATGCCAAAACATCGAGCATTTCTAACAAAACCTCGCGAACTTCTGCTTCTGAAAATTGACCTTTGGTTGCGAGTTCTTCTTCTAATGTCTGTCCGTCGATAAATTGTTGTACTAAATAAAAATATTGTTCTTCTTTTTTCCCATGACGAGCGGGAGCCAGCAAAGGAAAAAACGCATATAAATCGGGAATTTGCTTGTTTTTGTTGCCTAAATCTTCGAGAACGGCAGCCTCTCGCTCGAATAAACTTTGTGCGATTTCTAATTGTTGCTCGTTTAAATTACCAGCAGGTTGAAACTGCTTGACAACACAATAGCGCATAGTAGGCGTGTAGCGATCGCGAGCGAGAAAGGCTGCCCCAAATCCTCCTTGTCCTAACAACCGCAGGGGAAGATAACGCCCTGCCAAAATTAGCGGCATCCCACAGCTAGTACAATATTTCTGCTGGGTTGTCTTCAGCGTCGGGGGATCGTCAAGATCGCTAAAAGAATTCTGAGGGCGAGGACAACCAGGACGCGTGCAATGAATTTCCATGAAGGTTAGTCATTCCCATTCATTTGCCTTTTTTGAGCAAATTGAGCCATCGTATCAAATCCGTTTAATCGGTCATAATTAGGTAATGCGAGCATCTTGCTCGCGAGCGGGACGCTCGCACTACCAGCTATTATAGTTATTCATCCAGATTCGATCTTACTATGCACGATCTGCCATTTGCGAAATAACAAAAGCATTACTTCTCTTATTTTGCATAAAGCTTATAACTCAAATCGTAAACGATCTGACCTTAAGTTGAACCTTCGCTCATTTATCTAAACTAGATTTCCGACAACATTGACGGTAACTTCTTTATAGCGATCGCTATCTTCAGACAAATGTTCGAGGGTTAGATATTCGGGATGGGTAGAAAATGAAGGGAGTACTTCTTGAATAAACGCTTCTGCTGCTTTAGAACGGTAGCGATTGGGATTGATGACCACAGACAAAATACGCCTGACTTCAACATCTCTAATCCTTGCAGCATGAAGAACGTTCATCTGTAATTCTTTTTCAATCGCTGTTATCGAGACAAAAGCAGCCCCCAATCCTGCTTGAACGGCATTTTTAATGGCTTCAATTGTATTAAGTTCCATTTCCACTTTTAATCGCTTGATATCGATGTCATGGCGGATTAATACTTTATCGATAACTTTACGAATAGTCGATTGAGAATCGAGCGTAATAAATTTGAGTTTATATAAGTCGTCTTTTTGAATCGTCTCTACTTTTGCCAGAGGATGAAAAACGGGTAAGATCAAGGCAAATTCGTCTTCTGCATAGGGAATGACTTTGAGCGTTTCTTGCAGTTCTGGGGGAACTTCTCCGCCGATAATCGCCAGATCGACTTGTCCGTTGGCGACTCCCCAAGACGTGCGCCGCGTCGAGTGAACTTGTAGTTGAACCGTTACATCGGGATATTTTTGTCGAAACATTCCGATCATGCGGGGAAGCAAATAAGTCCCTGTCGTTTGAGAAGCGCCGACGATTAGCGTCCCTCCCTGAAGATTTTGCAAATCTTCGATCGCCCGACACGTTTCTTGGCAAAGGGTGATGATTTTCTCTCCATAACTGAGCAGTAGATAGCCTGCTTCAGTTAGCTGAGCTTTACGTCCGCCGCGATCGAACAATGGAACGTTTAATTGTTTTTCCAAGTTCTGCACTTGAAGGCTAACGGCTGGTTGGGAAACATACAGAGTATCTGCGGCTCTTTTAAAACTTCCCTCAGCGGCGATCGCTTTGAGAATCCGCAGTTGATCTAAAGTAAAAGGAATGTCAGACATAAAGCTTCAGAAAATTAAATGTAAGGAGTCAGCAGACAACTAACAACCAAAAACTTAAAAAATTTGGATCTTAATCAATCGAGACAAGTTAACTAGTTAGTGCTAGGAAGAACAATTGGTTCGATCCTGTTAGCCCATAAGGTTTTCAAAAGCAACATCTTTCTTAAGAAATAATTTACCTGACAGTAGCATAATAAGGGGATCGAATTTACTTTAGGATAATAAATAAGTAAAACGTAACAAAAAAATCTTCAAATTTTATCCATAGATATTAATCGATGGTTGACAGGAACTGGCTTACATCAAGTCATTGGATAATGCTAGGAATGCTATTGGGATTTGCGATCGCCCATAGCGGTCTTGCTGCATTGCGTCCTTGGGGCGAACAAAAAATTGGTGCTAGACTCTATCGCGTCTTTTTTGCTTTAGTGAGTATCCCTTTGGCAACAATTCTCATCATTTATTTCTTTAATCATCGTTACGATGGGGCAATGCTTTGGCAAGTACGAAATTTACCGGGGATCGAAGCTTTAGTTTGGATTTTATCGGCAATTTCTTTTCTTTTTCTCTATCCATCGACGTTTAACTTGCTAGAAGTTGCTGCTATTCAAAAACCGCAAGTTTATCTTTACGAAACTGGAATCGTGCGAGTTACTCGCCATCCCCAAATGGTCGGACAAGTTATCTGGTGTATCGCTCATACTCTCTGGATTGGAACGAGTTTTATGCTGGTGACTTCGGTTGGGTTAATCGCTCACCATTTGTTTGCAGTTTGGCATGGGGATCGCCGCTTGCAACAACGCTATGGCGAAGCTTTTCTCGCAGTAAAACAAAGAACCTCAGTTATTCCTTTTCTTGCGATTATCGACGGTCGTCAATCGCTAAAATGGCAGGAATTTCTTCGTCCAGCTTATCTTGGCGTTCTTGGATTTGTCTTGCTTTTTTGGTGGGGACATCCTTGGTTGATGCAGGCAACAGCAAGAGTCTATTGGTAAGAAGTTTTTTAGGTAATAATCAGGGGGAATTCCCCTTTTTCGACCAAAAAAATCGAGTAACTTAAAGATAAGCCGACAAAAACGTATGACTTTGATGAAGTTAATGCAATTCGCAAAAATCCCTTAGTTGCGCGATCCCAAATATGATGTAGCATAATTCAAAGTATTTATATCAAAACTTAAATCCCTCGATAACAAAATCTTTTTGGTTATGATGCTGTCTGTTAATGAAAAAAACTTTTCTGACGTTGTTTTAAACTCTCCAGAACCCGTTATCGTTCATTTTTGGGCACCTTGGTGCGGATTGTGCCGTTTAATCGTTCCGTTACTGCAAAAATCTCAATCGGACTCAGGCGGACAGATTAAAGTTGTGGGAGTTAATGCCGATGAAAACTTCAAATTAGCCAATACTTATCGTCTCAAAAGCCTGCCAACTATTATTTTATTTGAGAACGGTCAGATCGTTCGCCGAATAGAAGGCTTTAACGGACGAGATGAGTTACAACGTAATTTAAATGCACTAACCGCTAACGTTTGGGCTAAATCCGCCTAAATATCGTTGCAATAACATAGTTAAAAAAGCTATAGCCGTGGTTGGACGAGTCTGTTGACCATCAACATTTTTTTTTGTCGTCCAACCCGTTACGAAATCGGGCGATCGCCACAAGTCTAGATGATCGACGGGGGGATCGGCATAAAAACTATCTCCATTGCTTCCGAGTAAAGCAGAACTCCAGTGCGTAAATTCATCGTGACTGAGGCGATGAATAGGAAAGTTTCCTAATAGCGGAACTCCCCAGCCATCAAGAGCGATAAAAGCGATAACCCGTCCTCCGCTTGCTTGCCAAGCTAAAGCGGCTGCGATCGCGCCAACTACGCCAGCACTAAAACTTAAGAAAACAAGAGAATTTTTGTTGGTTTCTTTAAGCTCTTGTTGCAAAAATTGTAGGACGTGAAATCCTGAAAAAGCTGGATACTTTTGAGTAGGAAAAATTAATGGCGTATTAAGGAGAATTTCTTGTTGTTTTAAGGCTTGTAAAAAGCGATCGGTTAGTTGAGGTTCGTGTATTCCAGGACAGATGACTAAAGTTGTGGATTCTGTCATAACTATTAAAAATATAAATTAGAGTTATAAAGTAAGATAAAGCTTAACCAAATTGTTGCTAATTATTTAAATATATCTATAGTTAAAAACCTTTAATAAAAATAAATTTTTTGAGATCTAAAGCGCGATCGCCA
>JALOOL010000216.1 GCA_025454425.1 Hydrococcus sp. Prado102 | reverse complement strand
CGTCGATACTTCTGAAAGGTTTGATGTCGAAGGTTTGGGCGGCGACGACAAATTTACCGTCTTCGACTTATCCAATACCGATGTCAAGTTAGTCAAATTCTCTGGCGGTGAAGGTAACGACTATCTAAACGGTAGCAAAACCAGCACTCCTCTCTATGCCTTTGGTGACGCTGGTAACGATACGCTTGTTGGCGGTAGCGGCAATGATACTCTAATCGGCGGTGCTGGTCGAGATCTTCTTGTAGGCGGCCCTGGAAACGATGTTCTGGTTGGTGGAGATAGTCCTGATACTTTCTACTTCAATCTCAAAGCGGCTGGAGACGAAGTAAATTACATCAAAAACTTTACTTCCGGTGCTGACAAAATTATGCTCAACCTAAACTCTCTATCGCGCGATGACTTTGCAGTTGTCGGTAACAATGCTCAAGCAGCCATCAGCGATGCGCTAATTACCTACAGTGCGGGTACAGGTGCTATCTACTACAACCAAAATGGTTCTGATGCTGGATATGGAGATGGCGGTCTGTTTGCAATACTACAAGGGACTAATACTTTAACCTACAACGATCTGATTACAACTTAAAACTGATATCTCATAAATAACGCCTTTTCATTAGCTACAAGCCCCCTAAATATTCTTTAGGGGGATTTTATTAATTAAAATTCCAATGTTTATTGAAATTGCGATCGCTTTACTTTTTTAAGTAATACCAAATCCGGTTAACCAAACCCTTCTTTCCCTCACCCCCATCTCCTACCAGCTATCTATTGCAAACATTCTTTTATTTGGTATAACGCAAACCAATATAGCAGTTATTTTTTTTAGACAAGGTATATAACTTACATTCTTAAGGCAGTAGACAAAAATAGTTTATTTATAACAATTAAACATGGATTTTACATCTGTCTTTTCTAATTTTAAAATGTATAAATTAAATAGGAGAACAAAAAGTTTTCTACTAAAATTTATTTCCAAATGGAGATTATTTCATTATGTCTAATATTGCGATTTCTGATTTGCATATCTCTGAAGATTTCATTTCGGAATTATCAGAAACAAAACTATCTGTACAAGGAGGTCTTGTACACCTTATTGCTCTGGGATTTATAGCTGGCTATGTAGCTGGTTATTATAGCCATTGAGCAAGGCATTTTATTCAGTTAGATGACAGTATCGGTGTTGGTTAATCGATCGCACAATCGAGAACAAGCGATCGCGATTTCAATTCATATTAAGAGTGCAATCGCATTCTTAATTACTTCACAAACGGAGGTTATTTTACAATGGCTAACATTACAATTTCTAACTTATATCTTGTCGGATCAGAACTACTTTTAGACTCTGAAAGTTATCTGAGCGAACTTGTTGAAAGCGAACTCAGCATCCAAGGTGGGTTGCCGAATTTTAGTATTTCTCTCGGCAGCTGCCTAGTGAGTTGTTGGCTTTAAAGCTAATAATTAGAAAACTTAGTTTAGCATTTTAATATCATAGGCTTGTTGTTAAAGACAAGTCTATCTTTTTTTGTTTTTTAGGCAGTTATTTGAATCGCAAAACTCGTTTAATAATTAGATATAATTACAACAATTATGTCTATATAAACAGGTTTAAATTATTGATTTACGGAAAGGAACTTTATATAACTGAAATAGAGAGTTTAAGAAATTTAGCTTAACTTTATCTACCTCAAATTCATTTAATTAGGAGAAAATTCCAAATGGCTAATATTACAATTTCCAACTTAAATCCTGTTGGTTCCGAACTATTTTCTGACTCGGAAAGTTATCTGAATCAAATTTCTGAAGAAGAACTCAAAATTCAAGGAGGCTTGATGTCTACAGGTATTTGCGCAACAGCAGTTTTGACCATTGCTATTATGGCTTCTCGGCATTGCTGATTTCAAGATGGCTGTAATAAGCCAATAGTTGAATCTCACCTGAGATAACTATCTTAATGGGAGCAATAACTTTCTATATAAAGGATTAGTAATGCTCCCACTTCTTCTCAAACCTTATCAATTTACTTAACTTAGGAGAAAAATTAAAATGGCTAACATCACAATTTCTAACTTAAATCCTGTTGGTTCCGAGCTATTTTTTGATTCAGAAAGTTATCTCAATCAACTTTCTGAAGAAGAAATCAGAATTCAAGGTGGGGCAGCAGATATGTCTTCACCTGCTTGCTTTATCATAACGGTTACTGTTACTACTACTCCGTGGTACTAATTTCAAGATGGCTATAGTAAGCCAATAGTTGAATCTCACCTGAGATAATTATCTTAACGGGAGGAATAACTCTTTCTTGATAAAGAATTAGTGAAAATCCCGTTTCTTCAAAATAAATTTTAAGGAAATTTTTATTATGGTATTTGTATTAAGCTCCCAAAATATTTTTGAATATTTAGCACAAAACGCTCTTATTCATGAAGAAGAAAAAAATCTAATTCAAGTTGAATTGAAAGTTGCCAAAAATTTCAATTTATTGGTAAATATATGCTACAATCGTCAATTTTTAGTCAAACAAGAACGCTATAACTCAGAAGGAAAAACTGCTGGCGAATTTGTGAATGAATGGAGTATTCAAGAGTTTTTAAAACGCTTTCCAGAACTCAGTTATATTCAACTTTGGTTGCCTGAAGTTCTGCATTTCAATGCTGATGATTCGGTTATAGTTTTTAACTATCTTAATAACTATCGCGATTTAGCCGATTTCTATGCCAAGGAGAATGTTTTCCCAGAGGCGATCGCGACTATTATTGGAACTATTATCGCTACCATCCATCGTGCAACGCTCGATCGCAAGGATTATCGAGACTTCTTCAATAAAAATAGCCATGAAACAGCTAAAGAGCAGTCTTTTAAATTAACTAGCGCTCTCGATCGCATCGAACCCGAAGTGTTCGGGTTAGTACCTGCCCACGGAATTAAATTTCTTGCCCTATACCAAAGATACGACAGTCTTGGAAGCGCGATCGCCGAGTTGACGAAGGCCTTTCATCCCTGTTGTCTGGTTCACAACGACCTCAAGTTGAATAACATTCTGCTTCAGGTGGACTGGGAGCAAGCTTTAGAAGTAACCGAGTCACCCAGTCAAAGTATAGTGCGATTGATTGACTGGGAGCGCTGTAGTTGGGGAGATCCAGCTTTCGATTTAGGAACCTTAATTGCCAGTTATTTGCAACTTTGGTTGAGTAGTTTGGTCGTCAGCAAAAATATCAGTCTTGAAGAATCTCTGCGCTTAGCGATGGTTCCGTTGGAGCAAATTCAACCCGCGATCGCAGCATTGACAACAGCTTACTTAAAACAGTTTCCTGAAATTCTAGCTTATCGTCCCGATTTTTTACACCGAGTCGTACAGTTTACTGGTCTGTCCTTAATTCACCAAATTCAAGCCGCTATTCAGTACCAAAAAACCTTTGGGAATGCTGGTATTTGTACGTTGCAAGTGGCAAAAAGCTTGCTGTGCCGTCCGGTGCAATCCATTTCAACAGTCTTTGGTTGCTCTGAGTCAGAATTGTGTGAGAGCGTTTAGATCGCGTATGACCGATTGCTGGGCGCACGCCATGCGCAACCATTAATAACTGTTTGGGCGCACGCCATACGCCCCTACGATGCTGTTTTATCTCGTTGAAACTTATGAAGATGCAATTACTAAATTCACATCGCGATCGCATTAAAGAAACCTTGCAAGATATCGCAAGTAACGTTCAGATCCAGTCTAACTTTTGTATTAGTCATCCCAACTACAAACCCTTGGAACTAACTGCGGAAGCCGTTACTCACTTTCAGCGCGTATCGCTCGATCTGCAACGTAAATATCTGAACTTACAACTGCAAAACTTTCTCTACGGTATTTACTATAACGGCTCGATGCGAGCGATTTTGACACCTGACACCGAGCCAGAAAGTAGACCAAATTTAGAGAATAATACATTATTAGGCGTTGACTTGGCATTCTACGATCGCTTGCATCAAAGCAATTGTGGTAAAGGCTACTTCGACCCTGGTTGGCAGATAAGACGACAGGAAAGCGATCGCTCGTTGGCAGTTACCAAAGGCGAATTGACGCTGCATATCGATCGAGATCGCCATTTGGAAGCGGAAAAAGCGGCTGTAGTCGGCGACACTGTTGCGATTCGGATGCCAAAAAACTTGCTGCAAAATGGGTTTTATATGGCTGTAGGCGATGCTGGACTCGACGATCGCGATCGACCTAATAGCAATTCTGTCACGGTTCGGATCTACTTTAATTTAACCGCTGAAGGGGCAATTGCTGTCATGGCAAGCTTAACGAAGAAATTGAATGAAATAGAGATTCCTTTCAGCTTTAAGGTGCTGTACAATCCTGCTGACTACAAACGCTACGACTCAGGCGTTCTCTACTTCGAGCGCAGCTACTATACAAGCGTCCGACAAGTATTACAGACTGTGTATCTCGATAATAAGTGCCACTTTCAGCCTCAAGTTCCTTTGTTTACCAAACAGATCGCGCCAGGACTAGCAGTCGCAGAAGAACCTAACCAGAAATTTACCGCTCAAGAAAGCTTTGGCACGAATCGCTGTCAAATTGTTGCTAATGGACTCCTAGAAGCTTGGGATCGCGGTGAAACTTCCCCCAAACAACGGCTCGATCTTATCGTGCAACATTTTTCGTTGCTTGGTATCGACCTAGAACGCCCTTTTTTAAATGCTGGTTCTGAAGATGTTTATACACCTCTAGCAAAAATACTTTAACTCAAAGGGCGCGATCGCTCGTCATACCTAACCTAGAAAATTAGTAATGACTGGTTAAGTATAGCTGCGATCGCATATGGCATTTGCCCCGCGCGTCAGTTGATGTCAATCAATCGAAATCGATTGAGGCCCGCTACCGTTACCAGAGGAAGTACTGGTATTTGTATAAGTGGTGGTTGTCATGCCTTGTTTTTCCAACCAACTTTTGAGAGGATCGTCAGCAAGGTTTAGTTTCAAGATACCAGAAACGAAACCGCCGAGAAACGCGATCGGTTGTTGGGTTAGTTCTGCGAATGCGGGTTGTAGTTCGGTCAAAAACATCGTCAAGTCTTTTAGTTTTGCAGTTGTCGGTTTTGTAGGAACAAATGGTTATTCGCTCCCATAGTTACCAGTTTAAGAAAAAATTAGCTGGCGCGATCGCAGTCTTATCTTAATCCTAAAAGAGTAGAACCCAATGAAACATAAATAGATGTTGGGTTTTGTTACCTCAAACGCCACGTGCTATAACGGAGGGAACCTCCGCAACGCAGTGGCTCCCCAACCTACTGTACTATTATTTAATCTTGACGAATGCAAAGTATTAGGAAAGGATAAAGAGAAAAATGTATCTTTACCCTTTCCCATTTATAAAATAGAAAATCTTATTCTTTATAAACCCGCCAAAGCAACATCAACGTTCTTGCGGACGGATTCGGCAGATGCTTGTAAAGCTTTTTGTTCTTCGTCAGTCAATTTTACTTCTAATATATCCTCGACTCCGCGACATCCTAGCCGACAGGGAACGCCTAAATAAACATCGTCTAAGTTATATTTTCCTTTGAGATAAGCCGCCGTTGGGAGAAGACGAGATTGGTTGCGCAAAATGGATTCGACCATCAAGCTAGCAGAAGAGGCGGGGGCAAAATAAGCGCCACCTGTTTGCAGCAATTTAACGATTTCTGCGCCTCCGTTACGGGTGCGTTCTACCAATCGTTCGATAGTTGCTTCCTCCATCAGTTCGGTGATGGGAACTCCTCTAACCGTACAGTAGCGGGGTAAGGGCAACATTAAGTCTCCATGACCGCCCAACACCAAAGTACTCACATCGGCTGTACATACGCCTAATTCCATCGCAATAAACGTTTGCAAGCGAGAGGAATCTAACACGCCTGCCATTCCCATGACTCGCTGGGGAGGAAGTCCGGTCATTTTCCAAGCGACGTAAGTCATTACGTCTAAGGGGTTAGTAATGATGATAAATAAAGCGTTGGGAGAATATTCAAACGCTTTTTTCGTGACATCGGCGACAATTTTGGCATTACATTGAATGAGGTCGTCCCGACTCATTCCTGGTTTGCGGGGAAATCCGGCAGTAATTACCACGATTTCGGAACCCGCCGTATCTGCGTAATTATTAGTCCCAAAAATCTGACTGTCATGTAATTCGATGCCTTGGGCTGCCATTAAATCGAGGGCGATTCCTTGGGGTAATCCCTCAACAACATCGATTAGTGCTACGTCGGCTAGATTTTTTTCGGCAATGCGCTGGGTTAGGGTTCTACCTACGTTACCAGCGCCAATAACTGTGACTAAGGGGGCTTTGCAGGTAATTGGTGAATCGGGAAAGACACTCATAGTTGTAATAAATAAGCGATCGCTTATTCGGCTAGTTCTAGTTGATCGGTGCGAAACCAAACGTTCGGTGTTGGCACGTAAAACTTGACTAGAGCATAGTCTTCTTTAAGATCGACAACTTCACCCTTACTTTCAAAAATATAAGGGGGAAAGCGGGCATCGCTTGCTTTAGCCTCTAAACTGTTTTCTAGTTTTTCTCGTACCGCACGAACTAACGCACCTTTTTTTATTTTATCTGCCATGATTGTAAGCAATGAAAGATTACGAATTGTCTTCATACTTTTTAAATTTTTGCACAAAAGAACGAGAAAAACTTGAGTGGCGATCGCCTATAAACGACAGCGATATACATTGAGATACAATCTTATTTTTCCTTATCTATAGAAATTCCTGAAAAACCCGCAATATTTATACGTTGTAGTACTTATCGGGTTTATAGCCATTAAAATATGACAAGACAAAGTAAGACAAATGACTGCAATAAATTACCTTAATGATTAAACTTTATTCTGCAATAGAACGAGGACAAAAATGGTTGCAAAAATATCAAGGATGTCGTCCAATTTTTGCTTGTATTTTAGGATTTACAGAAACGGGATTAATTGAGGGGATTTCTGCGGCAGGAGCAACGCCAACCGATCGCCAATATACCGCGATCGCGGATGCAGAATTTTTAATTAACGGTTCTCAGTCTTCCCCCCAATATCCTTTACCGCCTCTAACGGTTGGTGCGTCTCCCACGTTTATTTCTCGCGCTGTCGTTGAAACCCTAAAGATTCCCGTCTATCTATTTAATGCAGGTTTGCCACACCCGCCAACCGTTCCTTATATCGATTTAGGTGGCATTGCCGCACGTTGTCTTACTTCTGGACAAGCCTTATCGTTAGATATTGTAAGACACTTGTTCGAGCGAGGGATGCAATGGGGAGAAAAATTAGCAACAGAGGCGATGGGAAGTTATATTATTCTTGGCGAATGCGTAGTAGGCGGAACGACTACAGCGTTAGCAATTCTAACGGGATTAGGCATTGAAGCAAAATCTAAAGTCAACAGCAGCCATCCTCAATGCAACCATACTCAAAAATGGACGGTTGTGCGAGAAGGTTTGGAAAAAGCAGGCTTCTTTCCCATTCGAGATCGTCTTAATCCCTTGGAATTAGTCGCTGCTGTCGGAGATCCCATGCAAATTGTCGTTGCAGGAATGGCGATCGCAGCCAGTCGTCAAGTCGGTGTTATGTTGGCAGGAGGAACGCAAATGCTGGCAGTTTACGCCCTTATAGAAGCCATTATTAAAGATTTAAACCTATCTGCCAATCTCGAACAAATCGTCATCGCAACGACGCGCTGGGTAGCAGAAGATCCAACGGGCGATACAGTAGGTTTAGCAAACGCGATCGACGGAGTTCCTTTATTAGCAACGCAACTAAGTTTTGCTGAGTCTGCTTATCCTCAGTTACAAGCTTACGAACGAGGTTATGTTAAAGAAGGAGTAGGCGCGGGAGGATGCGCGATCGCATCTCATCTGTATCGAGATTGGACGAATGAGGCGTTAGTTAGCGCGATCGAATCTCTTTTTGAAAAAACTCAATTAAATTTAACCACCAAGATAATTCAACCCATAGAACATATGCAGTGCGATATTTGGGGTGGAGAGGGGCCGTGGGTGGATAGTAAAGGAAACGAACATGAAAATTATAATGGTCTTTTATGAATATTAAACTCACACCCGACCAAGAACGTTTTATTCAAACTAAACTTCAAGCATCGTGTCTTTACAGTTTATGGATAAAATTCCTCATCAAGAATCTGCTCGATTGAGAACGGGTTATTTTCAGGATATTCATCTAATTGAGGAACTTTTACGCCAAAAGATGCTCGTTTTCCTTCTTTGATAGCAAGGCAAAGTGCGCTTGGATAAGCATCGACAAGTGCGGTTTCTAGATAAGATTTAAGAGAAGGAGAATTATCTAAGTCGTCTAAAACGCGGATTCGATGTTCGTCAACTGAACGATACCAACTACTTTTCATCTCGCTTGGAGCATCGTGCTGGACTTGGAGTTTGATTAGATGAGCAAGCAAAATTTTTAAATTACTTAAAAGTGCTTTTTTGTCGGATTTGCCCAAGTATTCTAACTCCTCAACCAAGTGTTCGATATCAATCGATTCAAATTTACGCTCTTGAAGAAGCGTTTTTGTTTGAATAAGCCATTGTTGAAAATCGCGTTCGTAAAGCGAATTAACCATTTTTTCTTTTTAATAGAAACTCTAATAGCGATCGAGGAGCGAGTACAGTCTTAATCCCTAATAGGCATTGGATTCATTGTAACTGCTTGCCTTTGAAAAAGTTTTGATATGTCGTAGAAGAAGCGATCGCTTCTCCATACATTATTAATTACAATTTTGGATTGGTTAGTATAGATCGAGCCATACTTGAGGTTGAATATAGTGCTAACTTCTACGATTCTAGAAACCGAAACTCAAATATCGACTTGGCAATGGCAAAGCTGGAATGGATTGCCTTATTTAACTTGTAATTTATTGCAAAATTGGCAGCATGGCTTTTTTACCCAACAGTTTTATCCTAATGCGCCAGAAAATTTGGTTGAAGTTTTAGAACCCAATGCTAAGGTATATCGAGTTAAGCAGGTTCATGGAAATCGGGTGTTAACCCCAGGAGAAATCGAAGTAGAAATTCGAGAACAACAATTGCAAGAATCCGAAGATAAATTTCCGCCTGCTGATGGAATAGTAAGCGATCGCTCGCAACAAGCGATTTGGGTAGCTAGTGCAGATTGTACCCCAGCACTGATCGGCGACGTGCAAACGGGTAGAGTATCCGCCATTCATGCGGGATGGAGGGGAACCTCACAGCGTATCATTCCCAATGCGATCGCGCGTTTTGTCGAGTATGGCAGTATTCTAGAAAATCTTCGCATTGCTATGGGACCTGCGATCGCTGGTGAAGTATATCAAGTCTCAGAACAAGTCGCCGCCGAAGTGGGAGCGAGTTTAATCTCAAAAGATCGAACAGACACGCCAGAAGCGATTCTAACCATTTTACAGAGTATGTCCCAATCGCCTGTTAGTGAAGATTCTCATCCCGGACGAGTTCGCTTGGACGTACGACAAGTCAACTATCTCCAGTTAATCGCTTTAGGAATTCGTCCCGAACAAATTGCGATCGCGCCTTACTGTACCTACCAGCAACCAGAATATTTCTTTTCCTATCGTCGAACCAAACAAAAACAAGTTCAATGGTCGGGAATTGTTAGTAAGTAGTTCAAAAAATTAGGGCATTCTTCAAGGTAGAGAATGCCCTTTTTTCGTTGGTACACGATAAAAATCCGCTTTTACAGTTATTTTTTTGGATTTAACTCAATGATGCGCTACTGCGATCGTAAGTCTTCCTAAAAGTAGGTTGAGCTTTTCCTTGAATGTTAGTCCAGTAATCGTTATCGACATCTACACCAATCTCGGATGCAGCGCGTTCTAGCATTGATTGTTGGCGATTTTTGATAGCTTGATGGTGGCGCATCATTAGAGCGCGAGCTTGTTGTTGAGTAGACATAACTTTGTTCCTCCAGATTGCCAAGCGATTGTTAATTATTTGCGATCGCTTACCTCTACGCCAATTTCAGATGCAGCGCGTTCTAACATTGATTGCTGGCGATTTTTAACGATTTGTGCTTGACGCATCATTAAGGTACGAGCTTGTTGTTGAGTAGACATCATGGTGTTTTCTCCGTATTGCCGATTTAGATGAGATTGGTTTGAATTTTTCTTCCTCTATTATATATAACATAAAATTCTGTATCAAATTTTACAAAATGCTTTTAGTTTACAAAAATTAACAAAATTTTCAGAATCGCCTTTTTCAGTGACCAGTGACCAGTAGAAGAGACAAGAGAGACAAGGAAGACAAGGAAGACAAGGAAGACAAGGAAGAAAGATAAGTTTGACTACTCCGCCGACTTAAAGTGCGGCGGATTCTAATAAGGTTGTTTCGTGACGGGTTGAAACGCCGTCACTACACGTTTTTACCTGATTAGCTGA
>JALOOL010000524.1 GCA_025454425.1 Hydrococcus sp. Prado102 | reverse complement strand
AACGGTAACTGTAATCGCACAATAAAGTACTGGATGAAACGAAAAGATAAATTCTTTCGTCAGGTTTATCGTTGACTCAGGAACCGAACCCGATAAAACATTTTCTAAAAATACATTTAAAGCAGCAGTTGGCAAGAAAAAGATTGTATTGCCTATTTCTTGAGAGGCATAGGTTCTGCCATTAGGAGCTACTGAAAAAATCCCTGATTGTTCGGTATCAAAACCTAATCTGCCCGTTTTAATAATATGTTCTGCAACTTGATAGTGAAAAGAACCCTCAGAATAATCAAATCCACAATTCGTCAAAACAAAAATCGACCAGAAAAATATAAAAATACTGATGTAAGGATTGAGTTTGATTTTTTTGTTCAAACCAAGACTAAACATAGTTTTGTATGATATTTTTCTAGATGATATTGTCGATCGCCCAGCTTTGCAAGTATCGAACGCCTTTTTCAGTTATCAGCGACCAGTTAAAAAAGTCGAAAGTCGAAAGTCGAAAGTCGAAAGTCGTAGAGACGCGATATATCGCGTCTGTACAAAATTCTCCCTTGTCTTCCTTCCCCTTTCCCCAGACGAAGCCATTCACCAATCCCCACACTGCAAATGACTAAATAGCTAAAGAAATTGGTTGCTTTGTAGAAGTTGAGGGAAAAAGTTGTGCTGCTTCGGGAGCAACTGATAACTTGACTCGCATTCCAATCGGCAATTGGGTGCTAACTGTCGTGCGAACGTGCAATCTTTTACCAGAAGCTGTTTCTAGACAATAGCGGTACTCTCGACCTAAAAATTGACGATCGCAAATCGCGACTGTCGATGTTTCGTCTGGCTTGAGTCTAATATCTTCTTGCCGAATCATCAACTCGCCTGCCTCTGATTCTTTGAGTTCCCTGGCGACGGGAATTTCCCAAACGCCAATTTCTGTTTCCCAAAAATCTCCGTTGCGTTTGGCGGGGAGGAAATTAGCTTGAGTGACAAATTCAGCGACAAATTGAGAGGCAGGTTGCGTATAAATCTCTTCTGGCGCGCCTATCTGTTCTAATTTGCCTTGGCGCATTACTCCGATTTTATCTGAGATAGCAAGTGCCTCTTCTTGGTCGTGGGTGACAAATATTGCCGAAGTTCCCGCTGCTTTGAGAATGTGGCGAATTTCGTGACGCAGATACTGACGCACTTGCACGTCTAGATTACTTAGAGGCTCGTCTAATAAAATTAAAGCAGGTTGCGGAGCTAAAGCCCTAGCGAGAGCAACGCGCTGTTGTTGACCTCCCGATAACTCGTGGGGATAGCGTTTTTCTAATCCTGAAAGTCCGACTAGTAAGAGAACTTCGCCAATACGCTGCTTTATCTGTACTTTGGAAAAACGTTCGCATTTTCGCTGCAATCCAAACGCTAGATTTTCTGCGATCGTTAGGTGAGGAAACAAGGCATAATCTTGAAATACCATGCCAGTATTTCTCTGTTCTGGCGGTATCCAACTTCCTTTTCCCGTCACCGTCCGTCCGGCAATTTTTACCATCCCGCTAGAAAGTTGCTCGAATCCTGCGATAATTCGTAATAAAGTTGTTTTACCGCAACCAGAAGGTCCTAGCAATCCCAGTAATTCTCCTTGTGCTAGCGACAAACTGACATTATCGACAGCAGGCATTTGATGAGCCGAAAATTGTTTGGTGACGTTTGTAAGAAAAAGAATAGTTGTTTGTTCCATCAGGGATATAAGAGATTGATACTTGCAAATAAGAATGACTGAGTTCTAGAAGATTCGATTTTAATTCATATAAGAATAATTCCCAATAGTCACCATCTTCTTATATAACATTAAAAAGCTTTCTTAAATAAGAAAGTTTCTCAAAAAAATAAATGATAAGCGAAACTTACCAAAAAGATAATATTTTTAAAAATATCAAGCTCATTTTTGTGCCAAAAGGAGCAGAATATCGCGCTATTTGTCGGGGACTGCGCCAAACCAACTCGCAAATTCCTTTAATTTTACCCATTCCTATTGGGGTTAATGCTTTTAAATCTTATTTAGAAAATTGGCAACAAACTCAAGATTTTCTTAATAAGCCTGGCGATCGCGTTTTAATAATGGGATTATGTGGCAGTTTGTCGCCAAGTTATCGAGTAGGAGATATTGTTATCTATCAAGCTTGCGGTTACGGGAACGAGCAAGTTTCATGGCGAGATTGCGATTTAAATACATTTATTAGTAATCGCATACATAAAAAAGCTAAATTTGTCAAGGGAATCACTTGCGATCGCGTTATTGGATCTGCCAAAGAAAAATTACATTTAGCTTCTACTTCTCAAGCTGATGTCGCAGACATGGAAAGCTACGTCGCGTTAGAAATGCTGCAAGGAATTTCTGTAGCAATTGTGAGAGTCGTTAGCGATGATGTCGAGCAAGATTTACCAGATATTAACTCTGCGATCGCGTCTGATGGTTCCTTAAAAACTTTTCCTTTAATGGTTAAAATGGCTAAAAATCCTGTAGCTGCAACGAGACTCATTCGCAGTTCCCTAAAAGGATTAAAAGTTTTAGAACGAGTTACCAGCGAATTATTTTGTTGAATATAAGATTCGAGAAAATTGGTGAGTAAACTATTATTTAAATGCGGAGTCTGGGTAAATTCGATCGTTTTATGCTTAATTAAATCAATACTTTGTTACCACGTCAACAAAATTAATTACAATTATCTTAAGAATTTGTAGGGTGGGCATTGCCCACCCTACCATTGTTTTGAGTTAAGGATAGAGTTAGCAAGAGGTGTA
>JALOOL010000215.1 GCA_025454425.1 Hydrococcus sp. Prado102 | reverse complement strand
TATTTGATGTATTCAGGTACGGTGATAGCCTCATCCACAAATTGTTTTTGGGTGTTGAAGCCTGTAGCAAGCTATCTTTCCGCAGGCCTGTGGTTGTCGTGTGCTTTTTTGAGGTTCTATTCGCTATTACTAAATTTACCGTGGCTGGATCCTTTGTTCTCATTCTTTTTCCTCGTTGTTTCCAAGTTATTCGGATCTTTTCCTCGGTTTGCTTACTCATCATTCTTATTTGACACGTTATCGCGATTTGCAGCAACTTCTGTTTCTATTCTTACTTGCTCGATCCCTCAGCGCAATAGACGACCTATTTTCAAACTGTAACTATTCTTGATAAAAATCCAGCAACCTCGATTTCAAAGGAAATATAGGACTTTTATTAGCGAGCTTATAGACACTTTAGGGGCGATCGCGATCTATGTCCATCGCTTCTGATTCTAGAAAAAAGTCTCTATTCTTCCTCTGGTAAGGATTTTTGAGAGCTTACTGCGAGCGATCGCGATCGCTCTACTCAAATTTTGTTTATTGTTTTTATTTATTATAAACTAAATATAAAATATTTTATTTTTAAGATAAATAGGTTTTAAAAAGTATTTTATAGTCATAATATCGACAAAATAATTAAATAATCTAAAAGAATACGATTTAAAGCTTAGTTTAGTTAAAAGACATCTTTTCTTTCGACATCATTTGCTTAATAATGCGTTTGATGAGATAAAAATCTGCTGCTAACACCGAAAGGCAAAGTAGCGATAAGCAAAAAAATTTATTCGCTTGCACGGGGAGAAAAAACTTTGACTTTAAAACTAGCGGTTTACGGAAAAGGCGGAATTGGCAAATCTACAACAAGCTGCAACATATCGACTGCACTTGCCAAAAGAGGGAAAAAAGTCCTTCAAATTGGTTGCGATCCCAAGCATGACAGCACTTTTACCCTAACCGGATTTTTAATTCCCACCATTATTGACACGCTGCAAGAAAAAGACTTTCACTACGAAGACATTTGGCCCGAAGATGTGATTTACGATGGCTATGCTGGCGTTAAGTGCGTAGAAGCAGGCGGGCCTCCAGCAGGTGCTGGTTGTGGGGGTTACGTTGTTGGCGAAACAGTTAAGTTACTCAAAGAACTCAACGCTTTTGACGAATTTGACGTTATTCTTTTTGACGTTCTCGGCGACGTAGTTTGCGGGGGGTTTGCCGCACCGCTCAACTATGCTGATTACTGTATCATCGTTACCGATAATGGATTTGACGCGCTATTTGCTGCTAACCGCATTGCTGCTTCGGTACGCGAAAAAGCACGGACT
The DNA here is from genome assembly GCA_025454425.1 of Hydrococcus sp. Prado102. GTDB lineage: Bacteria > Cyanobacteriota > Cyanobacteriia > Cyanobacteriales > Microcystaceae > Hydrococcus. Next base: position 9,170 of record JALOOL010000215.1, on the reverse strand, counting down.
CATCCACTTCGTCTGGCAGGTTTGATCGGCAACCGAACTTCTAAGCGGGATTTGATTGATAAGTACATTTCTCACGTCCCCATGCCCGTACTGGAAATCTTGCCATTAATTGAAGATATCCGCGTTTCTCGCGTCAAGGGTAAGACATTGTTTGAAATGGCAGATAGCGATCGCTCTTTAAATTACGTTTGCGATTACTATCTCAACATTGCCGACCAGCTAATCGCCAATCCTGAAGGGGTAGTTCCTAACGACGCTCAAGATCGCGAATTATTTAGCTTGTTATCTGATTTTTACCTCAATCCCCAACAACCGAAGACGGCGGACGAAGAGTTAGATCTGATGATGGTTTAAAACAGTTATTGTAGGGGCGCTATTAGTGCGCCCTAAAGAGTGAATGATAGCTGGTAAAGGGGATTGATGAAGAAATTTGTCTCCAATTGGAGACAAATCTATCCAGATTGACAGCTATAAAAATGTGTACCATGGTACACAAAATTAAACTTGAGGATGGCGTAAATCCTAGTTGGCAGGGGAAAGCTATTAAATGTACATTCCTTTGTCAACCTTGAGGACAATTATGAGCTTCATTGAGAAATTAAAAGCTTCCTTAAAAGATAAATGGTTGGACTATTATTTGGTCAACCAATCTTGGCTTAAAAAAATGACTTGGATTCAATCTCCTGATGGAGGTAAACGACCTCCTTGCTTATTAATTTTAGGAGCGATAAGCTCTTTAGAGCCAAGCTTAAAAGAATTACTGCCACCTTTTTGCGATCTAAATCCAGATCCAACCAAGCTAGTCGATTTACTTGGATTGAATTTCGATCCAAGAGTTGAACTCGAAAAACGAGCAACAGAAGCTGCAACATCTCAAGAAGCTCAGATTCTCCCTTTATTAACAGATGCCGATACAGAGTATTTAAAGAAAATAAGAGAGGAAACCATTAAATGACCGCTACACAAGAACAAACTGCATTAACCTTTGAATGCGAAACTGGCAATTATCATACCTTTTGTCCGATTAGCTGCGTTGCTTGGCTGTATCAAAAAATTGAAGATAGCTTTTTCTTAGTCATTGGCACGAAAACTTGCGGTTACTTCCTGCAAAACGCTATGGGAGTCATGATCTTTGCCGAACCGCGCTATGCAATGGCGGAATTAGAAGAAGGAGATATTTCCGCACAATTGAACGATTACGAAGAACTGAAACGGTTGTGCTTGCAGATTAAACGCGATCGCAATCCCAGCGTTATCGTTTGGATCGGGACTTGCACCACCGAAATCATTAAAATGGACTTGGAAGGCTTAGCACCCAAGTTAGAAGCAGAAATTGGCATTCCTATCGTGACTGCACGAGCAAACGGTTTAGACTACGCCTTTACCCAAGGAGAAGACACCGTTCTAGCAGCAATGGTACACAAATGTCCCACTCAAGCACCAGAAGCTGAAAAAGAAGACCGCAACGCCATTCAAAAACTGCTCAACTTCGGTCGCAAAAAAGAAGACGCGAACACCGAGTCCGAATACATCGACCATCCGCCATTAGTCTTGTTTGGTTCTCTTCCAGATCCCGTTGTCACTAACCTTACCCTCGAATTGAAAAAGCAAGGGATTAAAATTTCTGGTTGGTTGCCTTCCAAGCGTTACACTGAATTACCCGTCATCGAAGAAGGGTATTATGTTAGCGGGGTCAATCCTTTCTTATCGCGTACTGCTACTACCTTCATGCGTCGCCGCAAGTGCAAATTAATTGGCGCACCTTTCCCTATCGGCCCCGATGGAACCCGCGCTTGGATCGAAAAAATTTGCTCGGTCTTTGGCATTCAACCCAAGGGATTAGAAGAAAGAGAAGCGCAAATCTGGGAAGGTTTGGAAGACTACATCAAACTGATTCGCGGCAAATCCGTCTTTTTTATGGGAGATAATCTCTTAGAAATCTCTTTGGCACGTTTTCTGATTCGCTGCGGCATGACTTGTCCTGAAATTGGCATTCCCTACATGGACAAACGCTATCAAGCAGGGGAATTGGCATTGCTGGAGAAGACTTGTCAAGAAATGGGCGTTCCTTTGCCTAAGATTATCGAGAAGCCCGACAACTACAACCAGATTCAGCGTATTATGGAACTTAAACCCGATTTGGTAATTACCGGGATGGCTCATGCAAATCCATTAGAAGCTCGCGGAATCGATACCAAATGGTCTGTAGAATTTACCTTTGCTCAAATCCACGGCTTTACTAACGCTCGCGATATTCTTGAGTTAGCAACTCGTCCTTTACGTCGCAATAATAACCTTAAAGAATTGGGTTGGGATAAGTTGGTTAAAGAAGAAGCAAAAATTTAGAGTTCAAAGTTCCCTTCGGGTTCGGGAGTTGGGACTCGACGGGAACCGCCAAGACTCCCACTCCCTCACAAAGTTCAAAGTTCAAAAATCAATATTCTTCCTTGTCCCCCTTGTCTACCTTGTCTACCTTATCTACCTTGTCTCCTATTCCCCTTTCCTCTTTCCCCCTTACCCTTTCCCCTTTACCCTAAAAAATCGCCAATCCTTAATCCCTAACATTCTGCTTTTTCTTCTGCTGGTAATTCGGGCAGATCGAACAATACCATTGTCATATATTTATCTGCCCACTCATTACCAAAAGCTTTTTCTAAAACGCGACGAGTTTTATCATTTTTTTGCTGTTGGGTGCAGTAATTATGCTGTCCGGCAAAATGCAGGGCTTTTTGTTGGGGAGGAACGGGTTGCGATCGCGTTGCTTGCTGGCAATGAATTTCTAGGAATTGTTGGACGCGATCGAGAAATTGACGGTCTTCTTCTGGAGTTGTCGGACGAATAAATAAACAAAACTCTGAAAAAATATCCCCCCAAACAGGCAAATCGCGAGGCTGGGTAAATTGAGGATTGGGTAAAGCTCTTAAAGCAGTTTGGTAAGCTTGAGGAAGCGTCCGTTCTGGATTGGTAGGGGAGAGATCTGCGATCGCGGCGCTAACTTCACCCCGTCCCGCTACGATATCGCAGCCAAACATCGGCAGCGCGTATTCGGGATTGGGGAACATGACGCAGTGCAAAATGTCAAGATTTTTGCCGACTTTTGCTAGTTCCAAGTGCATTTTACGAAACTGAGGCGTTTGATAGCAGCGATTTTCAATGACCAGTTTTTCGCCTTCGAGTTTTCCTTCCACATAGCCTAATCCCTCTGGCAATTCGTAGGGAGAGAGATCGAGGTACTCCTGCCAAGACGTTAGGATAATGTCAGCCAACTGACGAATCAGGGGATGTTGTTGTTGGCGAATTGAGGGTTGTGAAGGTTCTAACATTGCAAATCTTGATGTCCCAAATAAAAAGATATACTAAAACCGATCCCTATTTGTATTAACTAAGACATAAATTAACTATAACTTTAGGAGAACGTTAATATGTTTGGTTTAGGTTGGCCAGAAGTCGCAATTATTGCCGCGATCGCACTAATTATCTTTGGGCCTAAAAAAATTCCAGAACTTGGCGGTGCATTGGGTAAGACTTTACGCGGTTTTAAGGAAGAAATTAATAAACCTTCCGAAATCGCCCCAGGAGAAGATAAAGAAGAAGATTAAGATATGGGATATTCAATCGAAGTTAACGGCAGTAATTTTAATAGCGAAGTTATCGAGCCATCTTACACTACGCTTGTATTAATTGATTTTTATGCCACTTGGTGCGGCCCTTGCCAGTTATTGAAACCCGTTCTAGAAAAACTGGTCAAAGAATACGATTTTATCTTGGCAAAGGTCGATATCGACAAAGATCGAGACTTAGCCAATCGGTACGCGATCGAAGGCGTACCCGATGTGAGAATTGTCTATCAAGGAGAAATGTATCCTGGATTTGTTGGCGCTATGCCAGAAGGACAATTGAGAGAATTGTTGGCAAAATTCAATCTTCACTCAGATCTAGAAGTTGGTTTAGAAAAAGCAAAAGAAGCGATCGCGTCTCAAGATTTACCCCAAGCAAAACAGTGGTTTGACGATTTGTTTGCCAAGTATCCCGAAGACTCGCGTCTTGTTATCGAAGCTGCTTGCTTTTTAGTCAGAATTGGACGATTTGAAGAGGCAAAAACAATCTCTCGGACAATTAAGCCAGAAAATCGGGAATTTTATCCTAAAGCACAGGCAATTGAAACTTTAATCGAACTCAAACAAGCGATCGAGGATGCAGGGGATAGCGAATTAGATCGATTATATGCTCGTGCTGCTCGTTTGGCACTATCGCAAGACTATGAAGAGGCATTGCAACTTTTCTTACAAATCGTTCAAGAAAATCGTCGCTACAAAAATGATGGGGCGAGAAAAGCAATGGTTGCATTGTTCAACTTGCTCGGACTCGATCGCCCCCTAACTAAACAATATCAAAAAGAATTAATGATGGCACTGTAATCAGTTATCAGTAATCAGTTATCAGTTATCAGTGAAGAAAAGGCAACAGGCAACAGGAAATAGGCAGGGGAAAGGGTAAAGGGAAAAACTTATACTTATCTTTCCCCAATCACCAATCGCTGTTAAGCAATAACTAAAATGCCATTATTAGTAAGCAATGGTAAATTGCCAAGCGTTGCGATCTGAATTTGCGCAAGCGAACCAGTCCCATCTGCATCGAAGAATAATGCACCATTGGCTCTATTGTAGATAAAACGATCGCCCCTATCGATAGCTGTCGTCCCTCTGACAAATTGAGAAGCAGCAAGAACACCTGTTCTCAATCCGCCACCAAAACCCCTTGCACTCGCAGCAATGGTATCTACAGGAGTAAAATCGGTAATGCGGTCGATTCTTTGAGTGCGAGATGTAAAAGTAAAGCGATCGCTTCCCGCACCGCCTGTTAGGATATCGTTACCCAATCCACCTACTAAAGTATCGTTACCAATTCCACCAATGATGCGATCGTTTCCTAAGCTTCCACTGAGAACATTGGAACCTCGATTGCCGATTAAAATGTTGTTACGATTGTTTCCTATAGCGTTGATAGGAGAGTTACCCGTCAAATACAGTCGTTCTAGATTGTTTCCGAGTGTATAGCTAACTGAAGATACAACAATATCGATTTCTCTAATGCTAGTGGACGTTTCTATAACAATATCGGCACGAGAGTTGATATAGTAAATATCGTTGCCTACTCCACCTATGGCGCGATCGTTGCCTGCGATCGCATACAAAATATCGTTGCCTGCGCCACCAACCATCGTATCATTACCCGCGCCACCAATGAGGCGATCGCTTCCCAAGCGTCCATCTAGAAAGTTTCTGCCGCTATTGCCAATAATGGTATTGTTGAGGCTATTGCCAATTCCGTTAATATTCGCCCTTCCAGTTAAGATTAAATTGGTAACTCCATTGGGTAAAGTTGTAGAAACCGACGATCGCAGCGTTGGCGAAGACTCAGGAGTATATAAAACGATTTCGTCATCAGCACCAACCCTTCTCGCAAAAACAATATTCTCTCCTGAGATTTTAGGAATACCATCATCAACGTTATTGTTAGTAATTTGTCTAGTCGTTCTACCGTTATAAAGAAAAACTTCAAAATCATTGCCATCGAAGCCATACCAAACTATATTATTGCCTGATATTTGAGGTTCATTATCAAAAAAATTATTATTCGTTAATTGTATAACTCGGCTACCATTGTAGAAGAAAATTTCTGTATCGTTGCCGTCATTAGTTTCCCAAACTACATTATTACCTGATATTTGAGGAAAAGATTCACCCAGATCGTTATTAGTCAGTTGAATGGTTCTACTGCCATTATATAAAAAAATTTCGTTGTTACTTTTCCAGGTTATATTTCTGCCTGAAATTTGAGGCTCGATATCACCTAGATTATTATTAGTAAGTTGGATAACTCGGTTGCCATTGTAAAAAAACAATTCTCGGTCATTACCGTCAAATTCCGACCAAACTATTTGGTTGCCAGAAATTTGTAGGTCATCTTTACCGCGATTGTTATTCGTTAATTTTGTAACTCGACTGCCATTATAAAAATAGATTTCTGTACCAGTGCCATCTCTTCCAACCCAGGCTGCATTGCGACCCGAAATTTGAGGTTCGATCGCTAAGCTAATAGAAACATTATTTTGAGTTAGTTGAGAAATTCTACTGCCGTTGTAGTAATAAATATCGGCAGCATTTTCTAAGTTACCTTTCCAAACAATATTTGTACCAGAAATTTTAGGAGAGATGTCATCAAAATTATTATTGGTTAGTTGTATGGTAGTTCTACCGTTATAATAAAAAATTTCATCATCGTTACCGTCATTGCGCTGCCAAACTACTCGATTTCCAGAAATGGCAAAAGCAACATCGTCAACAGTATTATTGGTTAATTGAATAAATGGCATCGCTCGGTAAATTCCTTAGTATTAATGAGAAAAGACGTTAAAAATTTGTACGATATTTTCTTGGGCGATCGCAAATGATATTATGCGTGCGATCGTACAAAATTAGCAAGGTTATTTAGATCGGGAATATTTATAAATCAATTCCATATCTAAATAACTTTTTTCGCCAACATTGCCGCTTATAACTATGAAAGGGTGTTCGGGTTCTCCCAAACTATCTAATACTAAAGTTGCCTCGGTAAAATCATGGTTTTTGGTGTAATCATTTATCGTTACCACGGTTGGTAATCCTGCTTGGATAGAAGCTTGCAATCCGTGAGACGAGTCTTCAAAAACGAGACATTCAGAAGCATCTAAATCCATCTTTTGTAAGACATAATGATAAATATCTGGGGCGGGTTTTTTCGCGGCGACGATATCGCCAGCAGCAATCACTTCAAACCAGGATGGGTCTAAAGTATGCTCTAATAAAGCTATTGCATTGGGTAAAGCGCTAGTCGTTGCGATCGCTAAGCGAATTCCTTGAGAACGTGCTTCTTGAATCAATCGTTTGACTCCAGAACGCAAAGGAATCGAACCGCCAGCTAAGAGTTGTCGATAATATTCGGTTTTGGATGCGTGGAGATTTGCAACGATGCTATTGTCAATATGCTCGATATCGGGGCGATATTTGGTTAAATAAAAGTGAATTCGTTCTTTTCCGCCAGCAACATTTAACAAATCTCCATAAAGTTCTTCCGACCAATGCCAATCGAGTCCCGCCTCGGCAAATGCTTGATTAAACGCTACGCGATGACCGTCTCTTTCCGTATCCGCTAGCGTCCCATCGACATCAAAAATTAAAGCTTTGAGTTGAGCCATTAAAACTATGCTGGATGCAACGATAGAATAGTCTACCAGCAAAAGATCGTTGATTTTATGTCCTTACCCAAAGTTTTCGTCACGCGCCGCATTCCCGATACTGGATTAGATTTCCTACAAAATCGCGCATCGATTGAAGTCTGGACGGAACGCCAACCGCCTCCTTACGAAGTTTTGCAAGAAAAAATTCAAGGAATTGATGGGTTACTCTGTTTGTTAACCGATCGCATCGATCGAAATCTTATAGAATTAGGAACATCCTTAAAAGTCATCTCTCAGATGGCGGTTGGATACGACAACATCGATGTAGCAGCAGCAACAGCAAAAAGCATTCCTGTAGGCAATACCCCAGGGGTTCTAACAGATGCAACGGCTGACTTGACTTGGGCGTTATTGATGGCAGCATCGCGTAAAATTGTAGAAGCGGAGCGATTCGTGCGCGAGGGATGCTGGCAGACGTGGGAACCTATGCTATTGTTGGGAGCAGATGTAGCAGGCGCAACGTTAGGCATCGTCGGTTTCGGACGCATCGGACAAGCAGTTGCGCGACGTGCTAAAGGGTTTGATATGAGGGTGCTTTACTGGAATCGCCATCGGTGCGAGGTAGCGTTAGAAAAAGAATTAGGCGTTGAATATGCTTCCTTTGAGGAATTATTAGAAGAATCGGATTTCGTCAGCATTCATGCAGCATTATCCCAAGAAACATATTACCTGTTCGATCGCCCGCAGTTCGATCTCATGAAACCATCCGCTATTCTCATCAATACCGCACGAGGCGCGATTGTTAACCCAGAAGCTTTGTATGATGCTCTCAAAAACAGTAAAATTGCGGGTGCTGCTTTAGATGTTACCGAACCCGAACCGATTCTTCCCGACAGTCCTTTGTTGAGTTTACCCAACTTAATTATTGTGCCTCACATTGGCAGTGCATCGATAAAAACGCGATCGCAAATGGCATTAATGGCAGCACAAAATCTCATCGCAGGATTACAAGGGGAACGTTTGCCTAATTGCGTCAATCCCGAAGTATATGAAAGGAAACAGTAGTTTAGAAGTTCAGGAGTTCAGGAGTTCAGTAGTTTAATGTACCTCACTCACTTAAAAAACGCTTGCTGACATTCAGTTTAGAATTCATCGAACTCATCACCGACCATTTTTTGCCTTTCTATTCTATTTAAATTATCTCGCAATTGCAGCCAATCGACGCGATCGCCATCTTTATCTTCTAATAACTGTCCTTGCTGCAAGTATATGACTCGCCGAGCAAATTTTTGTGCTAATTCTAATTGGTGATTGACCATGATAATTGCCATTTGAGATGTATCCGCTAATTCAGCTAGTACCTCAATCAGATGGTTGGCGCTACCGACATCCAAAGCAGAAGTCGGTTCGTCGAGTAATAAAATTTTAGGTTGCATAATTAAGGCGCGAGCAATTGTAACTAATTGTCGTTGTCCTAGAGATAGTTCTAACTCATTGCGTTCTAACCACGCTTCAGGAATATGCAGTTTAGTTCGCCAAGTTTCTATTCGTTGTTGAATCTCGCGTTTGGGTAACTGTTGTAAAACGAGGGGATAAGCTAAGGTTTCTCGAACTCTCATTCCTAACAATTTTGCTTCTTGAGGAACGAGTACGACTTGTTGGCGCAGTTGTATAGCTGAAATCTTATTAAATGGTTGATTATCTAATTCGATAGAACCATTAGTCGTCTCTTGCAATCGATTAAGCAAACGCAAAAGAGAAGTTTTTCCCGCACCAGAAGCACCAATAATGACAATGCGATCGCCACTTGATACTGTAAAAGAAATATCTTGCAACAAATAACGAGAACCGATTGCAGTAGCAAGACTGACTTGTTTTAACTCAAGAATAGTCATTCAATTTATACGACGCGGACAGATTTAGGATAATTAGTTATATAGAGAGCCGATAT
>JALOOL010000523.1 GCA_025454425.1 Hydrococcus sp. Prado102 | reverse complement strand
CATCGACCCCGCGATCGTTTTCAAAGCATAGTCTTCGGCAAATCCGATTTTAGTAATCTCTTAATATCCTGAATAACTAAATATTCCAATATCCCAATACCCATTTATCTGTCCCCAGTCACCCGTACCTTTTACAAATAAATCATGCGAATCCTACATACTATGTTGCGCGTCGGCAACTTAAAAGAATCGCTACAATTTTATTGCGAGATTTTAGGAATGAAACTGTTACGCCAAAAAGATTACCCAGGCGGAGAGTTTACATTAGCGTTTGTCGGTTATGGCGACGAATCAGACCATGCAGTTATCGAACTAACCCACAATTGGGGAGTCGATAAATATGACTTAGGGAATGCCTACGGTCATGTTGCGCTTGGTGTTGATGATATTTATGGAACCTGCGAGAAAATAAAAGCTAGAGGTGGCAAAGTAACGCGCGAACCCGGCCCGATGAAACATGGTTCGACAGTAATTGCTTTCGTTGAAGATCCCGACGGATATAAAATTGAGTTAATTCAGTTAGGCACTCAAGGATCGACTCAAGCAAAAGAAAGTGTAGCAACGGCTAGCAATTAGTGCTTATTTAAAAAGCCTGTTTTTATCATTCTGAGCGAATCGAGCTTATTTTGCGAAGCTTCATCTACTCTTCGAGAATGCCCCGCAAACGCGCATACGCACAACGGGGCAAATTTGTTATTTGATTAAAGCTATTTAACGTTTTCAACCACAGCAATATAGTTAAGTGTTGCTTCGGGAATGTAACTTATGAGCGCGATCGCCTGATAAAATAGTTTTAAGCAAAAAATCTTGCAATTGTCAACTGATTTCGATCTAAAGTTAGATAATTCAAGTTTTATGAAAAGCCGAAGGTAATAGCTCATGGCTAAACCAACCAAGACTGTTCTAATGATTCACCGGAATAACGAACAGGGAAATATTTGGCAATTAATCTTGAGTTTGCGTGGGCTAGATGTCGTTTGGGAACCCGAACAGGTCGATATCGGAAATTTACTAGAAACATTTCGAGCGATTAAAGGCGATTTGCCAAGTTTATTGCTTGTCGATACAAATCTTGATTCAAATAACAAAACTAAATTAGAGGCAATTTCTATTTGTCATTGGTGCAGAGAACACTATCCGAAATTAAAAATAATTCTGATTAATTATTCACCAAGCCGCATTCCCGTCGCTCAAAAATTTCAAGCTACTCGTTGTGCGCTATATCTGTTGCCAGAGTTAAATGTAAAAACTTTAACGGATTCTATTAATCGGATCGGTCAAGTATTAGACTTACCGCTCCTGCCATCACCAGTTCAAGAAATTTTTATAAAAAAAGCCAATCCCGTATTAGCTTATCGCAAGAGCTATGACGAGACAAATCTTTCTACAGCAATTGAGGACGAGAACCCCAAACAGAGTGCTGTTCCTCTCGGCAACTCGCAGACTAAGTTTAGTGCGACTCCTTCTAACAAATGGGCTGTACCCGTTATTCTTTTAGGATTGCTAACAGGAGGTTATTTTATCTGGCAGCGCATCCAGCTTGGGGATTCCCCAAATACCGCATCAGTAAAAGATGCCTCAAATGCTTCAGGAACTCTGACAATGGCAGGAAGTTCTTTCAGCGGTCACAGTACTTTTCGGAGCAAGGCGTTTCAAGAAGCCCTTCAACAATCTGGGATCGACCTACGCTACCAAGTAGCATCCGATGCTCGCAGTGCCGAGCTTTTGAACCAGGGGAAAGCTGACTTAGAATTGACAACGCTCGATGAATTTCTCCGACATAATACCCAGGGAAAAATCGTCGGATTAATTAATCACACGGTTGGGGCAGATGCAATTGTCTTGAATACTAAGCGATATCCCGGTTTGAAATCGCTCCCCGATCTAGTACAGTTGGTTGAGCAGGCGCGATCGCAAGGTCAACAGTTAGAGATTGCTTTTCCTGAAAATACCCCCAGCGAGTATTTACTTCTGCTTTTAAGTGCCAAATTTGAGGGGTTTAAGCTCTCCGATTTTCACGTCAAGAAGGTCGCAGATGTTGCCGATGACTGGAAGTTGTTACAAGATCCCAATCAAAATATAGCAGTTACGGTTCTTCGAGAACCGGATGTTACTCACGCCCGACAGCAGGGTTATACAGCGGTTTTATCGAGTGAAGATGTACCAGATGAAATTGTCGATGTAATCGTCGCCTCAAATCGCGCGCTTGAGTCGCAACCAGAACAAATTGCCAAACTACTAGAAGCTTATTATCGCCGCGTCGATGCCGATCTTCGCGATGCCTCGCAGCTAAAAAATCAAATAGCCGAAGATGCCAAGTTATCGCCCGCCGATGCCGTTTTACTCATGCAGGGGATTGAGTTTTATAGCGCAACTGAAGCAAGACATTGGTTGAAAAGTGGCAAACTAGAAAAACGAATAGGCGCAACTGCTGCGGTGTTGACACTAGCAGGCAAAATTAACCAAGTCCCTCAGTCTCCCAATGACTTATTTACTTCCCAATTTATCGATCGCGCGGCGAACAACACCGAAACGCTCATTAGTCAGATTCGTGCCGTTAACCCGAAATTAGCAGACAGACTAGCAGGTAAAGAGAACCCCGTCAAGAGCGATCGCCAATTAGATGCCAACCAAATCCAAAAGGCACCTGTTATTGGCGACTTAAAAGTTCCTTGGAATGTTAAATTTGACGCTAACTCGACCAATTTAGCCGCAGAAGGCAAGCAAGCGCTCGATTTTTTTAAGCAGGGGCTTTTTTGTACCGTGGTAGTTCTTGTCTGCATTGGGATTGA
>JALOOL010000017.1 GCA_025454425.1 Hydrococcus sp. Prado102 | reverse complement strand
GATGTCGATTGCTGCAAGCATAGACGGTTCTGTCTTGCTTGGTGCAGACGCATTGGCTCCTGTTGTTGTCACGCGATCGATATAATTAACCATAGGATTTTGCTTACATCTAATTCCAGAGTTTCTCCCGATTGTGTTAAAAATCAGAATAAAGCTTAAAAAAAATTTATCTCTATAATTTAAACTTTAAAAGCGAATGACTCAATCTCAACAATTATCAGAACCAACTTGGTTAACTATTATTCGTCTCCTAAGATGGCACAAACCAGAAGGACGACTTATTTTAATGATTCCCGCGCTTTGGGCGCTCTTTTTAGCCGCGAGAGGTACGCCTCCCTTACCTCTGGTTGGAACGATTGTTTTAGGGACTTTAGCGACTAGTGCAATGGGTTGTATTGTCAACGATTTATGGGATCGCGACATCGATCCCCAAGTCGAACGAACGCGCGATCGCCCTATCGCTTCCCGTGCCCTATCGATTCGAGTTGGAATTATCATTGCGCTAATTGCCTTAGCTTGTGCTGCCGCGCTTGCATTTTATCTCAATCCTCTCAGCTTTTGGCTGTGCGTGGGAGCCGTTCCCGTGATTATTTGCTATCCGCTTGCCAAGCGAGTCTTTCCCGTCCCTCAACTCGTGCTTTCTATCGCTTGGGGGTTTGCGGTTTTGATTAGTTGGAGTGCGGTAACGGCGCAACTCGATAGCGATTCTTGGGTATTGTGGGGAGCAACGGTAGCTTGGACGTTGGGATTCGATACCGTCTATGCCATGTCGGATCGAGAAGACGATCGCAAAATTGGGATAAAATCTAGCGCCCTATTTTTTGGCAATTACGCAGCCGAAGCAGTAGGCATTTTCTTTGCGCTGACAGCGGGTTTGCTAGCTTATCTAGGTACGGTAATGGAACTGCATCTAGGCTTTTGGATAGCCTGGGGAATTGCGGTTACTGGCTGGGTGAGTCAATATATTCGCCTGAGTTTGCCAGAAATCCCCAATCCCGTCTATGGAGAGCTTTTTCGTCAAAATGTCTGGCTGGGATTTATTGTACTTGCTGGCATGATTTTGGGTTCGATTTGAATTTGTAGGGGCGCGTGGCGTGCGCCCTGGGAAGTGTGGCGAGACGGGGAGATTTATCTCAGCGACCAGCGCTCGGTTTCTTAAATTGCTGAATTTCCAAAAAACTAATATTTATGGATGTACTTCTAGCACGAATGATTCAGAGGGCGAACAGCCGTACTCCGTCCTGGAGGGCTGCGCCAACGCCCCTACTTATTCCCTGTTGCCTATTTCCTTCACGGTGTAACCCGACGCGCAGATACGAGATATCGGAAAATATACTCTGCAACTTCCACGTAATTTTGCGCTGTTTGAGGAGAATTAGCCCAGACAGTAACGCCGTGGTGACGAATTAGTAAAGCGGGGATTTGAGGAGCAGAAATCGAAAAGCGATCGCGTATTTCTTGAGCAATACGAGGCACTTCGAGATAATTATCAAAGACGGGCATAGTTACTTGAGGATTTTCTTCCCACACGCCCAACCCTTTAACCATTTCTAAAGGTGGTAATGCCAAGCAATTGTCTTCTATCCAGCTAGAAACCAAATTCGCTTCGACAGAATGGACGTGATAGCAAGCATTGGCTTCTGGAAAAAGAGAATAAATCGCTTGATGAATGCTAGTTTCAGCCGAAGGACGATTATTAGCATTGCCTGAGTCGAGAACTTCTCCCGCTACTGTCATGCGCACGAAATCATTTTCTTGCAGTTGTCCTTTACTTTTACCGCTAGCCGTGATCCAAAAGCTACCATCGGGCATTTTAGCAGAGAGATTGCCAGACGTTCCTACCATCCAGCCTAGTTGATAGAATTGACTTGCAGCAGCAATCAGAGCAGAACGCGGATCGGTCATTGTTTTTTTGGGGAAAGGGAAAATAGTTCAAAGTTCAAAGTTCAAAAAGTAAAGGGGAAATGGGAAAATAGTTCAAAATTCAAAGTTCAAAGTTCAAAAAGTAAAGGGGAAGGGGGAAAATAGTTCAAAGTTTTTCCTAATTCCTAATCCCCAATCCCCATTCACTATTAATTATCGACCAATTCCGTGTTGAACTCGTTAAACGAGCGACGCTTCAATTTTACGGACTCGGAACGGGGTAATAAATTGAATACTTCTCTGAGTACGTCATCTACAGCTTCGTAGGCGACCTGTCCTTTCCCATTAAAAGCTACCTTTCCAGCCTCATCTAGAATAACCGTCTGAGGAATGACTCCTTCGTAGTAATAACCGAGTTCGTCAGGGGAATAGTTGGCTTTAACTGGAATGGAATCCACGCTGACTGGAATGATACTAGCTGCCCGACCGTAAAATTCTTGCATTCGAGAAACCACGATCGCAAATTGTTTGCAATCGCTATTGTCATCGAGATAGTAAACCAGTATGGCAGGCATTTTTCGTTTCAGGGATTCTGCTAGCGTCAGACGAGGAGGAACGAGCGAACCGTTTCCTGCATAAACGACAAAAATATTTCCATCGAGGCGGTCGTCTTTGAGATCTGCTCTAGCTGGAGAAGTTCCCCAGAACCACCCACTCGCACAAATAGCGATCGCAATAACTAAACATAGCCGAAGAACGAGACGTTTCAAAGAAAATTTCGTGCGATTTTGGATAGTTTTCATGAGTATTTTTCAAAAACTTATAGCGTAACTTCGTTAAAATATTGTCACAGGAGAGTATTGTTGAAAACCTTGTGACTCACGATCGGACAACACATCAATTTACAGATCTGCACCTCCCTACGTCAACTCGGCTAGCTAATAGCTATTATGCTATTTTAGGACTGCATCCCTCTGCTTCTGCGATCGAAATCCGGCGGGCATACCGAGAGTTGAGCAAACGCTATCATCCCGATACTACCGATTTACCCTCACAGATGGCAACCGATAAATTTCGTCAACTTAACGAAGCTTATGCAACGTTGAGTTCTCCTGAGCGGCGATCGCTTTACGATCTAAAAATCGGTTATTCTCGCTGGAATGTCATTCAAGCTCCTTCAGATTTAGATAATCCATCTTCTCTATCTCGACCGAGAGAATCGAATTCTGCCTATCTCGACCCGACTGACCGCCCTTTATCGGCAGGAGAAATTTTTGCTTTATTTATTCTCGGTTTGACTTTGGTAGGATGTTTGCTGTTAGTTATCGTTATCGGTCTAATTCGAGGAGAATCTCCAACAACCCTGCCGCTTGTTCCTACTGCTTCTCTACCCGTCAAGGAATTTATATTGCACTCAGCATATGACGAGAGACTTTCAAGGATTTTTAAACTTTGAGGGCGCGCACCTATTGTAAACTCTAAACTTTGAACTTTGAACTTTGAATTTTGAACTAAATATGACACTTCCACCTGCTAACACTCCTCTTTACAACCATCCTCTACCTGAGATCGAACAATGGCTCTCAAATTTGGGTTGCCAGCAAGACCGAGATAAATTACATTGCTGGACGATAGAACGCGCGACCTGGAAAGCCGAACTCTGTCTTGAGATAGAAGAGTTAGTCGTCTCTTATATCGATTCAAGCGCCAGAGGAAGCGATTTAACGCGATCGTTCAAATATTCTCTCAGTCGCCAAGATGTTGAGGCAGCCGTTTTCTCAGGCCCATAATCTCAAAAAGTCAAAAGTCGGCGATGCTCCTTCACTTCGTTTCGTCCGCGTCGGAGTTTGGCGCTGCTCAAAAGCTTCGCTGTTTGCGCGGCGGAGTCGGAAGTTTTGATTTTCCCTTGTCTCCAAGAGTCTCACTGGTCACTGGTCACTGATAACTAAAAAAGTCCCCCTTGTCCCCCACACACACTCTTTCTTATCGAACGTAGGATGCTAGATAGCAAGCCTAAACGTACTGTATGACATCTGAGGTGGGATAACGTACTTTAGGCAATACAGCATATTTGTCATCCTCTGCGCGATAGCCTGTCGGACAGAGGACAACAGCAGAATATCCTTGTTTTGTCAAGCCTAGCACCTCGTCATACTTGGCAGGATTGAATCCTTCCATCGGACAAGTATCAATCCCCAGCATGGCAGCACTGGTCATGAATTGTCCAAGTGCAAGATAAACTTGCCGCGCCGACCAAGCATTAACATCAAGCGGGTAGGGAGAGTTACTTAGATAGCCTTTAATCATGTTACCAAGACCTTGCAAACCTTCTATAGGCACCTGACGAATTTCAGACATCGATCGCAAATAGCGATCGACATCGCCCGCATCCACGTCTTTTTTTATTGCCAGTACGACTAGATGAGAAGCATCAACAACTTGTGTTTGTCCCCAGGTATGCTCGACTAATTGCTGACGGATTTGTGGGTCGCTAACAACAATAAACTTCCAAGGCTGTATCCCGAAAGATGAAGGAGCTAGAACTAATGTTTGTTCTAGAGATTGCCAAATTTCTTGGGGAATTTTTTTGGTAGTGTCAAACTTTTTAGTCGCGTATCGCCAATGCAATTGTTGAAGTAAATTTTTTGGTGAAATTGGCTCATTACTCATTATGTGGATTCACTCCTATCAAAACTATTTGAGAGCTTTTTTAGCAGCAGCTAATCTTTTTTAAAAAGTACGCTCTTGCTGTTGTGGTAGCAACGGTTGCTGTCGCAAAGAAGGAACCCTGGGGTTAGATTCTTGACACGAGCCTGGTTGCGTTGGTTCTTGTAAAGATACATTATTATTGTTGTAGCGACCGATGCCATACCGATTGAGTGCCGATTCTAACCAAGCCGCATCGAATGCAACCCCAGCAACCCCTTCCATGCCCCAACGCCAGCCTAAATAGGTAGCACGTTCCGAGGCAACCACGGCGGGGAGCCTCTCATCGGTCAGCCAAATAGCTTCTGTTTGGCTATCGTCTCCTACAGGTCTAATGACGCCGCCAACGAGCGTACTGATAACGCCTGCTTGTCCAGTTGGGGATAACTGGGAGCCTACAACTTCTATGGCGATGGGAAATGAGTTAGAAAATGCCCAATACGCACCAAAAAGGGGACGCAAACGCTCGCGTACTTCAGGGAGCGAAAGATTACCTGTCGGGCCGGTAACGATCGCCCTACCACCTTGGTTTATCCATCTTTCTAAAGATAAAGCCTGAAGTTGGTCGATGTCTTCTACATTAGGCAGAAGCAACACTCCTATCGAACCAAAATCGTATTCGTCTTGCCATTGCGAGGCATCGACAATACAGTAATCAACTCCCGTTGCTTGTAAGCGTTTGGTAATTTCTGTCCATTGTGGAGAGTTTTCTTTGGTTTTGACAATTCCCAATCGTGCAGTGACAGCACTAGCCTCAGAGACAACAAGAGTCAAAGATAAAAGAAAAGTAAGCAATGCTAAGGTTTTGCTCTTAGCGTTGAGAAAATTTTGAATAAAAAACAATTTTTTCGATTTTTTAGCTTTTTTGGACACAATTTCTCTCCTTCTTTTCTTCGATTGAGAATCAACAAAGCTTGAATATATAGCTTACAGTAATTGACGATTAGATCGAAGGTAAGGAGCGTTTCAGTACGATAAATTGAATGAGAATGCCAAGTTTGAGAAGAATAAGTGCGATCGAATAGTGCATAAGCTTGATTTTGTGCCAATACTGGATCGCTGGTATGTTGGAGAAACATTTGAGTGAATTGGTCGATGCGATCGCGCGTAATCGGATTCGATAGTGAAACTGCCTCTACTAAACGATCAATTATTTCGCAACAAGTCTATTAATGATAAATCTCCAAGTGTAAGATGTAGTGACCTAGGTGAACTTTATCCGACCATAATTCGTACTCAACTCGTAAATTAGTCGGTAGGGGAAAACCTTCTAGTTGCAAACTGCTCGTATAGTTACGCAAGCGAAGAGAGTCACTTGCTTGAGATTCCTTACTATTAAGCCAATAACGGCTGATTCCGCAAACGCCTTGTTCCCAAAAATGACGATAAGCTAGCTGTTCTTTTCCCTGCATGGTCATAATTGCTCGATAGGGCGAAATTTCTAACCATAATAGTTTTTCGTTTGTTTTGGTAGGGTCTTTTTGGACTTGAGTGTCTTGCTGTGGGTTCTCTGACTGGTAAAACAGTAGGTGAAATCTTTGCTTATCTTTTTGATATAACGTTGCTGCGGTTTCAATCGTCGAACAAATGGGGAGATCGGTTGAAATCAGGGATAAACAGATCGGTCGGCGATGATGGGTGAGCATAAGAAGTCTAATTGATAAAGCTATCTCTAAGCATAGACGGCAAAGGCGATCGCGTGGCTTGTCGGTTGTAAAAAAAACGATTAACCCATCAAAAGTTTTCTGAATTTGAGCAACGATTTAAAACAATTTTTAGGGCGATCGCGATCGCAGTTCCTCTTACTTATTCTAGCTAAGCTACCAATGTACTCGATTTATTTCACCCTAAAGATGAAATCCAAGTTTGCTTTTTAGTTATTAGCGGTTAATTTCCATCGACTTGACCGACTCGACGCAAATCGAGAACATCGCTCATATTTTTGATTTGATTAATGATGCGATCGAGTTGTTGGCAATCTTGAATGTCGATACTCAAAGAAATCAACGCCGTTCCATTAGCTGTTTTAACACCTGCATTGCGAACGTTAATATTTTGATCGCTCAAGCGAGATAAGATGTCTCTGAGGACTCCCACGCGATCGAGTACTTCGATAAGTATATCGACTGGATAAGTTTGGGGTCTTCCGTTGGCATCTGTGGGATTCCACTTGACGGGGATCAGTCGTTCTCCTGGTGTATTCTCGGAATTGTGACATCCCTGACGATGAATCGAAATTCCTTTAGAACTGCGCGTCACCACGCCGATAATCGGTTCGCCAGGAACGGGATTACAGCATTTGGCAATGTAATACAGCAGTCCTTCAACGCCAGCAATAGGAGATTTGCTCGTTTGAGGGTTAGTGATGTGGACGTGACGAGATTGCGTTTGGGCAAGTAACTCGGCAGGTTCGTTGGCAACTATCTCTGGTTGCTGCGTTTTGATCGTGATTTCTCGCAGTCGGTTGACCACTTGATTTAAGGTGATTTCTCCATAACCCAACGCTGCTAACAAATCGTCAACGGTTTGATAGTTACATCGTTCTGCTACTGCGTGCATGGGTTCGGATTTGAGTAATGCCTCTAAACCGCTTTTGCCGAGTTCTTTTTCCATTAATTCGCGTCCGCGTGCGAGGTTTTCTTCTCGGCGCGATCGCTTGTACCATTGACGAATGCGGTTGCGGGCGCTTGGCGTAACGACGAAGTTAAGCCAATCTAAGCTAGGGCGAGCGTTTTTCTGCGTGACAATCTCTACAATGTCGCCATTTTGCAAAGGAACATCCAGTACCGACCAACGTCCGTTAATCCGTGCCCCTTTCATGTGATGTCCGACTTCTGTATGGATGTGATAGGCAAAATCGACTGGCGTTGCTCCCCGCGCTAAAGCGACGACATCTCCTTTGGGCGTAAAAACATAAACGTCATCGTCAAACAAATTATCTTTGAGGTTATCTACATATTCTTGTGCGTCTTTGAGATCGTTTTGCCACTCCAATAACTGACGCAGCCAAGTAAATTTCTCATCCTCTTGCGATAATTGGGAGAGATTAGAGCCTCCTGTTTCTTTATACTTCCAATGGGCAGCAATCCCGTATTCGGCGATGTGGTGCATTTCCTGCGTCCGAATTTGCACTTCCATCGGACGACCGTTTAATCCGACTACTGTAGTATGTAGGGATTGATAGCGGTTGGGTTTGGGAAGTCCGATGTAATCTTTAAAGCGTCCGGGAATGGGTTTGAAGGCATCGTGAATGACAGCTAGAGAGCGATAGCATTCATCTTTGGTATCCACGATAATTCTTAGGGCTGCCAGATCGTAAATTTCTTTAAATTCTTTGTGCTGCCGTTGCATCTTCTGGTATATACCATAAAGGTGTTTGGGTCGTCCTTTGATCTCCCAAAGATGAATGCCTAATTTTTTGAAGCGATCGCGCAATGTTTGCGAAACTTTTTCGATTCTTGCCTCGCGATCGCCCCTTTTTTCAGCCACAAAAGATTGTATTTCTCGATATGCCTCTGGTTCTAAATATTTAAATGCCAAATCCTCCAATTCCCACTTAAAACGTCCGATCCCCAAGCGATTAGCTAAAGGTGCAAAGATTTCTCGCGTTTCTAAAGCAATACTGCACTGCTTGTCTTGTTTGAGATGTTCTAGAGTACGCATATTGTGCAGTCGATCTGCTAGTTTGACGACGATGACGCGAATATCCTGCGCCATCGCCAAAAACATCCGCCTAAAGTTCTCTGCTTGGCGTTCGGTTTTACTAGAAAAGTTGAATTTAGAAAGTTTTGTCACTCCTTCGACTAGATGGCGCACCTCTGCCCCAAACCTTTCTTCTATTTCTTCAATAGTTACGTCCGTATCTTCGACAACATCGTGCAAAAATCCCGCTGCTATCATCGCTTTATCTCCTCCTAAATCCCGCAGCAAACCCGCTACAGCAACAGGATGAGCGATATAAGGTTCTCCCGATTTACGATATTGACCTTCATGCAACTGATAGGCAAAATTAAACGCCCTGCAAATCAGATCCACTTCTTCAGCAGGTTCGTCCTCTGAGTCGGTTTGATAAGCTATCAAACATTCTTGCAACCAATTGGGAAGCCTTAACTCACTTTTTTGAGTCGTTTCCGTATCAGTCGAGATAGCAGCAGTATTGGGTAAAGTGACGGTAGATGCGTTCATAGAAGGCTCTTGTTGAGTAAAATAGTAGGGATAGTAGCTTTGGAGTATGAAGGATTAAGCGCTCTAGGGCGAATGTAAGTTAGTTTAAGCCTTGTACTGCTGGCACTTCCTATTCTTTAACACCAGAAACAGCCTTAGCTCCAAAAATCAAAACCTTCTTTTAACGATTTAATTAATGTGGCGACTTGGTTTTATGCAAGTCCCCTGAAAAAATTTATATTATTTAACAAATTTTAGCGCGATCTGGTTACTTATGTTACCGACATCACACCAAATTTCCTATCAAAAATTTTTAGAGGCTCTATTGACGTTGCAAGAAGAGATCGATTCGCCTAATTCTAGGGTAACTGCATTATCTGAAAAGTTACAGCAAGTTAAACAAGTCTTCCAAAAAGAGGTGATGCCCCTCGAAAGCGACGAATTACAAGGCGATCTCGCTTTTCGCTTCGCGTCGGTACAGACGGAAATTCATCGAGCTTTGCGACTTTTGGGAACAGATATTCTGTTTTTGCGATCGTCAAAACAGGTCGCTACTTCTCAACAACGATTGTCTGTGGTACGCGATCGCGTCAACCAAATCATCGGTTATTGTCAAGTAATGTTGACATTTGAGGAAAAATAACTTAATACAGTTTTGACCCAAGAATTTAGATTGACTTAACGTCCGGGTTGTCCTTGAGTTCCCGTCCAAACCCGCATAATGTAATAGGGAGGTTGACCCGCATCGGGCTTACCTGTAAAAATAGAAGCGCGATGAAGCTGGTTAACTGCAATATAAAGCCAAGAATCAGCACCGAAGCGAACGTTATCAGCCCAAGGAAGCAAGCGATCGTCCTGGATGAGGCGGGTTAATTTTCCGTCTTGGGATAGCTTATCGATCGCGCCGTCTTCTAAACTTGTAAAGAAGTGATTGCCTTCTGCGTCAGTGCTAACCCCATCTGAGACGGGTTTTTGTCCGACTACTTTAATAGTCGCACCAATCGCTTTGTCGCTTGCTCGTTCGCGAAATAAACCAGCAGGAACCGAATACCAAGTTTCCCCATTCATCGCACCGAAAAACAGCGTTTCACCATCAGCAGAAAGGGTAATCGGATTAATAGGAACGCGAGCATCTTGCATATTGCCATCTGCATCTAGAAACAATAGTTTTTTTCCCTCAACCACCAAATCTACGTTCTCGGCATTCAAGGAAGGATGGTTTTCAAAACGCTTGGAAGTGTTGTTATTAATATCTACTACCACGATCGCAGGTCTGCTGCCACAATCAGCAATGTAAACGAATCCGCGTTCTCCATCTACTGCTAAATCTTGCATGATAGTTCCTGTAGCAGATTCGGGGAAATCATAGCGATAGACTATTTCGCGGGTGTTGATGTCGAAAGCAATGAGCTTAGGACGTGTGGGAGCAGCATCGTTTGGCATCCAGTTACCGTGGTCGATAACCCACAGTCGATCTTGCGAGTCAATGGCTACGCCATGCGGCGAATTTAAGACATTTTTGCCGCTTCCTGGGGAAGCATTCCATGCAGCGTTTGGGAAAGGTTCCCATTTGTTTTCACCAGGGAAAATCTCAATCAATTGAGTCGAACCGCGTCGCATTCCGTGAATGCTGGCAAATATCCGTCCATCTTTCGATGCAGTTACATTTCCTGGTGTGATGTCTAATTCTGCTACTACTTCGAGTTGTCCTACTTTTGGGGTGGCGGATTCTGATGCAGATTGTGTTTGAGCGTTACTAGGAAAGACGATGAATTTTTGTTCGGTGAAGCTAGCGGATGTTAACAAGACTAAAAACGCGATCGAACACTTTAAAAGCCATTTTTGCTTTAACATGATTTTTTCTTCCTTAATTAAATTGAATTTGTTTTTTTTTGTCGTAGGATGCTGCGCGAGCAATTACTTACGAACCAAGAAACTCAAGTAAAACTTTCTCAAACTGTTCTGGCGCTTCATGATGGGGAATATGTCCGATTCCAGGTAGTTCTACTAGCTTGGCATTGGGGATTGTTTTGGCTGTAAAACGTCCCAATTCTGGGAAATTCCCCATTGTTTGCCCTATTTTTGAACTGACATAAGCTCGTCCTAAAGCAATGCGATCCTCTAATCCAATAACCAATAGGGTTGGCTGAGTTAGTACGGGTAATTCATAGCGAATTGGTTCGCGATAGATCGTTTGCCAAGTTCTTGCCATTGCACGAGTCCAGCGAGGATATTCGGCACTCATAGCAATGCGATCGCGTATTTGCACAAAAAGCATATCTCTTTCTGGAGTCCACTTAGGATCGTGGATTAAATAAGGTGTAATACTGCCAATGATATCTATATACTAGAGGGGTAGATGGATGAGCTGGTAGATGATGCAAACTTACCCTGGTGAGATTGAGGTTCAAATGCAACGATACTATAAGTCGTTGTCGGAGAAAGATCGCCGCCGGTATGCCGCGATTGAAGCGGTCAAAATAGGGTACGGCGGGCAGGCATACATCCGTCGCTTGCTGGGATGCCATCACGAAACCTTACAGTTGGGCTTGCGGGAACTCCAGGACGAAACGGTGCTTGGGCAGGAGCCAATTCGCCAACCTGGAGGTGGACGGAAATCAGCGTTTGAGACGATTGCTGGATTAGACGAGGCGTTTTTGCGAGTGTTGGAGCGGCACACAGCGGGTTCACCGATGGATGAAACCGTCAAGTGGACTAATCTCAAGCGTCATGAGATTGCCAGATTACTCAATCAGGAGGGAATCGAAGTGAGTGTGACAGTGGTAGACCAGTTGTTGGAGAAACACAACTTTCGTAAACGCCAAGCGGTGAAGATGCTGGCAACAGGGGAGAGTGAACATCGCAACGAGCAATTTGAGACGATTGACCAACTGAAGCAGTCTTATCAAGCCGCAGGCAATCCGGTCATGAGTATGGACACCAAAAAAAAGAATTGATTGGGCAGTTATACCGAGAGGGAAAACTGTACACCCAGGAAACGATTGAGGTGTTTGACCATGATTGGGCAACGCTTGCGACTGGAGTTGCCATTCCCCACGGGCTGTACGACATGACGGACAATGTGGGCTACATTCAGATTGGCACCAGCCACGATACCAGTGAATTGGCCTGTGACTCGATTCGAAGAAGGTGGAACACCTATGGGAAAGTACGTTATCATGCAGCCAACTCAATTCTGCTGTTATGCGATGGGGGCGGTAGCAATAGCTCTCGCTATTACATCTTCAAACAGGACTTACAGGCGTTAGTCAATGAACTGGGCATCGAAATTCGCATCGCTCACTATCCACCCTACACGTCCAAGTACAATCCAATTGAACATCGTTTGTTTCCTCATGTCTCTCGCGTGTGTCAGGGGGTGATTTTTGAGAGTGTCCAGACTGTAAAAGACCTAATGGCAACGGCAACCACTCGCACGGGACTCAAAGTGTTTACGACGATTCTCGCTCAAACCTATCAAACGGGTCGAAAAGTGGCTGAAGACTTCAAATCAAACATGAAGATTGTTTTTGATGAATTCTTGCCACAATGGAATTACACCGCCAAGCCAGAATTACAGGTTATTTAATCCACGATCCTTAATATTTTCCCAGGTGTTTGTAGCCTGTTTTTCCTGGGTAATTTGGTTGGGTTCGACACCCAATGTCACCGCAAGCTTTGACATTGTTTCAGCTTCGACGATTTTATTTGCTACCGCAGCACCAGAAAAAATTAAGCGATCGCAATTGTATTGAAGATAAGCTTCGACACCAAAAACAACCCGTAGTTTTTGCACTGAACTGGGAGTACCATCGTTATTTGAAGGATAACCGAGTACCAAAACAGCACAATTCCCTAATTTTGGTATATTCGGAGCTAGTGAAAAGCTTAACCAGCAAATTAATTCGGCGATCGCGATCGAAGATACTAATGCGATCGCAATTCTCCGTAACAGCCGTTTCCACCTAAAATTAACCATAAAATTTAAAGGTTAATGGCAATAGATATCCATAAATATATTAATGGTGAATTTGGAATGGTATCGCAGCTTTGTAGCAGTGTATCGAGTTGGTACGGTGTCGGGTGCAGCACAGATTTTATATCTGACTCAACCTGCCGTAAGTCAACACATCGCCTCGTTGGAATCGGCATTGTCAACGCCACTATTCGAGCGAATGCCGCGTCGGATGCTGCCTACCGAAGCGGGAAAGCGTTTGTATAATCAAGCGATCGCGGCAATTGAAACCTTAGAAGCGATCGCAACTCAAAATACTTTTGCCGACGCACCATCGTTAATTCGTCTGGGAACGCCACAAGATTTTTTTAGCGAATGGTTGGTAAAATGCTTGCCTCAAAACAATAAAACGTTGTTTTCTTTTCAATTTGGTTTAGTACAAGAATTAATCGAAAAACTATTGACAAATCAACTAGATTATGTAGTGGCTACTCAAAAAATTCCTAAATCGGAGTTAGAATACCAACCGATTTTTGAAGAAAGCTTTTGGTTGGTGGGTTCTCCTCAAATAAAAGTCCCCGTATCGCCAGAAATCTTACAAGTCGATTTAACACCTTTAGAACAATGGTTAAAAGAACAACCTTTAATTGCTTATAGCGAAGAATTACCCATTATTCGGCGTTTTTGGCGCGTTGTCTTCGGTCGCCGTACCCAAATGCAAGCTCATTATATCATTCCCGATTTACGAGGGATTCGCAGCGCGATCGCACAAGGACTTGGTTACAGCGTCTTACCCGATTATCTATGCAGCGAGTGGGTGAATAGCGATCGCCTGACGCTGATTCTTAAACCAACCAAAGCTGTCACCAATCAAATTTGGCTAGCGTATCGCAAATCAGAAAAGCAATCTCAACAGACAATGCAGCTTTTTAAATATTTTGTCAATTATAGTTAGGCGATCGCAAAATTAAGCATTTTTATCTTTTTAAGGCTAACCGCAATAGGGACAAAATTTACCTCGCACTATCCCTAATGATTGAATCGATCCTAACCAAACAGTCGCAATACTATTGAGAGTTATTATCAATTTTTCTGACTAATAAATTTCTCGCCAAACTTTTACTATTTTTTTACCCTTAAGTAACCAAGAAGGAATTAGCTAGCACTACTCTTCAGGAACTGCTGGAGCGGCTAGTTGACGCTGACGACGCGAATTTCCAGGATTCGCTCCATTGAGAGCGCGCCGCCGCCGAGTTGTAGGCTGCCTTACATTATTATTCGATACAACTGGCTGCCGCCGTTGTCTTCGCGATTGCGTTGCTGCTGGCTTGCGAGTCGAATTTGTTGCTACATTATTGCGCCGTACTCGACGAGTAGCAGATGAAGTCGATCTATTGTTTGAATTTGTTGCGACATTAGAGCGACGCACTCGCCGATTCGATGTTGCCGTGTTGGACGTAGTAGTTTTTTTCGATGAAGTAGCTACCCTTGGTCGTTGCCTGGTTGTTGAAGCGTTCGTGCTGTTGGTTGCCGTCTCCATCTGCCGCCTGTTTCTACCCGGTTGTACCGCAGTTGTCTGTTGTCTCCTTTGTTGTGCTTGGCGTTGTCTTGCGCTTTCTTGAAGTTGGCGGTGGCGTTGTGACCCTTCTATTGCATATTCAGTGCCGATTGTTACCCCTTGTCGTCCCCTCTGGGAGGGTTTTAATTTCCAGTCGCGTGCTTGTCTTATAGTAGCCTCGTCCAAATCGCGGTTGCCACTAGAGCGAACGACGCGAACGTTAGTGACGTTTCCTTGTGAATCCGTATCGACAGCAACTTCTACTCTACCTTCTACACCATTGCGTCTGGCTTGTTCTGGATAATCAGCGTCGCACTCGCGGCAAGAGGCACGACCATCGCCAGTCCCGTTAGAATCGCGGCGGCTACGTCTAATTTCTGGCAGTTCGGGAGCGTTCGAGCCGGTTGCAACTGTTTCGCGTTTTCTGCGTCCTGCAATCGCATTATTTCCTTCTGTTGCGTTAGTTCTATTATTATTGCTATTCCCGAAGGCAATACCAACGTTCGTTGCACTACCTGTTAGTACCTCTGTATCTTCAGAAACAGCAGGTGTTTCTGAGCTACTGGTGACAGGTCGTTCGGAAAATATATTGTTGGTTGTAGGAGTAGAAGTTTGGGAAGTCCGAGATACCGTACTTTCAACAGGTCGCTCGGAAACGGTTGTTTTTGGCTGTTCGGCTTGCTGTTGTTGAACTTTTGCAGGTTGCTGCGAGGAAATAACTTCTTGCTTTTGAACTTTCTTTCGCGGTTGAGGTTGTTGCTCTGGAACAGGAGTAGGTCGATTCTTTTCGATTTTTTCTTGCGTCTGAGGTTCAACAAAGGTAATTTCAATGGGATTATCTTTTTCTATTTGTGGCGCTACAGACAAAAGATTACTGAGTCCAGAAGCTAAAATTCCGATATGCACGGCCAACGAACCAATTAAAGTGACAGCCAAAAAAGACTTTACAGATTTGGCTTCTTTCTCTCGTTGCTCTGTGGCGGTATTAGAAAAGCTCATAGCTATTTGCTAGTTATTAGCAGTAACTTAATAACATTAAGATGTTTATTTGAGAAAGTCAACTTCCAATAATCGAGCAGCTTTACAAGGTCATAGAAATTTAAAAAATTCAGGTCTAGCGATCGCTAGGTTAATCAATTTTGTGGTGTATTAATAGTTGGCACAACTGAACTAATGAATTGCTCGGATTGATGCGAAAATTTTATCTAGGGTAAGTCTACAAAACACTTAAGCAAGATGAACATCTTATTTTTCGGAATCGGTTTTCTGCTCCTTTTGTCGATCGCAGGAATTGCGGCTTATTTGCTTTCTGCCCGAAAGTACCAGTCTTCAGATTCCGTCGCTAATTCCTATGATGAATGGACGAATGACGGCATTCTAGAGTTTTATTGGGGAGAGCATATTCATTTGGGTTACTACGGTTCGCCGCCACAACGGAAAGACTTTATTGCAGCGAAACATGACTTCGTACATGAAATGGTGCGTTGGAGTGGTTTAGATTGCCTTCCCACTGGTACGACCGTTTTGGATGTAGGCTGTGGCATTGGCGGCAGTAGCCGAATTTTAGCACGAGATTATGGATTTGCCGTGACGGGGATTACGATTAGTCCCCAGCAGGTGAAGCGTGCCCAGGAACTAACGCCCGAAGGTCTAAACGCCCAATTCGCAGTCGATGATGCAATGGCATTGTCATTTCCCGATGCTAGCTTTGATGTGGTCTGGTCGATCGAGGCAGGGCCTCACATACCCGATAAAGCAATGTTTGCCAAAGAACTCCTGCGAGTCCTCAAACCCGGTGGTATTTTAGTTGTAGCAGATTGGAATCAGCGCGACGATCGCGATCGACCGTTAAACTGGTGGGAAAGTCTGGTAATGCGCCAACTACTAGATCAATGGTCGCATCCTGCTTTTGCAAGTATTGAGGGCTTCTCGGAACTGTTAGCCGCGACAGGGCTAGTTGAAGGTAGCGTAACGACGACAGATTGGACGCAAGAAACGCTCCCTTCATGGCTAGATTCCATTTGGCAAGGAATAGCACGACCCGAAGGCTTGTTGAAGTTTGGTTTAGTAGGGTCGATCAAGTCTTTGCGCGAAGTACCGACCTTGCTGTTGATGCGGTTTGCATTTGGGATGGGGCTTTGTCGCTTCGGGATGTTCCGCGCTGTTCGGGCAGATGTGAATCCTGGAGACTTTTCTAAGCCAATCGGCGAAAGTTTAGTGAGATCGTAATTTTTTCGGTTGGGCGATCGCAATTTCCTTTCCTTATCTGGAGGCGAAAAGCAGCGAGTCATGGTCGCAAGCGCGATCGCGCAGCAAGCTCGATTTCTCGTCCTTGACGAACCGACTAACCATCTAAATATTCTTTACCAGTTAGAAATTTTGGAATCGATCGAGAAGTTAGAAGTTACCAAAAAATCGCCCTTTATAGATCGAGCTTAACTTTTACAGCTTGTCGTTTGACACCCTAGGGCGCTTAACATATCTTAAAGTCATTTCGGCGGTGGATTGGAAACAGTCTGCGAGCGCGGATGTGAGGAATAAGTGTGAAACGACAAAAATTATCCGATTGGAGATGGTACAAAATAGCTCTAATCGCTTATACCAGCACTACTGTTACACTAACCGAACAACTGGTTCGCGCTGGAACTTCAGAGCAATATCTAACACAAATCCCACCTTCTGTTTTGGTAAAAGGGGAGTCGCAGGAGAGTCAAACTATCTCCATCGCTGGCGTACAACTCAACCCCACTGAAACCGGAATTGAAATAATCTTACAAACTCCGATTGGAAAAGCCGAACAATTACAACCCGTTAATCTGTCCCAAGGAAATAACTTCATTGTCGATATCCCCAACGCGCAGTTAGAGAAACCCTTTCGTCAAGAAAATCCTGTTGCGGGGATTAGGCAAGTAACAGTTACTAATCAGGATGCCGAGACGATTCGCCTTACCGTAGTAGGAGAAACAGCAGCGCCGCAAGTGGAATTGTTTGATGGCGATGAAGGATTGATTTTTAGTTTTATCCCCCTTAATTCCTCCTTCTTCAGCGACCAGTTATCAGTTATCAGTTATCAGTTATTAAGGGACTTCACTGGTCACTGCTCACCGGTCACTGATAACTGTAAAGGTGGGGGTCAAATAACTATCGAAAGAGTACTTCTCGAACCGACTGAAACGGGATTTGAAGCAATCCTATTAACTCCAACCGGAGTAGCACAAGAGTTGCAAGTAGTTAATGTCTCCCAAGGAAATAACTTTATTGCCGATATTCTCAACGCGCAACTGCAAAAACCCTTTCGCCAAGTAAATCCGATTCCTGGAGTAAGTGAAGTTACGGTAATTAACAAAGATGCGAATACGGTTAGGATAACCGCGATCGGAGAAACAGAACTTCCATCGGTAGAATTATTTGATTCGGATGAGGGATTAATCTTCGGTTTTACTGATGCTGAGGAGTCTGCACAAACGCCGCCAACGGATAGCGAGATCGAACTCGTGGTGACTGCTGAGAAAACCCCTGAAGATTTACAGGATGTCCCCATCAGTATCACTGCTATTACCGAGCAAGAAGTAGAAGATTCTGACATTACATCATTAAGCGATATTTCCGCCAATACCCCAAATTTTTCTACTTTCTCGCCAAATCGCAACTTTGTTTTATACAGCATTCGGGGTTTGAGCAACCTAAATTTCCTCTCTAGAGACTCAGTAGCATTTTATGTAGATGACATTCCTTACGATTACAGTAATTTCTTAGCCATAGATTTACCCGACATCGAACGTGTAGAGGTGCTGCGAGGGCCGCAATCGACGCTTTACGGCAGAAATGCTCAAGCTGGTGTTGTGAATGTTATTACTCGCAAACCGACTAATGAGTTTGAATTTAATGGTAGTGCCAGTTATGGCAACTATGACACTCTCGACTTACGAGCGGGTGTTGGCGGACCTTTGATAAAAGACGAACTATTTTTCCGTTTATCGGGAAACTATGGTTCGCGAGATGGCTATTTAGAGAATACTTTTTTGGATAGCGATGTAGACCAACAAGCAGGAGGAAGCGGACGCGCTCAACTGCTTTGGACTCCTTCCCAAGCGTGGGAAGTGTCTGCGAATGCTTCCTTTGATGATTATCGCGACGGTGCTATTAATCTTGTTTTCCTCGAACAAGAAGATCCTCGTAAAATAGAGCAAAACTTCGACGGTTTTAGCGATCTTATTTCTAATACGCAATCGTTGAGAGTTGCTTACAAAAATCCTAATTTTCGCGTTACTTCGATTACGGCGCGACGTTTTTCCGGTCAGAAATTTGAAAATGAACTCGATGTGACGGTTGCCGATATTTTTACCCAGATTGGCGATATCGATTCAACGGTATTTAGCCAAGAAGTTCGCTTGCAATCTCCCGAACAAGCTGAAAGGTTTCAATGGTTGTTGGGAGGTTATTTTGAATCGAGAGATTTTAATGTTAATGCAGACGGTTTTAGATACGGATCTGATGCTGTAGCATTGGGTTTGTTTCCCTCCGGACGCGATCGCGTTATTGCCGAACTTGACGAAACGACTTTTGCAATATTCGCATCTGCTAATTATAAACCCGTGGATGCACTCACATTGACAGCAGGTTTGCGTTATGAATCTTACAATAGCACCCTAGAAAACAAAGAACGCATCTTTACCCCCGATGATGGGTCAGCATCCATCCCCACGGGACAAAGTTTTAACGATGTCGAGAAAGGTGGAGACTTCCTGTTGCCGCGTTTTGCGGCGGAATATCGCTTTAATCCTAACATCATGGTCTATGGTGCGATCGCCAGGGGATATAAGCCTCCAGGTGTCAATTATCGCGCTGAAAACGAACAAACGTTAATCTTTGAGGCGGAAAAATCTTGGAATTACGAATTAGGGGTGAAATCTTCTTGGTTGGAGGATCGCCTTGCCTTCAATATAGCTTTGTTTTATAACACAATAGATGACTTTCAAGTAGCCGTTCCCAATGCTACTGGATTATTTGCAGATATTGCCAATGCAGAAGTCAGAATTGCTGGTTTTGAAGTCGAGATGAGAGCAACGCCACTAGAAGGACTCGATTTTATTGCTGGGTTTGGTTATGCCGATGGAGAATTTACCGATTACACTAACCCTTTCACTGGAGAAAACTTTAATGGCAATCAACTCGCTTACGCACCCGATTTTACCTACAATCTTGCGGTGCAATACCGCGCTCCCCTTGGCATCTTTGCCAGAATTGAGCTACAGGGATTGGGGACGACGTTTTTCGATGATGCGAATACCCTAAAACAAGATTCTTTTGCGATCGTTAATGCTCGTTTGGGATATGAATTTGATAACTATGGCATCTACTTATTTGCCAACAATATTTTCGATACCGATTATCTCACCACAGCAGTAGCTTTTGGGAGTTTCGGCAATCTTGCTACCTATGGCGCTCCCGCTACCTATGGCGTTCAAATCAGAGCGAAATTTTAAATTTCCCTATGAAAGCAGTTGGAATACAGCAGCAAAACTTGAGAAAGCGATCGCTCGTTAATATTTGGATTATTAATGACAATTGCGATCGCGACTTTTATTCTCCCCACTATTGGATTTACCAGCTTGCCTGTACTTTATCTCGTCTGTGTTGGCTTTCAATTTACTTATAGCATGGCACTTGTTCCCCTGTATGCGCTGATGATGGATAACAGTCGTTTGGGGACGGCAGGATTTGATTTTACGTTGCAAGTTTCTATTGTTTTTATTGGCAGTCTGCTCGCTGGGGCGATGAGTGGTTTTATTGCTACACCGGTTGGCTATCAAGGCGCGTTTGCGATTAGCGTCGCTCTTTCTCTGATTGGCGTTGCCTTGGTTTCTGTCGCTTTGAAGCCTAACGGTAACAATCTTTCTTGACAAGTAATTTGACTTCTGTTAATTGTTATGCAAGCTCAAAAAATTGATAAAGATTTGCAAAGAAGGAAAAGTTTATTGATAAAATTTATCACTATCTTGAAAATTTCGATTTGGAATTAGTTAATGGAAATCAGTAGACTTTTTACAGCAGGTGGCGTAGTCATGTGGCCCTTGTTAGGATGCTCTGTTCTAGCAGTCGCGTTAATTGTCGAACGCAGTCGTTTTTGGTATCGCATCTACAAGCGTCAAAATCGAGTAGTAAGAGAAGCTTTAAAGCTCTATCGCTTCGACGATCTTCCGGGCGCGATCGCAAAACTTCAGCAAAACAAAGATTTACCGATCCCGCGTATTTTCCTTTCGGCATTAGAGTTAGAAAAACCAACGCCAGAAAAGTTTCGTTTGGCATTAGAAAGTGAAGCTCAAGCCGAAATCCCGATTTTAAAACGATTTCAGACGGTCTTAGACACAATTGTCGGTTTAGCTCCCCTGTTGGGTTTATTAGGGACGGTATTGGGTTTGATCCTTTCGTTTCAAGGACTAAATATTGGCGATGTAGGAGGAACCAAAACAACAATTGTCTCGGCAGGGATTAGCGAAGCGCTTGTATCGACGGCAACTGGAATGATAGTAGCTATTTTTACGCTCGTTGCTGTCAATACCTTTCGGGCATTTTATCAGCGTCAACTTGCCTTAATACAAGAGTATGGCGGACAGCTAGAAATTTTATATCGCGATCGCTACGAAGGAGAAGAAAAAGCTTATGCGACTACAAGATGAAAGAGATGAGTCACCCCTAGTCAATCTAATTCCTATGATTGACGTAATCTTTGCGATTTTGACGTTTTTTATCATGTCAACGCTATTTTTAACGCGATCCGAAGGGTTGCCCGTCAATCTTCCCAAAGCAGCAACGGCGAAAGAACAGCAAGTTCCCGCCAAAGCGACAGTTACCATAGATAAAGCTGGAAAAATCAGTCTTAATCGCCAACCAACGACAGTTGAGGCATTAGAAGGCGAAGTTAAAGCTTTTATTGGCAATAAACCCGAAGCAGTGGTGATTATCAATGCTGATGAGGGAGTTCATCACGGACAGGTGGTGACAGTAATGGATAAAGTGCGGCGTATACCAGGAGCTAAATTAGCGATCGCCACTCAAAAACCAAACTAATCTGCGGCGAATCCCCGACGCAAGCATTATGCTACTTGCAACTGCTTGCGAGCAACTATCTCTCTCCCTTTAATATTCATAGCAGATGGCGTTTGTAAAGCTGTCATGCACGATCGCGAAGTTAATTTTTTCGTTTTTGAGCGATAGGAATGCACATCGGTGTTCCTGCAATAGGATCTGTATATACTTGACACTTTAAGCCAAATACAGATTGTATATTTTCTTCAGTCATCACCGATCGCGGTTCGCCCGCCGCAAAAATCCGACCGTCTTTGACAGCGACTAGATAATCTGCATAGCGACAGGCTTGATTGAGATCGTGCAATACCATCACAATAGTTCTTCCTTGCTCTTGATTGAGGGCATACAGCAAGTCTAATACTTCGATTTGATGTGCTAAATCTAAAAAAGAGGTTGGCTCGTCTAAGAGTAAAATATCTGTATTCTGCGCCAATGCCATTGCTATCCAGGCGCGTTGTCTCTGTCCGCCAGATAACGTATCCAAAGCGCGATCGCTAAATTCGATTAAATCTGTCGTTTCTAATGCGTATCGAACGATTTTTTCATCTTGAGCAGACCATTGCTGGAGCCAATTTTGATAGGGATAGCGTCCTTGAGCGACGAGATCTTTTACCGTTAGTCCTTCAGGCGCGATCGGGTTTTGGGGCAGAAGTCCCAACTGTTGTGCGACTTCTTTGGTCGATCGCTGAAAAATCGATCTACTATCAAGATACACTGTCCCGCTAGAAGGCTTGAGCAATCGTGCCAGTCCTCGCAATAATGTCGATTTTCCGCAGCCATTCGCGCCCACCAAGGCGGTAATCTGTCCGGTAGGAATCGTTAAGGTCAGATCGCGGATAATCGTCGTTCTTTCATAAGCTAACGATAAATTTTGGGTGGCGAGTTGTTTCATAGTTCAAAGTTCAAAGTTCAAAGTTCAAAAAGTAAAGGCAAATAGGGAAATGGAGACTGGGAGAATATGTACTCCTTACTGATAACTGATAACTGATAACTGATAACTGATTACTGATTAGTGCGATCGCGGTGACGAATGAGTAAATATAAAAAATAAGGAGCGCCGATTGCAGCAGTCATCACGCCACAGGGAATTTCAATGGGTGCAAACAGGGTTCTTCCCAGTAAATCTGCAAAAACGACTAATAATCCCCCAAGTAAGGCGGAAACGGGCAGCAATCCTTGATGATTGGCACCAACTAACTGCCGTCCTACATGAGGAGCAATTAAACCCACAAAGCCGATGGTTCCAGCAGTTGCGACGCTCGCCCCAGCTAAGGCAACCGCTACGATTACCAGCAATCCTCGCTGCCATTCCAGGCGACTTCCCAAACCTTTAGCAACATCATCGCCTAAGTTAAGCACATTTAAATGTCTTGCCAATATAAACGCCATCGGTACAAAGACAATCGTCCAAGGTAACAAAGAAAAAATTTGCTCCCAGGTGCGTCCGTAAACGCTTCCTGCCAACCAAACCAAGGCAGTATTAACATCATAAATATTGCCAAATGTAATTAATAAGCTCGTAAATGCCGAGGCGATCGCGGACAGTCCAATCCCCATTAAAATCAACAGAATCGGCGAACTTCCTTCGTTCCATGCCAACCAGTAAATTAATGCAGACATCAATAATGCACCGATGAATGCACAGATAGGTAATAAATAAACGGGTGTAGAAGGAAATAAAATAATTATCGTCACCGCAGCAAGACTCGCTCCAGTATCGATGCCAATAATGCTAGGATCGGCAAGGGGATTGCGAGTTATTCCTTGAAAGATCGTTCCTGAAATCGCTAGCGCAATGCCAACGATTAAGGCAACAAGCGATCGCGGCAGTCGCAATTCTTGAATGACAAAGATATGGTCGGGATTGCCAGTATCGATCCCAAATAAGGTTTTGACGATATCCAATGCAGCGATGGGATATTCTCCTCGTCCAACATTGAAGATGAGTGCAACAAAGCTTATTGCTAATAGTAAAAACGCCAGGGCGATCGCTCGTCGTTCGACCCGAAATGATATTCCTGAAGAACGTATCGTCAGCCAATCTTTCATTTCTTTACCTTCGATTTTGCCAGATAAACAAAAAATGGAGATCCGACGATGGCAGTCATAATGCCGACGGGGAGTTCTTGCGGCTTGAGTAAGACTCTTGAAGCAACATCCGACATCAGCAAGAAAATTGCGCCTAAAATGGCAGAATAAGGCAAAATCCAGCGATAATCTGTTTTTATGTAGAATCGCACCACATGAGGAACGATTAAGCCAACAAAGCCGATAGGCCCCGCGATCGCAACCGAACTTCCCGCCAGTACTACCACGCTAATCGCCGTTAAAATCTTAATGCGCGTCGTATCTTGACCCAAGCTGACGGCAACCTCATCGCCCAAATTAATCGTTGTAATTTGTCTGCCTAGCGAGAAGGCTAAAATTAATCCAAAAATAATAAACGGTAAAACCGATAAAAATAAATTAAAATCCCTTCCTGCTAACGATCCTGCCAACCAAAAGCGAATCTCTTCAAAAGTGCGCTGGCTGGCAATGAGAATGGCAGTCGTAATCGAAGAAATCAACGCACTCATTGCCGCACCCGCGATGGTGAGATTTAACGGGGTTGCTCCGCCGCGTCCTAACGTGCCGAGAAAGTAGACCAGTACGGCGGCTATGGCTGCGCCTAAAAAGGCAACGCCGATAAAAGGAAAGGAACTGCCAAAGACAAATAGGGCAACCACAACGGCAAGGGCGGCTCCCGCTTCGATGCCTAGAATTCCGGTTTCTGCTAGGGGATTGCGGGTTAAACCCTGCATTAAAGCACCCGATACGGCAAGGGATGCGCCGATGAAAACCGCTATGAGCGATCGCGGCAATCTTACCGTTTGAATGACTAAATGGTCGAAGGAGTTATCAAAGGTGGTAAATGATTCGAGAATGGTCGGTAAAGGAATATCTTTTGCGCCGAGGGTAACGCTATAGATTAAGCAGATTAGTAACAAGGCGCATCCTATAAGTAAACCGATAAGCAAGGGCGAGCGCGGCTTCACAAACTCGCTATCTGCACTAATAACCGAATTATTCGTGCTTTTCCCGATTTTTGCTGCAATTTTTTGTCTCCTCAAGCTAAAAAATTCCCGATCGTCTTGAAAGTTATTATCATTTAAACTTTAAGGATAAAATAGTCACTTGCTACAGTCAAGTAGGTAAATGATTGACTATGTATAGCTTACATCGTATTTTCGCTATCGGGAAGTAGATATTTATAGAAGAAGATTTTCAACTAGAGCTTAACTCAGACGATTCGTTTTAGCTCAATGCGATCGCCTTTAAGGATTCAAGCGTTAAAGACTGCACTGGACAATCGCGATAAACAACAATTATTGCAAGTTGTTATTTGGTGTTATTTGGTGTTTTGGCACGAAATTGATGCGATCGCGCGATCGCATTTCATCATCTCAGCCTTTAACCCTTTTTCACAAAGCTGGCAAAGCAACTCTGATTTGTTGAGATGTAATTTCTAACGTTGCTATTTCTTTTTTTATTGAAAAATAGTATCATTAATCTTCAAATTCATCAACTGATAGTTATGACGATTGCCCTCACGTTAGAAGAGGAACAAGAACTCTGGGATGAAACAGCACAGAATAGTCTTCAAATCTTATCAACAGAGCCATTTGAAAACTATTTAGAAATGCCCAAGTTTTTAGGAAATGGATATGAAAAAAATATAGAACTACATCCCAAACTTTGGTTAAAGGTTTATGAGTACGAGTACCGCGAAGATATGTTGCTAACCTCAATCACTTTTGACCATCCCTTACAATTTGGCGTGTTGCTTTCGGGGGTTGTGATAGATGAATGTGGTTATTTGGGAGAAGAAAACACGTTTATATCTGGTGGCGGTATCCAAAAAGCAATGAAAGTAAAGCATTTGCGATCGCCGCGATCGGTTGGAATCGACATTGAAATGTCCCCAGATTTATTAGCAACTTTTTTTCCTGGAAAAGATGGGGAAATTCCCCCAGAGTTAAAGTTATTTGCTAAAGAGAATGAATGGCAAACCCTAATTTATCCTGCAATCACCCCAGCAATGCGATTTTTGACGCAACAAATATTTAATTGTCCCTATTGGGGAATGACAAAAAGAATTTATTTACAAGCGAAAGTATTGGAATTAATAGCGCTACAACTTTCTTTTATTTTTGCAAGCGAGGGAGTGCCTCAATCCTCGCCATCATTAAAATCGGATACTATTGCCAGAATTCACCACGCCAAACAAATCATTCATTCGCGTTTAGATAATCCCCTCTCGCTAACAGAATTAGCTGCTTTAGTTGGGTTAAGCGACAGAACTCTGCGACGAGGATTTAAAGAGTTATTTGGCACGACTGTATTTAGCTATCTGACTGCAATGCGCATGGAGAAAGCAGAGAGATATTTGCGAGAGCGTAATATGACGGTTGCCGAAGTTGCAAATCTGGTAGGTTACGCCCATCTAGGACACTTTGCAGCAGCGTTTAAGCGAAAGTATGGGATTGCCCCAAGTGAATGTTCGTTGGGTAAAAAGTCCGTTTCGGGACTGTAATGCCGTTTGGGGATAGACTTGTGCCTTAAGACTTCCTTACACTGTTTTCTGAAATTATCAAAAATAATATTCAATAAGTTGGCTAAATGTTTCAAGATTATTGACTTCTCAATGAGGTTGAAAATCTAGATGGCTTTAGTCTTCTATAGGTGTGAGGAGATCGATGAAATTAGATAAGCTATTTCAAAGCTTGCTGTTGGCAAGTGCAATTGTTCTATCGCTAGGCATTCCGGCAAAAAGCGAGAAAGCAAGAAAAGATATTCCTCAACTAAATGAAATCAAAGTTCGTGCTAGCAAAGAGCAAATACTGGGGCGAATCCCAACATCGGATATTTCTCCTTTTCAAAAGGAGAAACAAGAAAATATAGTACCGATTACAGGAGTCGAGGTAAATTCAACCGATTCTGGAGTAGAAGTAGTTTTACAAACGCCTCTAGGCGAACAACTTCAAATCAGCGATCGCGCTGAAAAAAATAACTTCATTGCCGAGATTCCTAACGCGCAATTAAAGAAACCATTTCGCGTCCAAAACCCCGTAACAGGAATCCGCGAAATAACCATTATTAATCTTGATGAAAAGACAGTTCAAGTCACAGTAGTTGGAGAAACGGCACCTCTGCAAGTAGAACTGTTTGATAGCGATGAAGGCTTGATTTTGAGTTTAACTCCAGCAAACTCAAGCACCCAAACTCCACCTACCCCCCAACCGGAAGCAAGTCAAATCATTGCAGTCACAGGAGTACAACTCAATCCTACAGAAACGGGAATAGAACTACTCTTACAAACGCCACCCCAAAGCGCCGAACAATTACAACCCAATAATATTAGCTCTGGCAATAACTTTATCGCCGATATCCCGAATGCACAATTACAACTGCCCGATAATCAACCATTTCGAGTAGAAAAGCCAATAGAAGGGATTAGTGAAGTTACGGTTAATAATGTTGATGCTAGTACCATTCGCGTTACGGCAGTTGGAGAAACAGTGCTGCCACAAGTAGAATTATTTGACTCTGATTCTGGATTGATTTTTGGCTTTACCCCCTCCTTTACAAGGGGGGAGTCGGAGGGGGGTCAAGAAGCACAAACCCCTACGCCTCCTCAACCGCAAGAGGGTCAAATTGTAACGATAGAGAGCGTAAAACTTAACCCCACCGAAACGGGATTTGAAATTCTTTTACTAACGCCTACGGGCACTGCACAACAGTTGCGAGTTGTCAACATATCCGAGGGAAATAATTTTATTGCCGAGATTCCCAACGCACAAATTCAACCGTTTCGAGCCGAAAATCCAATCGAAGGAGTAAGCGAGGTAACTGTTACCAATCGAGATGAAAATACGGTACTGGTAACAGTTATAGGAGAAGATAAACAACCAATAATTGAGTTATTTGATAGCGAAGAAGGATTAATTTTTAGCGCCACTAGCGAGACGCAAACAGCGCAAGAAGAAGATATCGAACTGGTAGTGACGGGAGAGCAAGATGGGTATCGCGTTCCGAATACCAGTATCGGAACGAGAACCGATACACCTTTGCGTGATATTCCCCAATCAATTCAAATTATTCCTCAACAGGTGCTAGAGGAACAACAAGCGAACACCTTAAATGAAGCCCTGCGAAATGCTCCTGGTGTGATTCAAACCGCCCCTAACTATCTACCTGCATTTAACGGTTTCACGATTCGAGGATTTGAAACATTCTCAATCAGAAACGGATTGAGTTATTCATTTGCAGGTGGGACAACAGCAATTTTATCGAACATTGAACGAATTGAAGTTCTTAGAGGGCCTGCTTCAGTTCTATTTGGTTCGGGCCCTCCTGGCGGAACGATTAACATTGTCACCAAACAACCCCTGCGCGAGCCTTTTTACGAACTTGAAGCGACTGCTGGCAGCTACAACTTCTATCAGGGTGCAGTTGATTTGGCGGGGCCACTGAACGATTCGAGGACGATCCTGTATCGACTGAATGCTTCTTATGAATCTGGCGGAAACTTCGTTGATTTTCAGCAGCGAGAAGTTCCAGCCGTGGCAGGTGCTTTAAGGTTTGAGATTGGCGATAGCACCGATCTCACCTTCAATGTGGAGTACAGCGACATCAATCAAGGATGGAACCCCGGTCTTCCTGCTGTAGGAACGGTATTACCCAACCCAAACGGAGAGATTCCCCGCAATCGTAATATTGCCGACGAAGATAGTGAATACGATCCAGAGGTTCTTCTAGTTGGGTACGACTTGGAACATCGCTTTAGTGAAAACTGGTCGTTGCGAAATTCCTTTTACTTTGCCGACTTACAATACAGAAACATAAATCTTTACGCTTTTAATGGTTTTGACCCCGATCTAAGAACGATACAGCGTGGTGTCGATAGTGGGATTTTTGACACACAAACCTTCGACTCGATCGCGAATGTTGTCGGTAGGTTTTCTACAGGTTCAATTCAGCATCAGATTCTGTTGGGTGCGGATCTGCGGCGAAGAGATGATAGAAGCTCTTTCCTGGGAGTCTTTAATGCAGCCCCTCTTGACCTTTTCGATCCAGTCTACAGTTCAGAGAGATTCGAGCAGACTGAACTGCCTTTCGTTACTACCGGATTAACCGATTCTTTAGGGATCTATGTTCAAGATCGAGTCACCCTGACAGACAATCTCAAACTATTATTGGGGGGTCGATTTGATGCGTTTGAGCAGACGGATCGGAATTTAACCGAGGATACTGAGACATTCCAATCGGGAAATGCCTTCAGCCCCCGTTTGGGCATTGTCTATCAACCGATTGAACCAATTTCGCTCTATGCCAGCTACAGCCGCTCGTTCACACCCACCATTGGTCGATCCCGTGATGACGAGCTATTTGAGCCGGGACGCGGGACGCAATATGAGATTGGCATCAAAGCTGATATTAATGACCGTCTCTCTGCGACGCTGGCGCTGTACGATCTGACGCGCACAAACGTTACCACTGCCGATCCAGACGATCCTAATTTTCAAATTCAAACAGGCGAACAAAATAGTCGCGGCGTTGAATTGAACGTTGCCGGAGAGATCCTCCCAGGCTGGAATATCATTGCGGGCTATGCCTATACGGATGCACGAATCACGGAAGACAATACCTTTGAAGTTGGGAATCGTTTGAACAACGTCCCAGAGCATAGCGTCAACCTATGGACGAGCTACGAAATTCAAGAAGGCGATTTGCAAGGCTTGGGCTTTGGAGTTGGACTTTTCTATGTGGGCGATCGCCAGGGAGATTTGGACAATTCGTTTGCATTACCCAGTTATCTTCGCACCGATGCCGCTATTTTCTACACTCGCGGACAGTTTAGGGCATCGCTGAACTTCAATAATTTATTCGATGTAGATTATTTTGAGTCTGCTAATAGCGATTCTAGCGTTTATCCTGGCGAGCCTTTTACCGTTCGAGGAACACTTTCATGGCGGTTTTGACCCCTCCCCAACCCTCCTCTCGGCAAGGAGAGGGAGCCGGAACTGGTTCTCCTCATTGCTAAGGGGGAGTTAGAGGGGGGCAATTCACAAGGGGAACTAAGAGGCGGGAAAATGAGGAGAGCCAACAGCCTGACAAGGGGAACAGAGATACGACGCACCCTGCTTATAGTCGCTACGAGCATGATGAAAAGACCGTCCTATCGTCTCATTAAGCCATGTTTACTGATAGCTTTGTCCTTACTTTTAATTACAGCTTGCTCCCAATCTGGCAGCCGCAGTCCTCATCTCCCCTTAACGCCTGCTTCTGAGTGCCGAGTCATTCAGCACGAATTTGGCGAAACCTGTGTCCCACTTCATCCACAACGGATTGTTGCGTTACACCCTGCCTTCACACTCGATCCCTCGCTCGCGCTCGGTATCAAACCAATTGGCTACACATCTGATAGAGTGGGAGGAAAAGAAATTATTGGTAGCGTATCACTCGATGATGTTGCAGGAGCTACGAATGTTGGAAAGCCATTTGAGCCTTCATTAGAAAAAATTTTGCTGCTCAAACCAGATTTGATTTTAACGTCACATTACAGTCCTCATCCCAGTCAATATCAGTTATTATCAGCGATCGCACCCACCGTTCAAGTCCCTTTTGATTCGCTAGCAAATGAAGCACTCTTTAAGCAAACTCTGCGCTATGTTGCCAACGTCTTTGGTGAAAAAGCCAAAGCAGAGGAAATTTTGAGCCAATACCAAAAACGCATTGAAGAATTTCGGCAACGCTTAGGAAACCAGTTGGAACAAATAGAAATTTCCGTAATTTATTACAATATGGGTCTTGTTTATACACCTATGGTAAACGGTGATGCAAGCGCAGATGTTCTAAGGGATACGGGGCTACACTATAAACTGCCACATCCTGGCGCACCCATGAGCATTGAGAGTCTCGATGAGTATAACGCTGACATCTTATTTATTATTAGTGATGAACAAAGACCCCCCAGCTTTTATAAGCAACATCCCCTCTTTAGTCATTTGAAAGCAGTCAAAAACAATCGAGCTTACCCTGTATCTCCAGATAGATGGGACACTCCGAGTATTTTAGGAGCGAATCGAGTCTTGGATGACTTGTTTAAATATTTGTTAGAAGATGGATAAAATCCGTAAGTTATCGGCGAATAGTCAGCTTTCATGTGCTTCTAACCAAGCTTACAGAGCGGTCATGCGGGAAAAATCGAGCAAAGCTTCGCCTAAATTTTCTAGTAGTTTTATAGTAAAAGTTTCAAGGCGCGATCGCACCTCTAACAGTTCTGCGGGATTGTCAATAGGGTTTGCATTCTCCCTTGACGATTGCGCTCCGAGCAATCGCGCGATCGCTATCCTGTAAAAACTCATGAAGTAGCCGAAAGAACCTTTCAAATGCTTCTTTTTCGCTACCACAGCCAAGCTCAATCATTTTTGCCCAAGAATTAGACGTTGTAATCTTTAGCCGTTTTTGAAGCCAAGGCTGAAACTCTCCATAAAAATCTAGCTCGGCTTTTATCGGTTCAATTCCTAGCTCTTCTCTTGCCGTCCTATAACCAATAATAAACATAAATAGATCGCTTACCGAAGCTCTGCCAATATATAGTCCCGGTCTAGCCTCAATTTTCTGTAATATTGCAAACAGATCGCTCATTTAGATTTCTCCTAACCATTAAACTCGTTCTATTTCTTCAACCTCAAACACTCCTCTGCGACAAGCAAAATCATCAACCCACGCTTCTTTATTTAATCCCTCAGACGATAAATTATCGAAGACTTTACCCCGCACTTCTACCCCGTAATGAATCCCATTGGTTGAGATACTCTCCGTATTACCCAAACGCTCCCATCGGGAACTTAAAATAAAAGCATCTCGGTATTTAGTTTTAAGCCTCAGCAACGTTCCATTAATTTGATTTTGTCTGAGCCAATCCATGACAGCCTGGGCACATTCAAAACACTCAAATAGTTCAAAAGGTTCGACAATCTTGCCAATTTCTTGATGAATTTCCTCATCTGACAATGTACTCACGCTTTCACTCTATGCTTTAGTCCCACGCCATATCTCTTTATTCTATCAAGCGCGATCGCACCTCATTATCTCAATCCCCAAGCGCTTCTAACCAAGCCTGCAAGTCGGTTAAACTGGTAAAATCAAGCAAAGCTTCGCCTAAATCTTCTAACTGTTCTATGGATAGAGTTTCAAGGCGCGATCGCGCTTCCATAAAATAATTCCCCCACTCGTCAGGTTAATAGACGCAAAATAAGCGATCGCTTTTCTCAATGACTGTGGCTATAATACAATATTTTACTCAAAAAGATGAGAAGATTTTCCATTAAGACACTTTCATAACACCATTATGACTATTACTCTCTCGCAGCAATCTTTTTGGGAACTTATAGAAGAAGCCGAAGCAACTGCCCAACACGACCCATGCGACCCGTTGGACAAAACCTTGAAATATCCCAAGCAATTAGGGTATGGATATTATCGGAATATAGAACTGCGTTCGGGATTGGAGCTAGAAATCTGCAATATCCGTCTGCGCGATCGCGATTAATCCTAGCCTCAATCATGAAAATAAAACTCTCATCAAATTTGCGATCGCTTCCCCGAACTGTTTGGATCTTGGGATTTGTCAGTCTCTTCATGGACATCAGCACTGAGACGATTCATTCAGTGCTTCCTTTGTTTTTGGTTTCAATGGGAACTAATCTTGTCGTGCTAGGTTTTATTGAAGGCATTGGAGAAGTCGTAGCGACAGTTCTCAAAGTTTTTTCGGGACGTTTAAGTGATGTTTGGCAGCGTCGTAAAGATCTATTAGTGTTTGGCTATGGATTATCTGCACTCTCAAAACCTTTATTTGCCATCGCTATTAGTCCTAGTTGGATTTTACTCGCTCGTATCGTCGATCGCATGGGAAAAGGCATTCGCGGCGCACCTCGCAATGCTTTAATCGCCGATGTAACCCCTCTCGAACAAAGAGGATCGGCATTTGGGTTGCGAAAATCCTTGGATTCCATTGGCGCTGTTATCGGGCCAATTTTAGCAACTGTAC
The DNA here is from genome assembly GCA_025454425.1 of Hydrococcus sp. Prado102. Classification (GTDB taxonomy): domain Bacteria; phylum Cyanobacteriota; class Cyanobacteriia; order Cyanobacteriales; family Microcystaceae; genus Hydrococcus. The sequence goes on along the minus strand of JALOOL010000017.1, from coordinate 2,536 downwards.
TCATGGCAATTTCCCAACAAAATTTTCGTTGGGTGTTTTGGGTGGCAGTGTTTCCCGCCATAACTGCCGCGATTTTGTTAGCCTCGCAAGTGCGAGAGTCACCTAGCAATCGTTCTCGCGTCCCTGCTTTATCCTGGCAAATATTAAACGATTTGAGTCCGGCTTTTTGGCAATTAACAGCTATTATTGCCGTGTTTCATCTAGGGAATTCGAGCGAGGCATTTTTACTGTTGCGATCGCAGCAATTTGATATCGCTCCTACTGTAGCGCCTCTGTTGCTGATGGTCATGAACGTTACCTATAGCATAACCGCTTATCCGCTTGGCAGGCTCTCGGATCGCGTAGGACGAGTTCGATTTTTAGTTCTTGGTTTCGGACTCTATACCATCGTTTATCTCGGTTTTGCTTTTGCTGGTTATAATTGGCAGATTTGGGGACTTTTTGCCTTGTATGGGGTTTATCTCGGCAGTACGCAGGGATTGTTAAGCGCGATCGTTGCAGATTTAATTGCGCCTGGGATACGAGGTACTGCATTTGGTGTATTTGATTTAGTGATGGGAACAACTGTTCTAGTTGCCAATCTCTTAGCAGGTTGGTTTTGGCAGCAGTTCGAGCCTTCTGTAACCTTTGTGGTGGGAAGCGCCTGCGCGATCGCTTCAGCAGCAATGCTCTTACTGTGGCAAACCAGAACTGACTTGTAAAGTTCCGATGTAGTACTGTATGATTAGCAATAATTTTATTGAGAATAATTATTAATAAACGATGACAAAAATTATTACCGATAAAGAATGTGGTGAATTGTGGGAGGAAAATTGGCAAAATGGGAAGATTTTCTACAAATCATCCGATCTAGAAACGATTTATCAAGGCTATCTTCCAGGTATCGGCAATGAGTATGACTCGCGAATAAAGTTGCGACATGGACTAAACATTGGTTTATACGAGTGCGAGTTGACTGAAGATCTGGTTTGGCAAAGGGATATTAATGACAATTATCAATTTGGTTTGAGCTTTTTTCTGTCAGGAAAAGTGAAAATCCATCGTCACGGTTTAACCAATGAAACTGAGGAAATAACGGGTAGATATTATTCGGAATGCAACTGCGATGTCAAAGAAACTGAATGGTGGCAAGCCGGAGAAAAATTTTCACGTATTTATATTGGATTTGAACCGCAACAATTTTTTCAAAGTTTTGGGGAAGAATTATTAGAACAGATCCCAGTAGAGATGCGTCAAGGTGTAATGAGCGATCGACCGCAACCTTACTATCGCTTAGGAAAAACAACACGAAAAATGCGGCAAACCTTACATGAGATTTTACAATGTCCCTATCAAGGCTTGATGAGGCAGATGTATTTAGAAAGTAGGGCAGTCGATCTAATAACGCTGCATTTACAACAATTTCAAGATAATAGTTTTTATCAAAAAAACTCTTTTGCCAAAGACTTGAGCGATGTTGAGAGAATTCATCAAGCTAAAGAAATTTTACTGAGTAATTTAGAAAATCCACCCAGCCTTGTTGAGTTAGCACGACAAGTCGGCTTAAATGACTTTAAGTTGAAGCGCGGTTTCCGTCAAGTTTTTGGAACATCAGCTTTTAAATACTTGCACGACTATCGACTTGAGGTGGCACGACAATTTTTAGCAACAGGGGAAATGAAGGTGGAAGATGTTGCTTCAAGGGTGGGTTTTGAAAGTCGCAGCTATTTTGCGATCGCTTTTCGTCAAAAATTCGGTGTCAATCCCCAAAAATATCGGCAAAATCATTCAAATTACCTCTAGCGTTCCCAAAAAAAATCCGTCGATCGTTCAAATTCAATATACAAATCCCTTATTATACCTATTCAATTAAGAAATTTTCTTAAGAAGCTAATCTAAACATTCACGATTCCTACACTGTGCGAAGCTAATCTTCGCCTTTTGATAAGACATCGAGAATCTGACGAGCGTTGTTGAAATAAATAAATGCAAACCTATAGCAATTAGTTGTTGTTAGGTCGAGTCAGAGCTTCTTCTAAGTAAATTTTTTTGGGTGTGAGGGAATACATGAAGTTAGATAGATTGTTTCAAAGCTTGGTGCTAGCGAGTGCAACGATAGTTGCGATCGCGATTTCGGCTAAAAGTGAGGAAGTAAACAAAGATATTCGCGGCGAAGATATTACCCAGAGGCTAGAAAAACTTACATTAAATGAATCTAGTAAAAATATTACTCAACCGAGCGAAAATCGTGTTAGTCGCGATCGCATCTTAGGACAAACACCAAATAACCCCTTGCAAAGAGAGGGGATTATACCGATTACGGGAGTCGAGATAAATCCTACAGAATCGGGAGTCGAAGTAATTTTACAAAATCGTAATCGTAATGATAATATCTGTTTGCTCCTTGGTACACCGTATTACCAAAACCAAATTTACTTTGCCAAATGAATTCGATGTCTTTAGCCCATTCTTTACCTGCCGTTGCCCAAGGTTTTGCATGAATTGAAAAATCAATTTTAGCATTGGCGACTTTGTTATCCGTTAGATCAACTTCATT